>JAYVRN010000032.1:0-34765 GCA_043776275.1 Myxococcales bacterium | reverse complement strand
CCTCACGGTTGCGGCGCGTCGCGATCCGGCGGGGATCGGAGGCGGGAGCGTGACGGCGCGGCGCTGTCCGGTGGGGATCGGCGGAGGCACGATGCTGGTCCGCGTCCCTCGCGCAGCGCGGGTCAAGGACAGAGGTCGCAGCTCCTGCGCGCGCTGAGGTGGTCCGACATGGATCGGAACGTCGTCGTCCTCGTCGTAGGTGCGCGGAGATTTCTCGGTGAGATCGAGATCATCCATAACTCAGCTCCCCGTGAGATGGCGACGCGAGGTTCGTCTCGCGGCCGCGGCATGTAAAGCCACACCTTCTCGGACGTGGTCACACGCGTCGCGGTGCCCGCGCCTCAGGCGCCGATGTCGGGAAACCTAACGTCGCGGAATCAGTCGGGCGCACCGCAGCGGATCCACTCGGCCAGCAACTCGCGCTCCTCCGTCGACGGGCCATCCGCGGGAGGCATCGTCGGCATCGGACCGGCGACCCTGCTCGCGATCTCGGCGGACCACATGCGCACGTGGTCGAGGTCGTCCAGGTTGACATCGAGCGGCGCGCCCTGACGCATCCCGTCGGGCAGGGCACTCGAGTGACAGCCGCGGCACCAATCAAGAACGAACGGATGCCCGAACGTCTGGTACGTCAGGCCGGAGGTCTGGCACGACAGATCAGGCTCCGACGTATTGGTGTCGGTGCCGCACGCCGCGAGGCAGGCCGCCAGCATCACGCTATGCCATGAACGCATCGAACGCCTCCGCTCCGGGGAGCTCGGTGGTGGGGTCCACGCCGCACAGCTTGACGAGGCCGGCGACGAAGTGGCGTGGCTCGATGGTGCGCCCCGATGCCGAGGCGTCGCCGGTCGCGAAGTCACACAGCTGCGCCTCGCCGGTGGAGCTCGTTCCGCCGTAGATGCGATCGCCGCGCACGCCGCCGCCGATCAGGAGCGCGCTCGTCACCGGCCAGTGATCCTTGCCGGCGGCACCGTTGAGCCTCGGGGTGCGGCCCATCTCCGAGATCACGGCGACGACGGTCTCGTCGAGCATCGTCGCCCCGCCGTAGGTCCCCGGATGCGCCTCGAGCGCGTCGACCAGGGACCCGACTCCGCTGAAGAGCGCCTCGTGCGACGCGCTCTGGTCGTTGTTCCGCTCGTGGGTGTCCCAGTACCGCTGCGCCGACAGCATCACCGTGCGCGAGATGCCGGTCGACACCGCCTGGATCGCCAGATCGCGCTGGCCGTTGAGGTCGAGCAACGCACCGCGCTGGCCGAGACCGTCCTTGAGATCGCGGAGGCGATCACCGCGCGTCAGCGACGTCACGAAGTCATCGACGCGCTTCTTGTTGTAGCCGGTCGCGCCTCGCACGGCGCGCTCCCGACTTGCGCGAGCGACGGTGTAGGCCCGGATCGCAGCCTCGTCAGGTTGGGTCGGCACGAACGCGGCTGGGCGCCCGTCGACCGGGAACGCCTGGCGTGCATCGAGCAGGCCGACGAGCTGGTTCGACGTTCCCACGCGCCCCATGCTCGCGGCGTACGGGCCGGCGAACGCATAGTCACCGAGGACGAGGTACGGGATCGGGAAGTCAGGACTGTTCGCGTGCGCGACGATCGCCGCCGCGTCGGGGCTGGTCTCGTTGCGCGCGCCGGTGAGGATCTGCTGGGTGCAGGCGAGGTGCGAGATGCCCGGCATCCTGATCCCGCGGACGATCGCGGTGCGCGCGTGATGACTCGAGAAGAACGCACTCACCGACGGCCGCGACGGATCGACCAGCACGTCGAGACCTCCATAGGTCGCGATGGTTCCGGTCGGGACGTCCACGCCCCCGCCGGGGGGCTTGGGATCGATGGCATACGAGGTGTCCCAACCCCCGAACGCCAGGACGATCATCAAGTTCTTCGGCGCGCCCACACTGGCGGCGTGCGCTTGACGGCGACGGCCCGGGAGGGACAGCGCGACGGTTGCAGCGGCCGAGGACCACAGGAGCTGACGGCGTGAGATCGACATGGCTGAACCTCAGTAGTGTGCGACCCGAAGGTCGGAGAACATCGCGGTGAGGGTGGTCTTCCACGCATGGCGAACATCGCCGGAGCGCGACACCACAGAGGCGAACAGTGCGTAGGTCTCGCCGACCTCCGTGCTCCCGGGCGCGTCGAGCGCGCCGAAAATTCGCGCGTGGAGCGCAGCGAGCTGTGCGCGGACGACGGGCTCCGCGGTGTCGGTGACCTCCACGCCGGTGAGCAAGTGGCGCTGTGCCGCGGGTTGCGCGAAGTCCGCGTCGACGACGAACCCCGCCGCCGTCGAGGCGAGCACGCGCAGCGTCAGGCTCGACACCGCGCTGGTCGTGAGCACGGGGTGCGTGACGAAGTACGAATCGATGCCGCCGGCGATCGTGCGGAATCCCGCGTGGTCACTTCGGAGCAGGTTCGCCTGGCCATATGGGATCGGCTGGTTGTTGTTGACCGTCGCGCCCTCGTACACGGTGCCCGTGTCACTCGACAGCCAGCGAACCCCGGTGAGGTCGTAGAACATCGTGTCGAGCTGCTCGGGGCGCACGTGGAGCATCCCGTTCGTCGCCTCGGCCTCGTCGGGGCCAGCATCGACGGTCACGTGCGACACGCGGAATCGGTCCGATAGCACGATCTCTCGGGCGAGGCGCTTCGCGCTGAAGTTCGCGTCGACGAACGATGCGGTGAGCTCCGTGATCCAATCGAACGGCAGCGCATCGCGGGCGGTCTGGGTCATGTAGGCGGCGAACCGCGATGCCGCACAGCGAGGGAATCGCGGATCGACGGCCACCATCCGGCCGACGTCGGCGACGGTCTCCGCCGGCACGCCGAAGTAGCCCGGCGGGCGATCGTTCTTTCCCATCCAGCCCAGGAACTGCGGCGCCCACATCTGCACCGGGTACTGCGTATAGCGGGCGCCCGGTTGGAACCCGAAGATCGTGCTCGCGAGCGGGTCCAGGGCCTGGTGGCATCCGGCACACGACGGGTTGGTGCGGACGGCATTCGACACGACCTGCGGGTTCGCAAGATCGATCGAGGTGTCGAGGTCGATGTTCGAGTGCAGGAAATCGAAGCACAGCAGCGCGCTCGACAGCATGTTCGCTCGGCCGCGGTTGTAGTTCGCACCCGCCGAGATGTGACGCGCATAGAGCCCGGAGCTCGACAGGATGCCGGCGAGGGGGCGCGCGTCGACGTAGTGCGACACCTGCAGCTCGGTCGAGCTACCGTCGCGTGTCAGGCCCCAGACCACCGCACTGATCGGATCGGAGATCGTGTAGTCCGCCGTCACGATCTCCGTGTACGGGCGATCGTGCGTGATCACGTACTCGATCAAGCGCAGCGGCTCCTCGAACACGGTGTTGACCTCCGCGACCGTGCGGCCATCGAGCTGGTTGAACGACCGGAACGCCGGGCCGTCCACTCGCACGAGTAGCGTCTCCGCGTGGAGGTCACGCATCACCGAGCCGAACGCTGGCGAGGCCAGGTACCCATCGACGATCTCGCCGATCGCCTCCGGATCCGCGGCGATCCGCTGGAGCTCCGCGGCCGACGGACGTACCCCGCGGAGCGCCATCGACGCTCGCACCAGGTGCTCGGGGGGGGTGAGGTAGGCAACGGTCGGAGGTGCCGGTGCATCGGGCGGCGCGGGATCGGCCGTACAGCCGACGACGCACACGAGCAGCGGCCACAAGTTCGCTGGATTCAACACGAAGCTAGCAAACAGCACGAAGCGTGCCCGGCGGCGAACCACAGGTTTGTGCGAGTTGGCGGGTCGACTGCGACGAGACTGACCCGCCGCCCGCTGAATCGCTGCGACAAGCGAGTCGCAGCGCCGCGGGAGTCCGCGAGGTTGCCGTGGCGCGGCACATGCACCGACGATCGACATGCGCGCGACCTCGATCATGTTCTCGCTCTTCATGGCGGCGTGTCGGATCGGCTTTGACGAAGTCGATCCGGACACCGGCGATCAGGGCCCCGACGCGGGGCTGATCGAGACCAGGTGCTCGGCAGCCGGGGTCACGTGCGTCGGAGATGCGGTGCGCAGTTGCACCGCGCCGAACGCCACGCCCTCGGTCGAACCGTGCGCGTGGGGCTGCGTCGCGGGGGGCGCGGCACACTGCGGCGTGCTCGATCCGGTGACGTTCCCTTCAGCGGGGCTGACAACGCCGACCGCACCGCTCGCGGATCTCGTGCTCGGCGGCGTGTGGATCACCTCGGTCGGCGCCCTCACCAGCGAGACCGGACCGTTCTCTCCGCCGCTGCACGGTGCGTTCGAAGGCGAGCAAAACGGGGTGGACTTCCGGATTCACGGCGGCATCGGCGTCTATCGCGTGCAGTCGCTCCACATCACCGGCCCGCTGCACCTCTCGGCGCACGACTGGGGCTCCACCGTCGAGCCGATCGCGATCTTCGCCGCCGGGCCGATCGTGATCGATGGAGTGATCGACGGCCAGAGCGCGTGTAACAGCGACGACCAGGCCGCACCTGGTGGCTTCCTCGGAAACCTCAATACCGATCCGTCAGGCCACGCGCCATCGACACAGACCGCTGGCGGCGGCGGGGGTGGCAACGGCGGGACCGGCGGTGCGGCGGCCGGAGCCGGTGGGCAACCACTGACGAGTTTCGGCGGGCTCGTCGGCGGTGGCGGTGGTGGTGGGAGTGGCAGCTCGTCGATCCACCACGGCGTCGGCGGTGCGGGCGGTGCCGCGCTGCAGTTGATCTCGAACACGTCGATCACGATCAACCAGACCGGTGGGATCAACGCAGGTGGCTGCGGTGGCTACGTCGGCGACTATCAGCACGGCGGCGGAGGCGGCGGAGCAGGCGGGACCCTGGTGCTCCAGGCACCTGCGATCACGATCGCCGGCACGCTCGCGGTCAACGGTGGGGCCGGGGCCAACGCCTCCACGCGCGGCGGGGACAACGGCCTGCTCGGGCGTGCTGCGGCGACTGGCGGAGGTGGCGCGGGCGGCTTCGCGGGCTCTCCGAACGGTGCGAGCGCTCCGAGCGCCGCCACCGGCGGCGGTGGTGCCGCCGGGCGCATGCGCTTCGAGACCCGACATGGCGACGTCGCGATCGACGCGAGCGCCGTGCTGTCACCAGGCCTGACCGATGCATGGACGACGACGATCGCTCGGGCGGCGATCGTCTGGTGACCTCACTCCTCGTCGTCGCGCAGCCCGAGCCGCTTCATGGCGCGCTGCACGAACTTGCGGTTCACGCCTGCGAGCTCGGCGGCGCGCGAGACGTTTCCTCCGGTCTTCTTCAGCGCCTCGGCGAGGTACAGCTCCTCGAACGTGTCGATCATCCGGTCGCGCGCGACCTTGAGCGGCACATCGAGCTCGATCGTCATCGCGCCGGTCGCGGCGGGCACATCGATGACAGGCGTCGCAGCGTGGGACGGAGCGCCGAGCGAGACCGCGCGTCTCACCGCGTTGCGCAGCTCGCGTACGTTCCCCGGCCAGGCCTGGTCGAGGAAGCCGCGCACGGTCGCTTCCTGCAGGACGATCGGGGCCTGGCCCCGCCGCGCTTCCTCCTGCGCGAAATGCTCGACGAGCATCGGGATGTCCTCGAGGCGCTCGCGCAGCGGCGGCAGCCCCAGGCGCACGACCGCGAGGCGATAGAACAGATCCTCACGAAACCGCCCCGCGTCGACCTCCTTCTCCAGCGAACGGTTCGTCGCCGCCACGATCCGGACATCGACGGCCCGTGGCGCGTTCGCGCCGACGCGGCGGACCTCGAGACGTTCCAGCACGCGCAGGAGCTTGGGCTGGAGCTCGAGAGGCAATTCGCCGATCTCGTCGAGAAAGATCGTGCCGCCGTCCGCTGCTTCGAACGCACCGATCCGATCCGCCGTCGCGCCCGTGAACGCACCGCGCGCATGACCGAACAGCTCGCTCTCCATCAGGTTCGCAGAGACGGCCGAACAATCGAACACGATGAAGGGCCCGCCGCTGCGGCGGCTCTCCTCGTGCAACGCCTCGGCGACCAGCTCCTTGCCCGCGCCGGTCTCGGCCTCCACCAGCACCGTGGTGTCGGTCGCGGCCAGGCGCTCGAGGAGCGCGAACACACGGCGCATCGCGACGCTGCTGCCGAGCAGTCCACCGAACCGGGTGCGTCGCGAGAGGGGGAGGTCAACCGTGTCGGCGAGCAACCGGAGCCGAAGGGTCGTCGCGCCGACGACGATCAGCGAGTCCGGTCGCGCATACGCTTCGACGATGCGGAGCCCGTCGACCGTGGTGCCGTTGCGGCTGCTCGCGTCGGCGACGCGGATGCCGTCGCGCTCGACGCGCAGCATCAAGTGGCGCCGGCTCACCGTGGGATCGGCGAGCACGAGGTCGCAGTCACGGCCCGTGCCGATCTGGACCTCCGGTCCGGCGAGCTCGACCATGCGACCGGCGTCGGGCCCTTCGGCGATCTCGATCCGCACCTTGTGCGACCGCAGCGTCGCGGCGGCCGGCTCGCGCGCCAACGCACGTGTCGTGCCGCTCGTCCAGCTGGCGTCCTCGTCCACACCGCCACAGTAGCAGTGCGGCGTGCGCGTCGCATCGGTCACCCACGGTCGCGCCCCAAACGTTCGCCGGCCCGTCGCTGGGACCGCGTGGTATCCTGGACCTGTTGCCGTTGCCGGAGGTCGTGATGGGTCAACGGATCGCGGCGTTCTTCGCCCTCCTCGTCTTCGTCGTCGGGTGCAACGCTCCGAGCGCCGGCACGACGATCGAGGTCAGCCCCGGACCGGTCGCCACGGTGACGCAGGGTAACCTGCTGCAGCTCGCGGCGTGGGTGCCCGGTGAGCCCCACACGTACGAGCTGGTGATCGACGACACCGTGGCTGCGCTGTTCGACGTTCACGACGTCGCAAACCTGGGCGCAGGAGCGATCCTGACGCTGGTCCCGGGGTGCGGCGCGACAGGCACGGTCTCGATGGGGTTGCGGACCGAGGACGACGGGCTTGAGCCGATCGCCCTGTCGATCCAGATCGCGGCCGAGGTCGGCGGGGTGTGCGCCGGTGCACCCGAGCACGTGATCACCAGCGCGACGCTGCAGGTAGCGAATCTGCCCGTCGGGGGCGACGTCCTGTGCACGCGCACCACGGCCCTGGTGCACAGCGCTCGCGATGCGATGCGGCCCGTGCTGCGAACCTCGGTCTCCGTGCCGAACCACACCGTCGCGCCCGAGGGGCGTCTGGTGTGTGGCGCGGACAGCGTGGTGATGGACCTGTGGCCGCCGATCGACGCGCCCGCCGTCGAGCTGGTTTCGGTCGAGACGTTCAACTGCGACACCACCGGCTGCGAAGGTCCCGCGAGCACCTGCTGCGATGCCCACGCGGAGCGGTTGACCGCGCTGACCTCCACGAAGTTCGGCGTGGCGATCAACAGTGCCTCCGAGTTCATGCACCAGATCGACGGCGTCTCGGTCGCGTGCGCGGACCTCGACGCCAACGGGACCCCGGAGGTGATCCTCGCCGGTGTCACGGCAAAGCTCACGACCGAGATCGGCAACGCCAACCGGTTCACCCAGCATCTGGAGCCGGTGCACGCAAACGGCCTGATCGCGTTCTCGTGGCAAGCGAGCGCGACCACGGTTGAGCCAGTCGTCCTCGCGGGATTCGGCGCGCAGGTCAAGCGCGCGCAGCTCGTCAACGGTGCGGTGTCATGGGGCGACGAGGCGCGGATCGGCTTTCCGGTCGGTGATCCGGCACAGCCCGACAGTGTCCTCCCGCTCTCGACCTCGCCGACCGGGGGCGTGCGCTACGTCGCTCGGCTCGCGGGTGGGCTCGAGCTGACCTGCATCTCGCCGACCTGTACGGAGGGCACGACGACGATCAACCTGACCCTCGCTCAGTGGCTGCCGATGACGATCGGGACGGCTGACGTCGACGGCGATGGCAGTGAGGACGTCATCGTCGTGTACCGACCGTCGCTCACCAACGTGGGTGGTAGCAACCCGGTGCTGTTGCGCGTGTTTGCCATGACCTGGGAGCCCAGTCCGGCGGCGACCTCGTTCACGCTCGGCACGCTCGACGTGCCGAGCCTCGCCGTGCAACTCGTCCGTGCGCCTTCGGCTGGAGCGTGCGATCGCCTGTACTTGCTGTCCGGGGATTCGCAGGTGTTCGAGCTGAACCCGACGGTCTGCGGCGCGACGCCGGTGTACACGCACCACGTGGTCCCGACGCCGAATCAGGTCTACGCGATCGAGAACGTGAGCCAGCGCGTCGTCATCTCGAGCGCTCTCGGAATGTTCGAGCTCGAACACTCGTCCGAAACGGCGACTCAGATCCGCCAGGTCGACCCGCTGCTGCAGGAGCAGCTCGCGACGTCTGGGAGCAGCTTGGTCGATCCGACGTTCTCCGCCTACGGGACGGCGTTCGCGTCGTGCCTGTCCGCGACTCCGTCGATCGTCTACCAGATCAAACGCGGCGACTTCGAATGGTCGGCCCTCGACGCCCAGGTCGACGGCTTCAGCGTTCCTTGACGTGGGGTGTTATCCTGAGCGCTCTGGATGGGGAGCCCCCTGGCGCGCACGCGGATCGATCGCTTCGAGCTTCTCCATCGATTCGCGATCGGGGGCATGGGCGAGATCTTCCTCGCACGCGAGCGCGGTGTGGCCGGCTTCGAGCGACAGGTGGTGGTCAAGCTCCTGATTCCGGAGCTTGCCGAGCAGCCGGACCTCGTCGCCCTGTTCATCGACGAGGCGCGCATCGCGGCAAACCTCGCGCACCCCAACATCGTGCAGATCTTCGACTTCGGGCGCGATCAAGGTGCGTACTTCCTCGCGATGGAGTACGTGCCGGGCGAGAACCTCGCACGGATCTGCGCACGCGCCGTCCGCGATCCTGATAACCCGTTCACGCGCGAGCTGGCCGTCCACGTGGTCGCCGAGATGGCGCACGGCCTGGACTTCGCGCACCGGGCGCGCGACTCCCAGGGACGGCCGCTCGGAATCGTCCACCGCGACGTCAGCCCGCACAACCTGCTGCTCTCGATCCACGGTGACGTGAAGGTCATGGACTTCGGGATCGCGAAGGCGTCGAACTCGTTGCACCGCACGGCGACAGGTGTGGTGCGCGGCAAGTACGGCTACATGTCGCCCGAGCAGCTCGCCGGCGAAGCCGTGGATGTGACCACCGATGTGTATGCGGCGGGTGTCGTGCTGTGGGAGCTGACGCTGATGCGGCGGATGTGGCAGGGCCGGGATGACCTGGCGATCCTTGACCAGGTGCGCACCGGCAACGTCCCGCGCCCCACGGAGCTCGACGCGTCCTATCCTCGTGACCTCGAAGAGATCGTGATGAACGCGATCGCGCGCGATCGTACGCAGCGGACGTCGAGCGCCGGTGCGCTCGCCTCCGAGCTGCGGGGCTGGCTCGCGCTTCACGGCGCCGTGATCGATCGCGCGGCGCTCGGCAACGTGGTCAAGAAGCTGTTCCCCGAGATCGATCACGAGCAGCCCGTGAAGGGCGAGCCAGACGCCGAGCCAAGCACCGCTTCGCTGCCCACGCCGGTGACGCCGACCACGACCACGGTCGCGGCGTCACCTGCACCGATCCCGCTCGCCGCCGCGTCCGAGGAACCCGCGCCACCGCGCCGTCGTCGCCGCGGCGCGATGATCGCGTTCGCCGCGATGGTGGCGGTCACCGGCACTGCGGTCACGGTCATCACGCTCCGGGAACGGGGCGGTTCCTCGGAGCCGTCGCGGTCCGTTGCGCAGGCCCCCACCGATGCGGCGCAGCCGCGCGCTGTGGATGCCCGATCGCTGGAGTCCGTGGACGCGGCAGCGCCTGCGATCGTCGCCGGTACCGGATCCGGATCCGCGGTCGTCGACGCTGGATCGCGCCGCAAGCCACCGGGCGCGAAGCCACGTGTCACCACGAAGTCCCCCGAATCGTTCCCACCCGCGAGCGGCTCCGCAGCACTCGTCGACGTGCCGCCGTCCGCGGGGCCAGAGCTTGGCTTCCTCGTCGTCGAGTCGGCCCCCTGGGGAACGTTCAGCCTCCCGAACCGGGGAACGCTCACCACGCCGACCAAGGTCAAGCTCCCGCCGGGCGACTATCCGATCACCATCACGTTCTCCGAGAACGCCGGCACGATCGGCGGCACGGCGAAGGTGACGGCGAGCACGACGACGAAGTGCCGCGGCACCCCTGCGGGCCTGTCCTGCGGCCGCTGAGAACCTGGTATCGTCGTGGGGATGAACCGGATCGTGGCGGCGATCGTCGTCGTCGTCGTCGTGATCTCCACGCGCCACGCCGCCGCCGAGCCGACCGCGACGACCTCGCAGCTGGTGGCCCGCACGCTGGCGCAGTGGAACGAGCTCGAGTACGAGAACGTCGTCGAGATCGCCGATCAGGTGCTCGCCACCCCTGACGCCACGGCCCAGCAGCGCGTGGAGGTCCTCCGGCTCAAGGGCTCGGCCCTCATCGTCCTCGACCGGCCCGATGATGCAGCGCACGTGTTCGATCAGCTGTTCGCGATCGATCCGGACTACGACCTGCCACCGAAGAGCTCACCACGGCTGCTCGCCGTGTTCGCACCCGCCCGGGCGCGCTGGCAGGTCGCAGAGCAGCAGCGCCTCGCGACCGAGCTGGGGCCGTCCCTCCGTGCGCTCGCGATGCGCGTGCGCCTGCCGCAGCACCCGCGCGGAGGGCGACCGCTCCAGATCGACATCGAGCTCGCCGATCCGCAGGCGATCTCCGACCGCATCGTCCTCTCTCGTCGCCGCCGTGGCGCCGGTGGCTACTACACGACGACCGAACAGCGTGCGCGCGCGGGCGCGATGTCGTTCACGATCTCGGCCGAGGACACCGCCTCGCCCACGCCCTACACGCTCGAGTTCCACGTGCAGGCCAAGCACCGCTCCGGTGTGGCGCTCCGGCGCGAGGGCACCCCCGAGGCCCCGCTCGCGCTCGACATCGCTGCGGGCACCGTGCCGCGAGCGTCGCCGATCACCCACCGCTGGTGGTTCTGGGCCGGCATCGTCGCGGTCGGCGTCGGTGGGGCGTTCCTCGTGGACCAGGCGATCTCCGTCGGTCCGCAGCGCGTCGTGGGGCGGCTGTGAGGCGCCCGCTCGTGCTGTGGCTGCTGCCGGTCATGCTTGGTGGGGCATGCAAGGAGCGCGGCACCATCACCATCGATCTCGCGAACGATTCGTGCGGCGGAACGCATGTCCGCTTTCAGGCGGTCAAGAACGGCACGTGCTCGTGTACGTGCGGTACATGCTCGTGTCAGACGACCACCACCGAGGAGTGTGTGCGCGATGTGCCGTGCACCGGCACCGGCTGCACCCTCGACGAAGCCCGCGCGAACGGTCTCGAGTTCTCGCCTCCGTCCGCGGGCCAGTACGCGCTGACCTACCAGTTCCTCGATGACAGCGTCCCGGCGAAGACGCTCTCGATCGCGTGCGTGATCGTCGATGTCGACGCCGACGGCACGGCGAGCAGCACGTCGACGCCGACGATGCCGGCCTGCTGTCCATAGGCAATGCGGTCAAGGACCGAGGTCGCAGCTAACGTCGCGGAATCAGTCGCGGCGCGATTTCGGTGCCGCGATGTCGAGAACCACCGCGTGGCGACGACGTTCAGGGAAAGGAGAGAAGCTTCATGAAGTACATCCTGCTGATGCAGTTCCCCGTGAGTGGTTGGAAGACCGAATCGATCGGCCTGTGGCCGCCCGAGGATGTCGCCAAGCACATGGCGCACCTGCGCAAGTTCAACAAGGACCTCACGGACTCGGGTGAGTTCGTGGAGACCAAGGGCCTCGCCGGCTGGGAAGCCGCGCGGATCGTCCGCGCGAACCCGGATGGCTCGCCGGCCGTGACGGACGGGCCGTTCCCCGAATCGAAGGAGTTCCTCGCCGGCTACTGGATCATCGATGTCGAGACCGCCGAGCGCGCGTACGAGATCGCCGCGAAGGCCTCGGCGGGACCGGGGCCGGGCGGCAAGCCGCTCAACATGGCGATCGAGGTGCGTCCCGTGATGATGCACTCGCTCGATCCTGGCTGAACCCGGGCGATGACGTTCGAGCCCCTGCTCCGCGAGCTCGCGCCGCGCGTCCTCGGCGCCGTGCTGCGGCGGTGCCGTGACTTCGGCGCAGCTGAGGACGCAGTGCAGGAGGCCCTGCTCGCCGCCGCGACCCAGTGGCCGCTGGGACTGCCGGAGAACCCGCGCGGGTGGCTGGTCCAGGTCGCGTCGCGCAAGCTCATCGATCACGTACGGCAGGAGACGGCGCGGCGGCGGCGGGAGGAGGCGCTGCCGGCCCCCGAGCACACGCCGGGGACCGATCAGGACGACACGCTGATGCTCCTGTTCATGTGTTGCCACCCGGGGCTCACGCCCGCCTCGGCGATCGCGCTGACGTTGAGGGCGATCGGCGGTCTCACCACGGCGGAGATCGCCAACGCGTTCCTGGTGCCCGAGGCGACGATGGCCCAGCGGATCAGCCGCGCCAAGCAGCGGATCGCGGAGACCGGCGCGGAGCTCGGGCTACCGCTCGAGACGGAGCGCAAGGCGCGCCTCGGCTCGGTGCTTCACGTGCTGTATCTGATCTTCAACGAGGGCTACGCGAGCAGCATCGGTCCGGAGCTCCAGCGCACCGAGCTCGCGCGCGAGGCGATCCGGATCATTCGCCTCGTGCGGGAGCTGTTGCCCGATGACTGCGAGGTCGCGGGCCTGCTCGCGTTGATGCTGCTCACCGATGCGCGCCGGCTCGCACGGAGCGGCACCGAAGGTGAGCTGATCCCTCTCGTCGAGCAGGATCGTACGCGCTGGGATCCACAGCAGATCGCCGAAGGTGTCGCGCTGATCAGCGCCACCCTCGCACGTGGCGCCGTGGGGCCGTACCAGCTTCAGGCGGCGATCGCTGCGCTCCACGACGAGGCCACGCGGGCCGAGGACACCGATTGGCCGCAGATCCTGGCGCTCTACGGCCTGCTCAATCGCATGGCCGACAATCCGATGGTGACGCTCAACCGCGCGGTCGCCGTGGCGATGGTGCACGGCCCCGGTCCCGGGTTGGCGCTGCTCTTGGCACTCGACGGAGATCCGCGGATCGCCACGCACTACCGGCTCGACGCGGTGCGTGCGCACCTGCATCAGATGGCCGGCGATCGACCGCGCGCGATCGCTCACTACCTCGCTGCGGCTGCGCGAACGACCAGTCTCCCCGAGCGGAGCTACCTCCAGACCCAGGCCGCGCGCCTCGGCGCGGACTCGCGCTAGCTCGCGAGCGCGGCGTCGAGAGCGGCGACGAGCTCGGTGGCGGTGGCGTAGCGATCGGCCGGAGCCTTCGCGAGCGCCTTGCCGAGCACCGCATCGAGCTCGGCGGATCCGACGACGATCGTCGACGGAACGGGCGGCGCCTCGTGGATCACCTGATAGAGGAGCGCGGGCGTATCGGGAGCGGTGAACGGTTGGCGCCCCGTGACGCAGCGATAGACGATCGCACCGAGGGCATAGAGATCGGCGCGGTGATCGACGGGGGTGCCCTGCGCCTGCTCGGGCGCCATGTACGCGGGCGTGCCGAGCACCGCGCCCCGCGTCAGCGTGCCGGAGGTGTCGGCGAGGAGGGCGATGCCGAAATCGAGGACCTTCCAGGTGCCGGCGTCGGTGACGAACAGGTTGTGGGGCTTGAGATCGCGATGGACGATGCCGGCCGCGCGCGCGAGCTCGAGGACCCCGCCAACCTCGGTCACGAGCTGACGCACGGCAGGTCTCGTGAGTGTGCCGCCCTTGCGCAGGAGCTCGCCGAGCGTCTGCCCCACGAGGCGCTCCATCGCGAGGTATGGCACGGGATCGTTTGGTGTGGAGGCGGCGAGCACGCGGACCACGTGCGGCGACTCGATCGCGCCGGCGATCCGGACCTCGCGGAGGAACCTCTCGACGTTGTGTGGCTCGGTCAGCGCGTCGCCGCGCAGGAGCTTGACCGCTGCGGTCGCCCGCGTGGTGGCGTTGCGGCTCTCGTAGACCTCACCCATCGCGCCGCGGCCGAGGAGGTTGCCGAGCTCCCAGCCGCCGACGTGCTGGCCGGTGAACCGGCCGGGGCCACCGATCTCGAGCGCGCGGTCGAGGTCCTTGCGGAGCTCGGCGAGCTGCACGTCGCGCTGGGCGGCGAGCCGGGTGGCGCGCTGGAGCTGTCGGATCGAGCGCAAGGACGTGCGCCGGGTGACCCGTGCGAGCCAGAAGCAGAGGGCATAGCCGAGCTGCATGATCAGCTGGCCTGCGATCTGCGCCGCGGTCGACGCATGAGGGTTGATCGGGTAGAAGCCCGGGTCGTCGATCACGCCCGAGATCACGAGCACCGCCTCACACGCGTGGAGTCCGGCGGCGAGTGCGTAGATCGCGATCGCGCTCCGCACATTCTCCGTGCGGCAGAAGAAGTACACGCCGAGCGCGACCATCAGGGGGGCGGCAGAGAACGCGCCGACATAGAGGATGCCGAGCTGCCCGGCCGCGATGCCGGCGATCGCGAGGAGGTTGAGCTTTCGTAGATCGTAGCGCGCCGGATCTCCGAGCTCGCGATGCATCCACGCGCTCCCGGCGACGCCGATCACCAGCGTGCCCACGAGCACGAGCGCGATCCTTCGATCGCCCGGAGCGATCACGAGCGCGATCGCGGCGCCCACCGCGATCACCCATCCGATCCGCAGCAGCTCGCGCGTGCGCTTGACCTCTTCGGCGCGCAGGGCCTCGGCGGGGCTCGTCGGGATCGTCGAGCTCATGCGCCCTCCCACGGGTGCTTCGCGATCAAGGCGTCGGCGCGCCGGCGAACGTTCGCCTCGAGCTCCCCGGCGAGGGCGGAAGCGAGGGCGTCGGCCAGCGCGGCGCCGCTGCCGAACCGGGCCGCGGGATCCTTCGCGAGCGCGATCGCGAACCACCGATCCACGTCGGCCGGCAGCTCCGCCAGCTCCCCGGCGCGCGGCGGCATGCGATGGACCACGGCATACAGCAGCGAGGGCGTATCGGTAGCGTTGAACGGGTGCCGGCCTGCGAGGCAGCGATAGGCGATCGCGGCCAGCGCGAACAGATCCGCGCGCAGGTCGACCCGCTTGCCTTGCGCCTGCTCGGGCGCCATGAAGTGCGGCGTGCCGACGACCTCGCCGTGGGTCAAGGTGCCGCTGTCATCCGTGAACGTCGCGATGCCAAAATCGAGGAGCCGCCAGCCTCCATCGGCCGCGCGGAACACGTTCTGCGGCTTGAGATCGCGATGGACGATCCCCTCGACGGCGGCCGCGTCGAGCGCCGCTCCGACGTCGCGGCACACGCCGAGGACGATCGCGGGATCGACCCGGGCCTCGGCGCGCAGGGTCTCGGCGAGCGTGTGGCCGCGCAGGCGCTCCATCGCGAGGTAGGGCAGGGGGGCATCGGGCGGGGAAGCGTCGAGGATCCGCACCACGTGCGGAGATGCGAGCGCGCCGGCAGCACGCGCCTCGCGGAGGAACCGTGCGACCTGCGTCCGATCGGCGAGCAGCTCGCGGCGCAGGAGCTTCACCGCAGCGGGTTCGTCGGTGGTGGTGTGGACCGCCTCGTAGACCTCCCCCATCGCGCCGCGCCCGAGCACGTTCCCCAGCCGATACGGCCCGACCACCTGGTTGGTATAGCGGCCTGGCCCGCCCACGCGCAGCGCTCGCTCGAGCTCCGCGCGCAGCTCCTCCATCAACGCATCGCGCTGCCCGGTCAGGCGCGTGGCGCGTTGCAGATCCTCGATCGCTGCAAGGGAGGCGAGCCGGAACGTCCGCGCGGTGTAGTACGCGAGCCAGAACGTTCCGAGCACGAACACCGTCGCGGTCACCAGGGTCGCGCGATCGATCGGGCGCTCGGAGGCGAACACGCCCGGGTCGGTGACCACGCCACTGATGATCGCGAGGGCGATCGCCGAGTAGCAGGCGAGCGCGGTGGCGAAGATCCAGCGGGCCACGCGCTGCGCCTCCGTGCGCGCGACGAAGTGGATGCCGACCATCACCATCAGCGGTGCGGCGGTGAACGCGCCATAGAACAGCACGCCGATGTGCCCGTTGATCACGCAGAGCACCGCGAGCGAGACCAGCGCGCGATCGGTGTACTTCTTCGGATCGGCGAACGCCTGGTGGTAGCCGTAGCTCACGACCATCCCGACCAGCATCCCGACCACGAACACCCACGCCATCGCGGGAGGTGCATCGACGAACGGAATCGTCGCCATCGCGGCGACGCTGAGTAGCCAGCCCATGCGGATGAACAGGCGCGTGCGCTCGACCTCCTCGTCGCGCATCGCGTCCGCGGCGGTGGTGTAGAGGAGCGGGGAGTCTGGATCGATCGGCGGTGCGGCCGCAGGCATGCCCGCGGCCACGCGGGCGAGCGGCGAGATCTCCGGAGGCCGGTCGCTCGGCAGCTGCGCCGTGCGCTCGCCGGTACCGAGGCCCGTGGTCATCCCGCCAAGTCTACTCGGGTGCCGCGATCAACGGCTCGAAGCGAGCCACGGTCACCGCTCACGGCATGTCGTTGCCGGCGAAGTGCCAGCGCACACCCGTCGCGGTCTTCCGGATCGATGGCGTGGCGGGTGCGATGAAGGTCACGACGACCACGATCCGGCCCGAGACGCGCGCGTCGTGGTACGTCGAGACACTGCGCACCGGGCTGCCGAACCGGGTGACGTCGAACGGCGCGCCGACCAGATCCTCGAGATTGGCGCCGTCGAGGATCAGCTCGGCGCGAGAGCGCGTGACCGTTCCCTCGGTGAGCCGCACATCGGCGCCGATCGGGAGCTCGAGATCGCCCGAGCCCTCGTGGCCCGAGAACACGAGGCCGCGCAGGCGGGGCGCAGCGATCGGCTCTGCGGTGGCCACGCGCGTCCGCACCGGCGCGGTGCGCGCGGCCGTCGGTGCCGAACGTGGGCTCACGGGCGCGGTAGGTGCCGCGGGCGCGGCAGCGGCAGCCGCGGTCCGGGCCTGAGCCTGAGCCTGGGCGACGCGCTGGGCTTCCCTCGCGGCGAGCTCCGCCTCGCGGCGCTCACGCTCCGCAGTGGTCCGGGCGTCGCGGGCGGCAGCCTCGGCGGCGAGGCGGTCGGCCTCGGCGGCGGCACGCTTGCGTGCAGCGTCCGAGTTCGCGCTCTCCGCGAGCTTGCGCTGCTGCTCGATCGCCGCGAGCTGGGCCCGCCGCGCCTCGAGATCCTTGGCCGTCTGTGCCGCTGCCGCCTCGGTCGCAGCGCGTCGCTGCGCCGCCTCGGCGGTCGCGCTCTCCGCGAGCTTGCGTTGCTGCTCGATCGCCGCGAGCTGCTTGCGCGACGCCTCGAGATCCTTGGCGGCGCGCGCCGCGGCCGTCTCGAGCTCCTGCCGGTGACGCTCGGCATCGGCCGTGGCCTGTGTCGCCTTCGCCAGCCGCGCCTCGGCGGCGCGAGCCTCGGCGTCGAGCTTGTCGCGATCACGGGCGTCCGCGCGGTCCCGCACCGTGGCGGCCTGCTTCGCCGCGGCCTGGGCCGCATCGCGCTCCGCGGTCGCGCGGGCGAGCGCCGTGCGCGCGGCCTCCTCACGGGCCCGCGCGTTGGTCTGCGCTCCGTCCGCCTTCTGTGCGAGCGCCTGCGCCTCCGCGGCCTTGCGATCGATCTCGGCGAGGCGCTGCTTGGCCTCGGTGGCGAGCTTCGCCGCTTCGGCGCGGGCCGTCTCGGCGCGCTGTTTCTCGGTGCTCGCGTCGATCCGCGCCGCCTTCGCCTCGGCGCGTGCAGCGTCGGCCGCGGCCTTCGCGGCGCGTGCTTCGGCGCGCGCTCGCTCGGCCTCGGTCTTGGCCGCATCGACATCCGCCTTGGTCTGCGAGGCGACGAGGGCGTCGGTGCGCTTCTGCGCATCACCGCGCGCGACGCTC
Source organism: Myxococcales bacterium (assembly GCA_043776275.1). Taxonomy (GTDB): domain Bacteria; phylum Myxococcota_A; class Polyangia; order Haliangiales; family Haliangiaceae; genus JABFXX01. The sequence goes on along the minus strand of JAYVRN010000032.1, from coordinate 16,945 downwards.
TCGGCGTCGGCACGGGTGGCCTCGGCCTTCGCGGCGCGGGCCTCGGCGCGCGCGGCTTCGGCATCGGCCTTCGCGGCGCGGGCCTCGGCGCGCGCCCGCTCGATCTCGGTCTTGGACGCATCGACATCGGCCTTGGTGCGCTGCGCCTCGGCGCGCGCCGTGGTGGCGTCGGTCCGCGCCTTCTGGGCATCGGTGCGCGCGAGCCGCTCGGCGTCGGCGCGTGCCGTCTCCGCGCGCTGCTTGTCGGCGGCGGCATCGGCGCGTGCGGTCTCCGCGCGCTGCTTGTCGACCGCGGCATCGGCGCGTGCGGTCTCGGCGCGCTGCTTGTCGGCAGCGGCGAGGGCGCGGGCGGCATCAGCGTCGGCCTTCGCGGCACGCGCTTCGGCACGGGCGCGGTCCGCATCGGCCTTGAGCGCCTTCGCGTCGACCTTCGCCGCGTCGGCCTCGGCGCGTGCCGTGCGGGCCTCGGCGCGCGCCCGGTCTGCGTCGGTCTTCGACGCCTCGGCATCGGCCTTGGTGTGCAATGCGGCGTCCTTGGCGGTCTGCGCCTCGCTCCTGATCCGTGCGGCCTCGAGCCGTGCCTGCTCGGCATCGCGACGCGCGGCTTCGGCCTCGCCCCGGGCGCGGGTCGCGGCGTCCGTCTGCTTCGCGGCGATCACCTGCGCGGCCTCGGTGTCCTTCTTGGCCGTGGCGACCTGGGCCAGGGCGTCGCGGTTGGCGCGCTCGAGAGCGATCCGCGTTCGCTCGGCCTCACTGGCCGCGGCCGTCGACGCGTCCTTCGCACGCAGCGCATCGTCCTTCGCCTTCGCGGCCTCGCGCTGTGCGACCACGGCCTGCTGCCGTGCACGCTCGAGATCCGCCGTGCTCGCGAGGCCACTCTTCCGCGCCTCGTTCGCGGCCCGCTGGGCCTGCTCCGCGCGGGCGGCCTCGTCGGTCGCGAGCTTGCGCAGCCGCTCGGCCTCGGCCTGCGTGGCCGCGGCGAGATCCTTGGCTCTGCCGGCATCCGTGCGCGCGGTGGTCGCCGTGGCTTCGGCCTGCGCGCGCGCGCGATCGGAGATCGCCGCGGCGCGCTTCGCATCCTCACGCTCGGCCTCGACCTTCGCGAGCGCCTCGCCCCCACCGCCGCTCGCCTTCGGCGCGGCATCGCGCGCGGTCACGGCCACGACGATCTCGTTGCCTTCTGTGGTCACCTCGTAGCGCCCGGGTCGCGCGAGCGTCACGCTGACGCGGACGAGCGGTCCATCATCGTCGAGCTGTTGAGCGGTGATCCGGCTGACCGCCCAGGTGTTCGGCACCAGCTCGGTCGCTGCCTCGTGACCGGCGAGTGCCTCCGACAGGCGCGAGCGCGGTACGTCGATCACCACGCGCGTCGGTCGATCGAGCTTGTACACGGTGAACATCGGCGTCATCGCGCCCTTCACGTGGATCCGCGTGGCGGTGGCCGCTTCATCGAAGCTGACCGCGCGGATCTCGTTCTTCTTGTCGGCGTACGCAGCGGGGCTCCCGAGAACGCCCACCAACAGGAAGGAGACCCAGATCGCAGGGCGGATCGCAGGGCGGATCGCAGGGCGGATCGCGGGGCGGGTCATGCCCTCGAATTTCGCCCGCCTGATCACGGGGGGCCAACTTTCGACCCTCTGGGGTTTCCCAAGGACTTGAAGGGGGTTGCCCTCGCGGGCCCGAGCCGGGATACCCTGGTGCCGTGGGCCAGTCGTTGGTGGTGTGGATGCTCGGGGCGCTCGCGCTCGTGGGCTGCTACGCGCCGACGGCCCAGCCAAACCTTCCGTGTGCTCAGGATGGCTCGTGTCCGCAAGGGCAGACGTGCGAGTTGACCACCCGGATCTGCAACGGCACCGTAACCGGGGGCGACGCGCGCGGGGACTCGGCGTCGCCGAGCGATGGCCCGGGCGATGACCCGACCGATGGCGCTGGGATGGGGCCGTGGACCGTGGCGCCTCTCGGCCTCCCGAACAACAGCAACGACGAGGACCCGACGATGACGAGCGATCGGCTGCTCGTCGTGTTCGCGCGTCGCGCCCAAGGGAACAACTTCGCGCTCTACACCTCGTCGCGCAGCTCGTCCAGCTCGGCCTGGGCGACCCCGGTGGCGATCTCCGAGCTCAATCAGTTCAGCCAGGTGACCTCGCCGGAGCTGTCGCCCGATGGCCTCGCGATGTTCTTCACCGGCGGGCCGGCCTCGGCGCGCGACGTCTACTACGCGACACGCGCGGATCGCAGCGCCCCGTGGTCCAGCGTGCTTCCGGTGATCGACCTGAGCACGAGCTCGGACGACGTCGGGATCGGGATCCGCCCGGATGGCTTGCTCGCGCTCGTCGACAACAGCTCGAGCGGTGAGCGCGATCTGTACAAGGCGCAGCGTCAGGGTAGTGGCTGGACCGCGCTCACGCCCGCGGTCGGCCTGGCGACGCAGGGACGGGCCGAGGCGTCCCCCACGGTGGGCAGCGATGGCAGCGTGTACTTCCATGTCCAGAGCGCGCAGTTCGATATCTGGAAGGGCACGCCGGTCGGGACGGCCGGCTATACCGCCGCGCCGGTGCCGGAGCTCGCGGGTTACAGCGATCCGTTCCTGCTCCCCGACGGCACGCTGATGCTGTGCGCCAAGAACGGCATCATCTACGCCGCCACGCGCTGAGCGCCGGCTGCCACTCTGACAGCGCGCTTCCGCCGTGGTTGCCGAGATGACGTGACCCGCGCCTCGCTGGCAGTACAACCGCGCGACCGTGCGCAATCCGCGCACGCGCGGATGCCGGTCCGTGCGTTGCAACCCGAGCAGTTGTGCCGGGTCAGACCTCTACCTGTTCGCGAGGAGTGGCAACATGTTCGTGATGCGACCTCTGGTCTCTCGTTTCCTCATCAACTCTTTGGTCGCCACTGGCGTCGCCACTGGCGTCGCCGTCGGATGTGGGGCAACGCCCGCCGCCAAGCCGAGAGTGCTCGACCTCCCGGCCGAGGTCATCACCGCGCGGCCTGCGGCGCCGGAGGCACCACCGGCTCCCATCGATCCCGTGTCGCCGCTCGATCCGGCGATCAAGCGCGGCACGTTGCCCAACGGGCTGACGTACTTCGTGGTCAAGCACAAGAAGCCCGAGCAGCGCGCCGCGCTCTGGCTCGCCGTCAACGCGGGCGCGGTGCTCGAAGACGACGATCAGCGCGGGCTGGCGCACTTCGTCGAGCACATGGCGTTCAACGGAACCAAGCGGTTCCCCAAGCAGCAGATCGTCGACTTCATCGAGAAGTCCGGCATGCGGTTCGGCGCCGATGCGAACGCCTACACCTCGTTCGATCAGACCGTCTACCAGCTCACCGTGCCCACCGACGATCAGACGATCATGCTGAAGGGGCTCGACATCCTTCGCGACTGGGCCGCGGACGTCACGTTCGATCCCGTGGAGGTCGACAAGGAGCGCGGCGTGGTGCTCGAGGAGTGGCGGCTCGGCCGCGGTGCGGACGCCCGGATCTTCGACAAGCAGTTCCCGATCATCTTTCAGGGCTCGAAGTACGGCCAGCGGCTGCCGATCGGTCAGCCCGAGATCCTGAAGACCGCCCCGCGTGACACGCTCGCGCGGTTCTACAAGGACTGGTACCAGCCGCAGAACATGGCCGTGATCGCCGTCGGCGATTTCGACGAGAAGCAGCTCGAGGCCGAGATCACCAGCCGGTTCGGCGATCTGAAGCGCACCGCGAACGCCAAGGACCGGACGCCGGTGGCCGTCCCCCACGATCACCCGACGCTGGTCACCATCGAGACCGACAAGGAGATGCCGTACACGAGCATCTCGGTCTACGACAAGCTGGACCACCGTCGCGAGACCACGAAAGGTGACTACCGCCGGTTCGTCGTCGAAGGCCTGTATCACCAGATGCTGGGCGCGCGGTTCGCGGAGCTCGCGCAGGATCCAGATGCGCCGTTCATGTATGCGGGCTCGGGGACGGGCGGCTTCGCGCGCACGAGCGACACGTTCAACCGCTTCGCCGGTGCGAAGGAAGGTCGGATCGAGGAGTCCGTGACGGCGCTGTTTCGCGAGATCGCGCGTGTCGAGAAGTACGGCTTCCTCCCGTCGGAGCTCGCGCGCGCCGCGAAGGATCAGCTGACGAGCTCCGAGAACTCTGCCGCGGAGTGGGACAAGACGCCCTCGCCCGATCTCGCCGACGAGATCACGCGCCTCTACTTCGAGGGCGAGCAGATGCCCGGGCGGATCGTCGAGCTCGCGTACAACCGGGAGTTCATCCCCGGCGTGACCCTGGACGAGCTCAATCACCTCGCGAAGACGTGGGGCGGCGCTCAGGGGCGGGTGATCGCGATCCAGGCGCCGGCAAAGAGCAAGATCCCCAACGTCGAGCAGGTCAAGGCGCTGGTCGCGGCGGCGAACTCGGCGCAGGTCGAGCCGTGGAAGGACGAGGGCGGCGACCGGCCGCTGATGACGGCGAAGCCCACGCCCGGCAAGGTCACGAAGACCACGCGCGACGAAGCGAACGACGTCACGACCTGGCAGCTCTCGAACGGGATCAAGGTCGTGATCAAGCCGACGACGTTCCAGAACGACGAGGTCATGTTCACGGCATTCCAGCGCGGTGGCTCGTCGCTGGTCTCCGCCAAGGACTTCGTGCACGCGCGGTTCGCCGCGGACATCGTCAGCTCCTCGGGGGTCGGCGAGTTCGATTCCACGGCGCTGACCAAGGTGCTCGCCGGCAAGGAGGCACGAGCGAGCGTGGGCATCGGCGAGCTATCGGAATCCGTCAGCGGCAGCGCGCGGCCGGCGGACCTCGAGACCGCCCTTCAGCTCGCGTATCTGCGGATCACGGCGCCGCGCAAGGACGCCAAGGCGTTCTCGCGCTGGAAAGCGCAGGAGCTCGAGGACGTGCGGAACCGCGATCTCGATCCCGAGCGCGTGTTCTTCGAGAAGATGGGCGCGATCACGAGCAGCAACCACCCGCGGTACGCGCCGGAGACCGTCGAGATGGTCAACCAGGTCGATCACGACAAGGCCCTCGCCGTGTTCAAGGATCGGTTCGCGGACACCGGGGACTTCACGTTCGTGTTCGTGGGCAACCTCGATCTCGCGACGCTGCAGCCGCTGGTCGAGACCTACCTCGGCAGCCTCCCCAGCAAGGGCCGCAAGGAGACCTGGAAGGACATCGGCGTGAAGTTTCCGGCCGGCAAGGTCGTCAAGACGATCTCGCAGGGCAGCGAACCGAAGAGCTTCGTCGATCTCTCGATGAACGCCACCGACAAGTGGACGCTCGACGGCGCGCGCGACGCGAACATCCTCTCGATGGTGCTGCGGATCCGGCTGCGCGAGGTGCTGCGCGAGGACATGGGCGGCGTCTATGGCGTGCAGATCTGGGCGAGCCTGCAGCGCGAGCCCACCCAGAAGCGCGATCTCGGTGTGTTCTTTGGCTGTGCGCCGGAGAACGTGGAGAAGCTCCAGAAGGCGGTGTTCGACGAGGTCGCGAAGGTCGCCAAGGACGGGGTCGGTGAACCGTATCTCGAGAAGGTCAAGGAGACGCTCAAGCGGACGCGCGAGACCGACAGCAAGACCAACTGGTGGTGGATGAACCAGCTCCGTCAGGCCGCGTACTACGGAGATGACCTCGGCAAGAACGTCGACATCGGCGCGACGATCGCCCGCGTCTCGTCGGCCAACGTGAAGGCGGCTGCGGGCCGGTTCTTCGATCCGAAGCGCTACGTGCTCGGCATCATGAAGCCGGCGAAGTGAGCTGTTAGTACGTCAACGTCACGCCGAGGCCGGCGTTGGTGCCGAGGCGCGAGGACAGGCTCGGGAAGTCCGAGTACTTGTAGTAGAACAGGTCGACCTTGGCCTCCGCCTCGACGTGGCCGTTGATCGCGTAGGCGAGCTTGGCGCCGAACGTCTCGGACCACAGCGGTGACAGCTCGCGATCGATCGTCATGTACGTCGACGTGCTGGTGTAGTTCGCGCGATAGAAGTTCGCGGCGTTCTGCACGTAGAACCGCTGGCGCAGCCGCAGCTCGACCGCTGGCGTCAACTGGACGAAGTAGCGTGCGCCGATGGTGTGGCTCGTGATGCCCCAGGTGTCCCGATAGAGGCGGTAATCGGCCTGGATCGAGCCCGCACCGAGCGCGTGGTTGCCGGCGAGGACCAGCGCGTGGCGCCACCGGATCGCGGGATCGGTCTCGGCGACGGCGTAGTCGGGCGTGGCATCCACCGACATCCGCACCGGGACGAACCGGTAGGGGCTGGCCTGGAAGCCATCGGCATAGCCGAGCTCGTAGGTGACCTGAGTGATCGCGCGCTTCGAGATCACCTGCGTCCACGAGGCGTTGAGGCCATGTACGGTCAGATCTCGCGAGAACACGTCATCGTTGGCGCGCCCGACCTTGTTGAGCGACAGCGTGTAGCCGAGCGCCAGGGTGGTGTTCTTGTCGAGCAGCTGCTGCTGCACACCGGCGCCGAGCGTGTGGGACTGGTAGTCATTCTCGCGCGAGTACGAGTACGCCCCGCGCAGGGTCAGCGCGCCGAGATCCTGCGAGACCGAGCCGGAGACCTGGTGCCGCGTGTCATGGATCGTCCGGCTCGAGGCCTGGCTCACGATGTCGACCGAGGCCGAGGTCACGGCATCGGCGAGGTAGCCGAGCGTGACGGTGGTGCCGGCGTGGACATCGGCCTGCGCGTCGACCACCGGCGAGACCACCTGGGTGTGATCGTTGTCGGCGTAGACCTGCAGCTTCGAGGTGAACGAGGTGTCGGCGTCCGCATCGCGTTCGAGCACGCCGAGCCCACCAAGTCCGAGCGCGACGAGCGCGCAGAGGAACCGAGGGTCGCGGTTCAGTTGCAGCCGCATCCGCCACCGGAGGAACCGTAGCCACCCGCCGCACCTTCCCGAGACTGCTGCATGTGGAGATCGAGCTCGTCCTCGGTGGGATCCGGAGAGAACTGCATGTTGCGCTTGGACAGCGTGGCGCGCTGGTGCGCCTGAACGTGCGTGCATCCGCTCGCGATCGCCCCGATCGTCCCGAGCGCGACCACGACAGCGAGCCGGCGCCGACGCGTGACGACGATCAGCGCGAACGCGACGAGAATGACGACGAGGCCCGCGCCTCCCGAGGTCGCCGAGCAGCCGCCGGATTGGGCCACCGGATCGCCGCCGAGCTCGGGGATCGGGACCGAGCCGCTCGCGACGTCGTCCCCGCCGATGTCGGTGGGGAAGGCGAGGGTGCCATCACCGCCGTTGCCGTCGACGCCCGCGACGTACGCGGTGATCACACCACCACCTGCGCCCGGGGCGGTCCAGCACAGATCCCACGCGGTCTGCCCCGCGTGAATGCCGCTGTGGGTCGCCGCCGAGTGATCGGCGAGGATGCGGACGTCGGCGTCGTTCGCCATCGCCGTGGGCGCGACGCATGCGGTCCCGACGAAGGGTGCGAGCACCCCGATCGGCCGGCCGGCGGCGTCGTTCAGCTCGAGCGCGAAGCCATTCTGATCGCACGGCCGATACGGCATCGTGGTGAACCCGCAGTTGTCACGCGCCGCGCGATTGCTCTCGTTCGCCCAGGTGTGCTCGAGCACCACGCGCAGGTGATACTGCTGGTTCGGCTTCCACCCGTCGGTGAACAGCTCCGGGTGATCCGCCTCGATCTTGAGATCGACGCGCCCCGGCGCCTTGGTGTGGCACACCGCGCAGGTGTGACCGGCCCAGCGCGGCGCGCCGTCGAAGGCGATGCCACCGGCGCCATCCTCCTCGATCGGCACGAGATCGAACTGCTCACCGGTGGGGAACGCATGTGCGACCGGCGCATCGAGCGCGCCGAGCGCGGCGACACCGACGAACACGCTCGCGACGACCTTGAAGGTGGGGAGGTTCACGGGCACTTCCCGGTTCCGGCGATCCACGCCTCGATCGCGATCCATTGTGCGTCGCCGGTGCCATTGAAGATTGCACCACCCTCGTGCGCGTACCCGCCTTCGGTGGCAGGGAGGGTCTTGCGGACGAGCAGGTTGTCGAGAGGATCCGCGGCCCCGAACCTGAACCCTGACGCGGACAGGAAGTTCGCGCGGTGCTCGGCCTCCGTGAGCGCGACGATCGCGGCGTCGAGGTTGGCGGGCGTCGCGGCGCGCAGCTTGCCGGGCGAGTACAGCCGCAGCGCGCTGCCGGCGATCCCATGGCAGGCGCTGTAGCTGCACTGGCGCACGAGCACGGGCTCGACGGAGCAGCGGAACACCTTCTCGTCGAGACCCATGTTCGGCGGCGCGACGGCAGGGTTGTCGACCTCCGCGCAAGCGGCCAAGCATGCGAGCAACGCACAGGCGCAGAGGGCAGCCTGGCGCGATCCCCTGGAGCGCGACATCGCGGAGAAACCTACTCGATGCCAGCAGTGAAGCGCACCAACAATTTCGCCCTGTCCTCGTCGTGAAACAGACCGTCCTGTGCACGGAACGTACACTGCGGCGCTGCCGGAACGTTCCTCGTGAGGCGCTGTTAGGCGGCTGCTAGCGACAGGTTCGCGCGATCGCGGTTGAGTACGCCCGATGAGACGAGCTCGGGGGCTAGTCGAATTTTCGAGGCGCGATTTTTGCGCGCTCGCGGGCAGCTTGCTCGTGGCTGGTTGCACGGACGGCGGCCTCGGTGCCGTCGGGACCGGGCCGCTCGGGGCAGGTGACGACACGCCGCCCACCGACGCCCCGGGTGGCACCGGCGATGCCGGCATGCCCGATGCTCCGATGGGAGCCGTATGCTCGGGCACGCCCACGGACGTCGGCGCCCCCACTGCGTTCGCGCTCAACACGCCGGCCTACTTCGCGTCGGGCAGGTTCTTCGTGGTACGCGATGCCGGCGGGGTCTACGCCGTGAGCGCCTCGTGCACTCACGAAGGCGTGACCTGCGCGATCTCCGGCACCAACATCCGGTGCCCGCGCCACGGCGCGAAGTTCACCTTCAATGGTGCGATCGTCAGCGGGCCGGTCTCGAAGCCCCTCGTGCACTACTCGATGTGCACGATGGCCAACGGTCACCTCGGCGTGACGACGGCGAGCCAGGTCCCGGCGACGACGAGGCTGGCCGCCTGATGCTGGCCTTCCTCGCGGTCGTGTTCGGCGGGATCGTTGGCAACGGGAATCCCGAGGCCGATCGGATCTCGACGGAGATCGTCGCTGCGGTGCGCGAGAAGGTCGAGGTCACGCCGATCACGCTGCCGGTGAAGCAGCTCGCCGCGCTCACCCACCACGCGAGCGGCAGCCGCGAGATCGTCGCCAAGCTGCACGTCGACGGGCTGATCGGTGGAGAGCTGATCGACAAGGGCGGCACGTTGACCCTGCGCCTCGTCGTCTATGCGGCCGACGGCGGGCTGCGCTCGCTGAGCGAGATCACGCTGCGCAATCGCGCCCTCGCGTTCGACGATTTCGGCGTCATCCGCTCGAACCTCACCGACGAGATCCGGGCCCTCACCCCGAAGGCCGCGAAGCCCGTGCCCGTGCCCGTGGTGATCGAGAAGGCCCCCGTTCCGAAGCCCGTACCTCTCGCACCGCCGGTCGAGAAGGCCGCGGTGCCCGCGCCGGCCAAGGTCACCAAGGCCATCAAGGTCGTGCCCGCGCCGGCGCCCGAGATCGAGATGGAGGCGGAGCCCGCCGCTGCGCCCGTCACGGAGCCCGCGGCGTCCGAGGAGCCGGTCCCCGGGATCGACGAGCCCGCGGGGATCTCGCAGTCCGCGATCCCCGACGACAGCGAGGACGCTGACCCCGTGCTGGGACTGCAGCTCGGCGTCGGCCTCGGCGTGGTCTCGCGCAGCTTCGCCCCCGGCCCAGCGATTGCCGGCTATTCGGCCTCGCCGGTCGGCACGATCGGCGTCACCGCGCGGATCCAGCCGGCGCGCAAGCTCTGCCTCGACGCGCTCGTCGACCGCACGCTCGCGATGTCGACCCCGATGGGGATGGACTCCGCGGCGACGACGATGTCTCGCTGGGAGGTCTCGGCGGACTACACGCTGCACGCAGGACGGGTCTCGGTCGCCTCGCGCCTCGGCCTCGGTCGGCGCGCCTTCTCGATCGAATCCAACCTGAGCTCGCGTACCCCCGACAGCGACTACAACTACCTGATCGTCGGCGCCACGGCGTCCGCGTCGCTCGGCCACGGGATCCTCCTGCGCGGGCTCGCCGCGTTCGAGCCCGTGCTGTGGGGCCGCGAGCCCACCGAGATGGCGCTCGGCGAGGCGCGTCGCTGGGCGATCGACGTCGGCGCCGCGATCGAGCTCCATCCGACGGCACATGTGTTCGCTCGGGTCGCCGCCGATCTGCAGCGGTTCGCGTGGACCTGGGACTCCGCCGGGGCACGCGGGTCAGGTGGCGCCGTCGATCTGTTCCCATCGGCGATGGCGTCACTCGGCGCGAGCTACTGACCGCTTCGGGCGTCAGGCATCGCCGCGCTTCTCGACCAGCTCGATCCCGACCGACTTCAGCAGCTCGCTCGGCGGCTGCCCGCCGATCTGGACGATCACCTCGTCGTTCGCGACCGGCTCGAGGCCCTTGGCCGACTTCAGCATCACCTGATGCTCGGCGATGGACACGACCTCGGTGCCGAGCAGCGCCTTGATCGACCCCTCCGCGAAGTGGCGCTCGATCGCGGTGCGCACCGAGCTGCGAAGGCGCGGCAGCTCGTGGCGGCGATAGCTCAGTGACACGCTCGCGCACACCCCGGCATCGGCGAGGGCGATCGCGCAGTCGGCCGCAGCGTTACCACCTCCGACGACCATCACGTGCTTGCCGGCGAACGGCTCGGGCTCGAGCAGGCGATACGCGACCTTGCGGAGCTCCTCGCCCGGCACGCCGAGCTGCTTGGGCGCGCCGCGCCGGCCGAGCGCGAGGATCACGTTCGCCGCACGATCGTTCCAGCTCTCGCCGCTGACCCGCCAGACCTTGCCCTCCGCCTGGATCGCCTCGACGCGCACGCCCTCGGTGACCGGCAGCTGGGTGCGCTCGCGGATGTCATTCCACAGCTCGATCAGCGCCTCCTTGTTCATCGTCTTGCGGCGGACGGTGCCGAAGCCGGGCAGCTCGAACGAGCCGGTCATCACGATCTTGGCGCGCGGGTAGTGCGCGATCGTGCCGCCGTACCTGTCCTGCTCGACGATCTGGACCCGCAGGCCCTGCGCCATCAGCCCGAGCGCGGCGGCGATCCCGGACGGTCCGGCGCCGACGATGATCACGTCGAGATCGCCCGCGCTGCCGCGCCGCCCGGACTTGCCGATCGCCACCGAGGCCTGACGGCCCTGCTCGACCGCGTTGCGGATCAGGCCCATCCCGCTGAGCTCGCCGATCACGTAGATGCCCGGCTGACTGGTCTCGAACGTCGAGCTGATCTTCGGCAGCTCGATGCCGCGCGTCGCGGTGCCGAACACCAGCTTGATCGCGCCGACGGGGCAGGCGCCCATGCACGAGCCGTGGCCGATGCACGACAGCGGGTTGATGAGCCGCGCGCGGCCATCGGTGATCGCGAGGATGTCGTGCTCCGGGCACGCGCGCACGCAGGCCCCCGAGCCGATGCAGAGATCGAGATCGACCTCGGGGTGGATCGAGACCGGGACCACCTCGTCACCGAGGGAGAGCACGTCCTCGTGGATCACCGATGCGCGCTTGTGCTTGCGCGCTTCGAGGCGGGTCCACAGGATGTAGGGGATCCCTGCCACGGCGACGAGGCCGAGCAACACCAGGTACGTGGTCATGGTGCCTGATCCGGATCAGTCGCCGTGCTTGAGACCGTCAGGGTGGCAGCCCGACTTCAAGCAACCCGGGTGGTGGTTGGTGTCCTGGTGGTGGGCGCGATCGCTGTTGGTCCCGCTGTGGCAACCGCTCGACACGCACAGCACGTCGGCGCCGCCCTGGTGACCGAGCCCGGAGGCGCTGTCATGGCACTTGCCGCACTTCGCGCTGTGGTGCGGGAGGCGGAACGGGTTGGTCGGGCCGTGACCGATCGCCAGGCCCTGCGGGTGGCAATCGAGGCAGAACCGTCGATCGTTGGGGAGGAACGCGTAGGGCCGTGGGGCGAGCGCTCCTTCGTAGAGCACGCCGCGGTGACTGTCTTCGAGCGAGGTCGTGTTCGGATGGCAGGTGATGCAGTCGGTGTTCGCGCCGAGCTTCGAGGTCGCGCCCGTGGTGGCCGTGATCTCGTCGCTGTGGCATTCGATGCACTTGACCTTGGTGTGCTTGGTGCCGAGCGTCTTGAGCGGAAACCCGGTCGAGCCGGCAGCGGTCGCGGTCTCCGGGTGATCGCAGCCGCCGAGCGAGTTGCTCCACGTGGTGGTCGCGTGGCACTGGGCGCACGCGAGTGAGCAGCTCGTCGAGCTGTTGTGGACCGGCGCGTTCGGATACTTCGGCGTGCCCGGCTCCGCGTACTGGGTCATGTGGCAGGTGCTGCAGTCCTCCTTGCCAACGGCCTGCTGACCGTCGTGAGAATCGAAGCATCCAGCGGCGAACACGATCGACAGGACCACCAGTACGGATCGGGTCATGGCAATGGCCTCCAGGCGATGAGGGCGAGCACGGCGAGCGCGTCGCGGCTGGCACCCGTGGTGCCGACGACGGAGAGTCCGAGATCGAGGAGCGGTGACATCGCGTAGTGTCCGTCGGCCACGATCGAGTGTAGTTGGATCGGGCCGGTGCTCGCGCTGTAATTCATCAGCTCCGGCCGGTACCGGATCAACCCATCGACCCGATGAGTGGGTGCGTAGCCCACGCCGATCTCACCAGACATCCACTGTACGAAGTCTGCATAGCCCCCCGACGCGCCGGCCTCGAGCCGCGCGGTGCCGAGGAACAGCTCGCCGCGGACGTAGCCAGACGCGTCGAGCCCCTGGTAGACGCCCTTCGACTCTCCAACGGAGCCGATCGCATCGACGGCGAACTTCGAGGTGCGCAGGCCCGCGGATCCCGTCGCCGACGCCCAGTAGTCGCTCCCGCTACACGTGGTGCCCGTCACGCCCTGGCCTGGTTGCAACGTGCACAGCCACTCGGGTGGCAACGCCGCCGCGAGCCGGAGCGATCGCTCGGGGCGCAGGAAGGTCAAGTCGACGCCGAGATGGCGCCCGTGTTTGCGCCACTCGCCGCTCGCGCCGATGCCGGTGAGCTCGACGCTGCTCGCACCCCAGGGATTGTCCGAGGCGAAGTTCTCGATCTCGGCCCAGCCGTCGAACGATGCCGACGCATGGCTCGCGGAGGCGACCACGGAGAGGCGGCGCTCGTCGAGCTTGCCGCTCCACGTCGAGCCGTGCGCGGTGACCGCGACGCGTGGCTGCCACGCCGAGGCCGCGAGATCGTAGATCACCTCGCCGCCGAACCGCGAGGCCGCGGTATCGGGCTTGCCGCTCAGCGGATCCGGCACCACGCCACCGAACGCGGCGACTTCGAGGTTGCCGCGGTGGACCGCTGCGCGGGCACCATCGAGCATCCCGACCGAGCTCGCGGCATAGCGCAGGCGACCGAGGGCGAACTGCGGATCTCGAGCGTCGCCGTAGCGGACCTGCGCCGCGCGCACGAGCAGCGGTGTGCGCGACTGCTTGTTCGCGCCGTCGCTGTAGAGCCTGCCCGCGACATCGACGTCGGCGGCAAGCGGCCGCTCGCTCATCAGATCGAACGACGCGATCATCCGGCCCTCGCCGCTGGCCACCGTGTTCGAGCGATCGATCGCGCCAAACCCGGTGCCGATCACCGTGACGTGCGCGCGGCCCGGGTCCCGTCCGCTGCCGAGCGGGACCGCCTTGGGGGACTGGGTGTCCGCCGGCCGGACCGGATCGGGCCATTGACCGACGAACGCCTCGTTGGGCCGTGGCTTCGGGAGCTTGGTCGTCGCCGCGGCGGCCCCCGGCGTGACGTTCGCCGTGCCCGCATCGCCAACGGAGAGGCGTGTGGTCGCATCGAGCCTCACGGCCGCGGTGTTCTCGGTGACCTCGGCGATCACGAGCTCTCGGCCCGCGATCATGATCTTGGTGCCGGGCACCAGGCCGGCGGCGCGCCCCGGAGCCAGATAGGCGACGTCACCGGCGATCTCGGTGACCTTGATCGTCACCGGATCCGCGCTCGCGAGCGTGATGCTGCCGAGGATGGCGAGCCCGGCGAGGGTGGCGAGCTGCCAGCGGCTCATCGCGCGGCTCCCCGCGGGTGGCAGCGCAGGCAGGCGGTGGCGTTGCGCGACACCGCGGTGGGATGCTGCTGACGGAGCTCGAGATCGCGGTGGCAACCATCACACCGCACGAGCTTGGTCCGACGCTGATCGGTGTGGCAGGCCGCGCACTCGGTGGTGCGATGACTCCCGCTGGTCAGCACGAAGAACGCATCGTGCTCGCCGGTGCGCGCCATCGTGGTGGTCCGCATCGCGAGGCTGTTCGGATCGGTGATCGCCGGCGCCCACGCGATCGCGGTGTGGCAGCTGCCGCAGTTGCGCGAGAACGGCGGGGTGCCAGCGGAGCCGTCGTGCGTGGGATGGACGCCCGCGTCGTGGTAGCGCGCGCGGTGACACGAGTAGCAGTCGGCCGGGACGTCGCTGAACACGCGCTCGGCCTGCCGCTTGTGGCAGGCGCTACATTCGAGGGTGGCGTGCCGGCCGGTCAACGGCATCCGCGTCCGGCGATGCTGCTCGAGGGTGTTGGTGTCGGACCACGCGGTGGCGGTGTGGCACTCGGCGCAGGTGCCATCGTTGCGGCCCTGGTGCGGATCGCGATGGCACCCTTCGCACGTCGTGGCGGGCGTGCCCTTGCCGGTGTGGCACTTGCCGCACGAGCTCTGCGCGTGGGCGGCGCGCAGCGGGAAGCCGGTGCGATCGTGGTCGAAGCCGCTCTTGCCGGCGGTCGCCGCGAGCTGCCACCCCGAGGTCGTGTGGCACGCCGAGCAGTCCATATCGTTGACGAAGCCGCCGTGCGTGCTCGCTTGCTTTCGCATGCCCAGCGACGGGGTGACGCCTGGAGGCGCGGCCGTCGTGCCGGTGCCTGGTGCCGTCGCGGCGGCGGGTGGCGTGAGCGCGGGCGGTGGCGGCGTCGGGGCCGCGACCGGAGCTGGCTCGGGTGGGGGAGGTGGCGGCGCCACCGGAGTGGGCTCCGGCGTGGGCGCTGGGGTGGGCGTTGGCGCGGGCGCGGGCGCCTTCGGGACTCGCTTGGCGCGCCTGGACTTCGTGGGTGCCTTGGCCGGCGTGGTGGGCGCGGTCGGCGCGCCGATCGCAGTGCCGAACACCAGCCCGAGGCCGAGCAGCAGCGATAGCGCGAACCTCACGTGGCGCACGGCCCTCACGGTCCTCACGGCCCTCACGGTCCTCATCGACCTCACGGCCCTCATCGTCCTTCCTTGTGCGGGTTCGCGTGGCAGTCCTTGCACTGCGCGTAGCCGAGCCGCCAGCGCACCGACGTGCTGCCGTTGCGCAGCGCCTCGGTCGCGTGGCACTTCGCGCACGCGACGTTGGCGTGCTTGCCGTCGAGCGGGTAGTTGGTCTTGCCGTGATCGAACTTCGCCGCGATCCGGAATGTGTCGGCGTCGTGGCAGGTGGCGCACGCCTTGGCTGGCTGGGTCTTGAACTGGTTGGCGTGGATGTCATCGTGGCACCCCTCGCAGTCGCGCGGGATCCCTCGATAGGCGGCGGGCTGCGCGCCGGCCTTCTGCTCGCCGTGGCACGCCGCGCACGGCGTGCGTGCATGCGACCCGACGAGCGGCCACTTGGTGTGATCGATGTGCGGCTGATGCCAATCGAACGTGGTGTGGCAGGTGGCGCAGCCGTTCTTGGTCATCTCGGTGGCGAACTGCGTGCCGTGCGGGTTCTGGTGACAATCGAGGCAGGCGCGGTTCGGGACCGCGAAGCTCACGCGCGGCCGCGCGCCGGTGTGGCACGCGCTGCACGGGGTGGCGGCGTGCTTGCCGTCGAGGGCGAAGGCCGTGGTCGTGTGCTGCGTCAGGCCGAACGTCGTCGGCGTGAAGCCCTGCAGCGTGTGGCACTGCGCGCAGTCGCCCTTTCCACGCGCGAGGAACTCACCCTTGTGCTGATCGGGGTGACAGGGGGCGCAGGCCGTGAACGCGAGCGAGCGGTAGCGCTGGGCCACGGGCTTGCTCGCGAGGTGACAGCCCTTGCACTCCACCGTGGTGTGCTTGGCCTCGAGGGGGTAACGCGTCTTGCCGTGGTTGTCGCGGCCGACCGCCTCGGGGAGCCCGACCCACTTGATCGAGGCGTGGCAGCTCTCGCATCGGGTCCCGAACTTCGCGACGTGGATCGCCTTGTGGCAGCCGAGGCAGGCGAGCCCCTTCGACGGCGGCTTGTCGTTGCCCTTGTCGTGACACGCCTTGCAGTCGAGCTTCGCGTGGCCGTTCGCGAGCGACAGCTTCGGGTGGTTGGTGCGCATCTTGTCGGCGCCGCTCGTCCAGCTCCCCGTGTCGTGACACGTGGTGCACGGCTTGGGCTTGAACTCGCCCTTGTGGACATCCTCGTGGCACGACTCGCACGTGCTGAACGTCAGCGGCTTCCACTTCGGCGGTGTGCCGGTGTGGCACTTCTCGCACGCGACATCGACGTGCTTGCCCGTGAGCTGATACGCGGCGAGGCGGTGATCGAACGCCTTCTTGTCGAAGGTCTTCCACTCGTTCACCGTGTGGCACTTCTGGCACTCGGCGGTGAACTTCCCCGCGTGCGGATCCTTGTGGCAACCGAGGCATGTGGTCTTGGTGCCCACGAACTGCGCCTTGCCGAGTGGTGAGGTCTTGGTGTGGCACTTCGCGCAGGTGACCTTGGTGTGGCCACCATCGAGGTTCCAGCCGGTCAGGCGGTGATCGAGCTTCTCGGGGGCGCCGCCAGGCCACCGGATCAACTTGGTGCCCTTGCCGATGTGCTCGACGTGGCAGGTCTCGCAGTCCTGACCCTTGTACTGCTTGCCGTGGAGGCCGCGGCTGGCGGCGAGCTGGCCACCGAGATCCTTGTGGCAATCGAG
>JAYVRN010000031.1:0-8935 GCA_043776275.1 Myxococcales bacterium | reverse complement strand
GCGCGGCACCGACGCACAGATCCCGAGCACCTGCGTGCTCCCCACGACGCCCCGTCCCGAGCTGGCGACCGTGACCTGCAGCGATGGGCGCTGGCTGTCGGCCGTCCTGCCCACCGGCATCGCCGCCGGCGAGAACGGCGTTCGCAGCGTCGTCGAGACCAAGCACGGCTTCACGATCTACTACGACGGCAACCACCCCTGCGGCGCCAATTCGCAGGCTCCGCACTGGCGCGTGTTGCTCCCGTTGCCGGTGCGGCCGATCGAGATCCGCGACGCAACCCCCGGCGGCTCGTGCAACAACGTGCCGTAGCGCGTACCGCTACCAGCTCAGCTTCTGCTTGAGCCAGTCCTCGGCGCGCCGCGCGACCAGCTGCTCGGCGAGGTCGCGCCCGAGCGCCACGAGCTTCTTGATCTCCTCCTTCGCATCGTCGGTGCTCTGCGGGATCGGGATCGAGAGGGGGAGCGCCACCGGCGTCAGGCCGAAGATGCCGCCCGCCGCGGTGAGCCTGCCGTCGTGGTAGCCGAGCTTGACCGTGATCCCCGCTGGCAGATCGATCGTCGCATCGAGCGCCGTCATCGAGAAGATCCACGACAGGGGCGTCTTGAACGTCGTGGGCCCGGCCTCCGCGTGATCGATCTTGATCGAGATCCGCCCGAGGCTGGGCACGAACGCGCTGGGGGAGAACGTCAGCACGGCATCCCGTAGCTCCACGTGCCGCACGTGCAGGGGCGGCCGCTTGGGCTTCTTGAGCTGGAACACGGCCGCCGCGCTGACCTCGAGGCGCACGCCGCCGACGATCAGATCGCGACACTCGTGATCGACGAGCGCGATGCCGAGCGGGGGGAGCTCGCAGCGGATGGTCTCCACGTCGATCGCGAGGTGCCCGAGGTCCTCCTTGCGGACGGCGAGCTTCTCCAGCACCAGGTGCCCGCGGATCAGCGCGAGGCTCGAGTCCGCGACGGTGACCTCCGCGACCAGGGAGTCCGCGATCCGCGAGGCCACGCGGTCGCCTGCGCGTCCGGCCAGGACCGCGCCGAGAATCACCAGGGTGACGAGCCACAGGGCGAGCGCTCCGATGGCAAACCTGATCAACTCGCGCAGCGTCATGGGAAGTCTACGGGCCGCGGCGGTCGGGATCGGTGGACACGACGGGCGGTGCAACGGGCCCGAGGATCTTCACCTCTCGGAGCGTGAGCATGAGCTTGTAGAGCGCGCGCAGGTCATCGATCCGTCCTGCGACGGCCACAGGTGACATGTCGACGCTCTCAATCTTCTTCGGCATGCCCGAGCTGCTCCAGCGCTGCGATGTCCGCGAGATCCTGCGGCCGGTTCGCGAGTCGCTTCATCGTAACAAGCCCGTCGGCGGAGACCACGTGGATCGTGCGCTCGCGATATGCCGCGACGAGCCGCCCCGCCCAGACCTCCGCAAACACGGGCGTCACGACCAGGAAGTCGAGCGGAAGCAGCTGATTACTCTCGGGATCCAACTTGGAGATCCTGTGCATGATCTGCTCGGTGGGCGTCTGCGGCCGAAACACCATGCGCCGAGCTGGGATGTCGAAGCCCAGCACTCTGACGACCGCCAGTGCTCGGTCGAGTTGCATCGCGGGGACCAGCAGGTCGATGTCCTTGGTCATCCTTGGGTGACCGAGAATGCCGAGCGCTAGACCACCGCACACCGCGTATTCGATGCCTTCGCGCCCGAACGCGTCGACCACGGCCTCCAGTTCGGCGATCAGGTCGAGCGCCACGACGACCTAGACGTCCAGGTCGCCGATCTCGGCCGCGTTCTCGGTGATCATCTTGAATCGCGCCGCGACGTCCTTGCCCATCAGCTCGCTGATCGTCCGATCGGTCTCGATGAAGTCCTCGATCCGGATCCGCAGCGTGGACCGCGACTTGGGATCGAGCGTGGTCTGCTTCAGGACCTCGGGGTTCATCTCGCCGAGCCCCTTGAAGCGCGTGATCACCGGCCGGCTGTTGGACTTGCCGTGCTGCTTGAGCAGCTGCTCCCGGTGCTCCTCGTCGAGCGCCCAGTAGGTCTGCTTGCCGATGTCGATGCGGAACAGCGGCGGCTGGCCGATGTAGACGTGCCCCTGATCGATCAGGCCGCGCATGTGGCGGAAGAAGAACGTCATCAGCAGCGTGGCGATGTGATGCCCGTCGGAGTCGGCATCCATCAGGAGGAAGATCTTGCCGTAGCGCAGCTTCGAGATATCGAGCGATTCGCCCATCCCGCAGCCGAGCGCCGAGACGATGTCCTGGAGCTCCTTGTTCGCGAGCAGCTTCTGGCTGTTCGCCTGCTCGGTGTTGAGCACCTTGCCCTTGAGCGGGAGGATCGCCTGGGTCTTGCGATCGCGACCCTGCTTCGCCGAGCCGCCTGCGGACTCGCCCTCGACGATGAACAGCTCGCTCTCGTTCGGATCCGTCGACGAGCAGTCAGCGAGCTTGCCCGGCAGGTTGAGCCGGTGGCTGATCGCGGTCTTGCGCGACACCTGCTGCGCCGCGCGCGAGGCCTCGCGAGCGCGCGCCGAGATGATCGATCGCCCGACCACGGCCTGCGCCCAGTTCGGGTTGCCGTTCAGGTAGTTCTCGAGCGCCGGGCGGACCAGGCCTTCGACCTGCGCCGCGACCTCGGGGTTATTGAGCCGGTTCTTGGTCTGGCTCTGGAACTGCGGATCATGGACGTAGGTCGAGAGCACCGCGACCACACCCTCGCGGATGTCCTCGGCGGTGAGCGACACGCCCTTCGGCTCGAGCTTGTGCGTGCCGATGTAGTTGCGGACCGCCTTGACGATCGCGCTCTTCAGGCCCGCGTCGTGGGTGCCGCCATCGGGCGTGGGCACGCTGTTGACGTACGTCTTGATCAGATCGTCGGGAGACTCGGTCCACTGCAGGGCCAGCTCGACGCCGAGCTTGGCATCCTCGTCCCGCTTCTCGAAGAAGAACACGGCGCCCCCGGGAGGCGTGGCGAGCTTGCCGCGCTCGGACACGAGCTTCGGCAGGTACTCGGCGATGCCCTGCGGGTGCACGAACGTGACCGTGACCGGCGGCTTGGCCGTCTCGTCGGTGAACACGATCTCGAGCCCACCGTGCAGGTAGCTCTTGGCCTCGAGCCGCTCGGCGATCTGCTTGGGATCGAACTGCAGCTTGCCGCCGAACACGTCGTCATCGGGGTGGAACTTGATCGTGGTGCCGTTGCCGCGCGCGGGCCCGAGGTTCTTCAGCTTCCCCTTGGTCTCGCCGCGCTCGAACCGCATCTCGTGCCGCTCGCCGTCGCGCTTGACGGTGACGATCAGCTCGCTCGAGAGCGCGTTGACCACCGCGGCGCCCACGCCGTGCAGACCGCCGGACACCATGTAGCTCTTGCCGCGCTCGAACTTTCCGCCCGAGTGCAGCGTGGAGAAGATCACCTCGAGGGCGCTCTTCTTGAACTTCGGCATCATGTCGACGGGGATGCCGCGACCGTTGTCCTCGACCGTGGCGCTCTTGCCATCCTTGTGGAGAACGACCTCGACCTTCGAGGCGTACTTGTTGATCACCTCGTCGATCGAGTTGTCGACGACCTCCCACAGCAGGTGGTGGTAGCCGTCCTTGCCGGTCCCACCGATGTACATGCCCGGCCGCTTCCGGACCGGGTCGAGCCCTTCGAGGACCTGGATGTCGTCGGCCGTGTACTTGGTCTGCGCCATCTCAGTTCACTCCCTGTCCGCCCTCGGCGTTGGCGAGCGGCTGGATCGTCACCGGCACCGGCACCACCGTGAACGTCACACGCTTCATCACCTGGTGACCCTTGCCACCACGTGCCTTCGCTTGCTTCGGATCGGCGGCCACCGGGAACTTCTTCCCGCTCTTCTCGGTCTCGATCGTGAACTCGTCGCTCTTGCGGCCGGCGATGAACCCGATCACGGCGTCGTCCTCGGCGGTCTTGATCACGGTGACGCCGCGGCCCGGACCTTCGAGCTTCGCGATCTCGTCGGCCTTGCACTGCAGGACGTAGCCGTTGCGGGTGGCCACGGCCACCGTGTCGCCATCGTTGCATGCGACCACGTTGAGCACCTCGTCGCCCTCGCTCGGCTTGGCATAGCGCCGGCCGGCCTTGGTGGTCAGCTCGGTGTGCGCCGCCATCGCGAACCGCAGGCCATAGCCGCGCTTCGTGATCGCGAGCAAGGTCGGCGGCACGAGGGCCCGCGGATCGAGCGTCATCGCCGCGACGATCTTCTCGCCGTCGGCGAACTTGAAGTACTTCTGCGCCGGATCGCCGTAGCCCGCGGTAGCGGCGATGTCGTTGATCTTGATCACGTACCCCGCACCGCGGCTCGTGAAGAAGATGATGTGGTGCTTCGTGGAGCCCGGCAGCACGTGGGCCACCGCATCACCCTCGCGCGTGCGCGTGGCGTTCGGATCCTTGAGCTCGCGAACGCGCTTGATCCAGCCGTCCTTGGTGACGACGACGTTCGCATCCTCGTCGACGATGAACGCGTCGGCGTCGAACTCCATCTCCTCGTTCGCGCCGCCGGTCTTGGTGCGGCGAGGCGTGCCGTACTCGAGCGACACGCGATTGAGATCGTCCTTGATGATGCTCCACAGCTTGCTCTCGCTGCCGAGGATCGCCTTGATCTTCTTGGCCTCGGCCGCCTTCTCCTTGAGCTCCTCGCGGATCACGTTGATCTCGAGCTTGGCGAGCCGGTACAGCTTGAGCTCGAGGATCGCATCCGTCTGGATCTCGTCGAGCTTGAACCGCTTCATCATCTTGCCGGCGGCGTCATCCTTGCCCTCGCTCGCGCGGATGATCTTGATCACCTCGTCGAGCGCATCGAAGATCGTGACGTAGCCGTCGAGGATGTGGATGCGCTCCTGGAGTTTCTTGAGCTGGTACTCGAACCGGCGCTGCGTGACGATCAGCCGGAAATCGAGGAAGTGCTGGAGGATCTCCTTGATCCCGAGGCGGCGCGGCTGCGGCGGCGAGCCGGCGGGTGCACCAGCGTCGAGAAACTCCGGCGGCACGAGGCACGTCATGTTGACGTGGAAGTTCGATTGCAGTGGCGTGTTCTTGAACAGGTACGCCATCACCAGCTCGGGATCTGCGTCCTTCTTGATCTCGAGCACGATGCGAATGTCGGTCGTCGATTCGTCGCGCACGTCGAGCAGGTACGGGAGCTTCCGCCCGATGATGACCTCGGCGATCTTCTCGACGAGCGAGGACTTGGTCATCGCGTACGGGATCGAGGTGATCACGATGTCGGTGCCGCCGCGCTTCTTCTCCTCGAGCCGGTACTCGCCGCGCATGCGGATCGTGCCCTGGCCGGTCTCGTAGATCTGGCGGACCTCGACCTTGCTGTTGAGCATCTGGCCGCCGGTCGGAAAGTCCGGGCCCTGGATGTGGCTCATCAGCGTGACGTGCTTGATGTTCCGGTCGTCGGCGAGCGCCATCAGCGCGTTCGTGAGCTCGCGCAGGTTGTGCGGTGGAATGTTGGTCGCCATGCCGACGGCGATACCGGTGCAACCGTTGACGAGTAGATTGGGATACCGCGCCGGCAGGACCGAAGGCTCCTCGGTCGAGCCGTCGTAGTTCGCGCGCATGTCGACGGTGTCGAAGTCGAGCTCGGCGAGCAGCTCCATCGCGGGAGGCGCCAGGCGGCACTCCGTGTATCGCATCGCCGCGGCTTCATCGCCGTCGATCGATCCCCAGTTCCCCGAGCCATCAACGAGCGGTACGCGCAGCGCCCAGTCCTGGGCGAGCCGGACCATCGCGTCGTAGACCGAGGAGTCACCATGCGGGTGGTACTTGCCGAGCACGTTACCGACGACCGTCGCACTCTTGCGATGCTTGGCATCGGGGCGGAGGAAGTTGTCGTGCAGCATCGCGTAGAGGATCCGCCGCTGCACCGGCTTCAGGCCGTCGCGGACGTCCGGGAGTGCGCGCGAGGTGATGACCGACAGCGCGTAGTTGAGATATCTGCGCCGGGCTTCGGTCTCGAGCGAGGCGTCGCTCTCACCGGGGGTCCCGCCGCCCGCGCCACCGGGCGCATCGGGGACACCACCACCACCGCCGGACGAACCGGCTTTCTGCTTTCCGGGCTTGGACTTCTTGGCCATGTCTCGTTCAGGGGCTGCGGGAGCGGGACGCTCCGCGGCGGCACCATGGCCCGTCTCGGAGAAAAGTTCCAGCTGCTGACGCGGGGGCAGATCTTCCGAAGCTGGACGGACTTGCGTGCTCGCCATTTCCTTGGTCCTCGGGGAGGCCCGTGATATTGCTGGCCTCCCGACGCGCCATGGTCACGAGACGACGCCTGAAGGGCAAGAAAAGGACTGCCTACCCCGGCCATACCGGGCTGGGCGCCGCGCCCGCCCGGCGCGGTGGCGCGTGGGTGCTGCTCGTC
Source organism: Myxococcales bacterium (assembly GCA_043776275.1). Lineage (GTDB taxonomy): Bacteria > Myxococcota_A > Polyangia > Haliangiales > Haliangiaceae > JABFXX01. The sequence goes on along the minus strand of JAYVRN010000031.1, from coordinate 2,551 downwards.
CTGGGCGCCCTCGTGGTGGTCAACCTCTATGTCTTTGTCTGGGACAAGAAGACCTCGGTCGGCGCGATCAAGCGGGAGGCCGAGGCCGCGTCCAAGGCGCCCGCTGCGGCGATCCCTTCGCAGCCCCTGATCGCTCCGGCCGCGGCGGCCGGCGCTCCCCCGATCTCCCCCTCCGGCACGCTGACCCCGGCCCCGGCTCCGGTCGGCCCACCCGGGACCATCGATGGCAAGGTCGGCAAGTCCGACACCCTGGGGCGGCTGCTCAAGAAGAGCGGCCTGTCTGGCGCCGAGGCGGACGAGGTGATCCGGGCGCTCTCGGGCGTCCTCGACTTCAAGACCATCCGGTCCGGCCAGACCTACCGGATCGAGCGTGGGCCTGATGGGCGGGTCAAGCTGTTCGAGCTGGTCGTCAGCAAGGTCCACACCGTGCGCGCGGAGCGACAGCCTTCGGGCGAGCTGGTCGGCAAGGGCGATACCTCACAGACCCAGATCGAGCAGAAGGCGATCGGTGGCCGGATCGATTCCTCGCTGTACGCCGCGATCAAGGCGTCGGGCGAGAACGGCGCCCTCGTCGATTTCTTCGTCGACGTGTTCGCCTATGACCTCGACTTCTACAACGACACCCACGACGGCGACACGTTCCGCGTGGTGGTGGAGAAGGAGTTCAAGCAGGACGGCGGGCAGAAGGAATTCCTCCGTTATCGCCGGATCCTGTCGGCCGAGTACCGCGGCAAGGCCGGCACGTTCCGCACGTTCGCGTTCAAGGACGGGTACTACGATGATGCCGGTGCGTCCTCGGAGAAGTCGCTGCTGAAGACACCGCTCAAGTTCGCGCGCGTGTCCTCGGGCTTCGATCGCAAGCGGATGCACCCGGTGCTGCACACCCAGCGAGCGCACCTCGGCGTCGACTATGCGGCCCCCGTCGGGACCCCGGTGTGGGCCGCGGCCCCGGGCGTGATCGTCCAGCGCGGCCCCGCAGGAGGCGCCGGCAACCTCGTCATGATCAAGCACGACGGCGGGATCGAGACCGCCTACATGCACCTGTCGAAGTTTGCCGACGGCCAGAAGGTCGGCCAGCGGATCGCCGCGAAGACCGTGATCGGCTACGTCGGCACCACGGGCCTGTCGACTGGCCCCCACCTGCACTTCGGCGTCAAGCAGAACGGGGACTACATCGATCCGACCAAGTTGACGCCGATCCGGGGCAAGGGCGTGACGGGAACCGACCTCACGGCATTCAAGGCCGAGGTCGCCCGGCTCGATGCGCTCCTGGCTGGGATCACGATCGCGCCTCCACCCCCCGGGACGTGACAAACCGCGCTTGCCGATGGCGCGCTTCATCGTCACACTTGAGAGGTGCTCAAGCTCCTCGTCGGGATCCTCAAGGGCGCGGTCATCGGTGCAGCGCTTGGGTATGGTGCGCACGCGGCTGGCCAGGCCGGCTTCTCGCTGGGACCGTGGCTGACCTATGGCCTGATCGGTGTGTTCGTCGGTCTGTTCGTCGGCAAACCGATCTGGGCGCTGATCCGGGACAAGAACTCCACCTCGTGGATCGCGGTCCTCAAGTCGGCGTTCGGGTTCGGCATCGGCTGCGGGCTCTATGCGCTCGTCACCAAGGCGATCAGCCCGCACTGGGTGATCAGCGGCTATGACGTGTTCACCTGGGCACCCACCCTGGGTGGCGCGATCGGCGCGGTCTATGGCGGGTTCGTGGAGCTCGATGACGCGATCGGGGACGACAAGCCGGCCACCGCGAACAAAGACGCTCCGAAGAAGCTCGCCGCGAAGAAGTGAGCTGACGTAGCTTCGGGGCGTGCGTGCCCTCGTCCTTGCGTTGCTGCTCTGCGCCAGCTGCGGAGATGACCTCCGCGGCTCGATCACGATCGTCACCGATCCCCAATGGGAGGCGCCGCTCCGCGAGTTCGCCGTGCTCACACCGTATGGTGGGCTGACGGTCGGGACCGATCCGGGGGATGGCTTCGAGATCGCCGTGGCCGATGACGCCGCGATCCCGCTCGAGGGCTACCGCATCGAGACCGACGGCGACGTGCTGCGCGTCCACGCCCACGACGTGCTCGGCGCGCAGTACGGCGTGGCGGCGGCGCTCGAGAGCTTCGGCTTCCGGTTCCGCCACCCGTTCGATGCGCTCGTCCCGTTCGTCCCCGAGCCCACGCCCGTCGCCGCCACGCTCCACCAGCCCCAGATCCGCGTGCGCGGCTTCCAGCTCCACACGCTGCACCCGATCGAGGGCTACTTCGCGTTCTGGGAGCCCGGCCCGGGCAGCACCAACGACGCGCACCGGATCATCGACTGGGTGGTCAAGAACCGCGGCAACTTCCTTCAGTGGGTCGCGCTCGACAACATCAACGATCCGGAACAGCACGCCGCCTGGCAGCCGTTCACCCGCGAGCTGATCGACTACGCACACCTGCGCGGGATCCGCGTGGGTCTGGGGATCCAGCTGTTCGGGCAGGCGAACCTCCAGAGCGCGTTCGATCTGTCCGACGACAAGTCGGGCACCGTCCCGATCTCGGAGGAGATCGCCGCGCGC
>JAYVRN010000030.1:0-2688 GCA_043776275.1 Myxococcales bacterium | reverse complement strand
CGAGCGCGACCAGTTCGTCGTATGTGGGCGGCGTCGAGATCTACCTATTCAGATCCGATCGCCGAGGATGTCAAGCAGCCGGGGCGTGAACGGTTACGCCGGCGGATGCGGCGCAGGAGGTGGCTGACCGCAGCTTCGAGCAACGCACCACGGCCCTCCCGTTCGACCTCATCGTAGCGGATCGCAGCGCGCAGCTCGTCTCGAGCCGCAGGGTGGTAGCGCGCCGGCTTCACCGAGGCAGACGCTGCAGCTCGGAGCGCAAGTCGGCGTGCACGTCGTCAGCATCGATCAGCACGACGCGACCCGCCACGACGTCGGCGACGCGGCCATCGAGCTCCTGCGACCAAGCCTGGCCCCACCCCGGATCGCGCGAGCCGTCATCGAGGCTGTCGTACAGCTTGTCGGCGAGTGCCTCACGCTCCTCTGCGGATAGCGTGAGGAGTTCCTGCCGTAGCTCGGGTCGGATCGCCATCGTCAGTGAACTATACACCACGGCTCTGACGGCGCCTGCGCATCGGTTTCATCGGTGTGAACGCCCTGGTGTCCGGCATTCGACGCGGCCGCGTCCGAGAACGTCCGGATACCGGACGGGCGTGGCCGGATCTCGGACGGTGCTGTCCGGGGGTGAAGGGATCGCGAGGGGTTGCGGCTGGCAAGCGGCGTGCAGTGGGCGGGCGTCATGCTGCCTCGTGCCGTCCTGCCCGGCGAGAATGTCTTCATCACTCGCCGGTGTACCCAGCGGACGTTCCTGTTGCGGCCGGACGCGGAGACCAACCAGACGTACCTCTACGTGCTGGGCCTGGCGGCGCAGCGGACCGGGGTCGGGCTGGTGATCGCGGTGGCGATGTCGAACCACGAGCACGTCGGCACCCACGACGGGGAGGGCCGGCGGGTCGAGTTCTACCAGTACCTGCACGAGCTGGTCGCGCGGGCGACCAACGCGCTGCGCGGCCGGTTCGAGAACTTCTGGGCCAGCGAGCAGACGTCGGTGGTGCGGCTGGTCGAGGTCGACGACCTGATCGAGAAGGTGGTCTACGCCGCCACCAACCCGGTCGCGGCCGGCCTGGTCGAGCGCGTGCACCACTGGCCGGGCGTCAACACGCTGCGGGCTTTGCTCGACAAGAAGCCGATCGTGGTGAAGCGGCCGCGCCACTTCTTCAGCGACGACATGCCCGAGGAGGTCACGCTCCGGTTCGAGATCCCGCCCGGGCTCGGGGACGAGGGCGAGATCCTCGCGCGGATCCGGGTCCGGGTCGCCGAGGTCGAGGCCGAGCACATCGCTCGGCGGGCCGCGACCGGGGCGCGGGTGCTGGGCCGCCGCGCCGTGCGCGCCCAGTCCTGGCGCGATCGCCCGACGACGCACGAGCCGCGCTTCGGCCTCCGGCCGCAGGTCGCGGCCCGCAACAGGTGGGCCCGCATCGAGGCGCTCCAGCGCAACCGCCTGTTCCTCGAAGCCTACACCGACGCTCGCCGGCGCTGGCTGCTGGGCGCGCCCACGCTCTTCCCGCCGGGCACGTACTGGCTCAGCCGCTTCGCCTTCGTCCCCGTCGCCCGCCCGCCTCGGGTCGCGATCCGCGATCCCGTGAACTGATCCCACCACTGCCGGTGTTTGCCACCTCCGCTCCAGCGTGTGCCACCCGGCGCGCGCCGTCGCGGCGTGGTCGCTCGCCACCGCGAGACGGCCGCCGAGGAGCACCATTCCGCGACCCTCACGCTCGAGACGGGCCGCTGGCCTCCACTCCCGCGTCCCGTTTCCACCAAGACCCTCGGTCGGGGCTGTTCGTCGGGGCTGTTCTGTTCCGCGGTCGGGGCTGTGTCGGGCGCGTCCATGGACGTTGCTCTCACCCGACCGCCGGTGGCGAGTCCGCGTGGTACGGTCCCGTCGTGATCAAGGATCTCGTCGCCTACCGCCGGCTGCGCGTCGACGAAGACCGCAAGGCGCTGCGGGCGATGACGCTCGAGGCGTCGATCGCGACCGCCGAGGCGTTGCTGATGTCATCGATCATGGACGAGCGCGGGCCGCGGACCGAGCCTCGACCCCGCGGCCTGGCCCGTGCGCTGGGTATCTCGCCGTCGCGCCTGGCGCGTGGCGTATCGCCACGTCGATGATCCGAGCCGCTCGCCGTTCGTTCGACAGGTTTTGTCGCGACGCCGTCGACCTCCTCGACCGAGCCGGCGCACCCTACCTGATCATCGGAGGGCTAGCGGTCGCGGTCATCGGCGAGCCGCGGATGACCGGGGACATCGACGTCATCGCCTTCGTCGACCTCGAGCGCGCCGAGCAGCTCATCGCGGTCGCGATCACCGCCGGGTTCGAGGCGGCGGCCGACGAGCGGCAACGGCTCCACGAGACGGGCACACTGCGCTTCAGCAAGGCTGGCTTCCAGCTCGACGTCATTCTCGCCTCGCTCCCGTTCGAGGACGCGGCGCGGGCGCGGGCCCGACCCGGACGCCTGTTCGGCCGCCGGGTGCCGCTGCCGACGCCCGAAGATCTCATCCTGTTCAAGGTCCTCGCCGGGCGAGACAAAGATCTCGTGGACGCCGTGGGCATCGCGCGCCGCCACTACGGGGCGCTCGACCGCGCGTATCTCACGACCACTCTCGACGCGATCTGCGATCTGGCCGAAGACGTCGCGCCCCGTCAGCGGCTCGACGCCGTGCTGCGCAAGGCGCGGAGCTGAATCGCCG
>JAYVRN010000029.1:0-8981 GCA_043776275.1 Myxococcales bacterium | reverse complement strand
CGTGGGCGCCGAGCTGCCAGCGCTCCTCGGCCTCCGCGCAGATCTTGCCGATCGCGTCCACGAAGTACGCGCGGTCGTCGCACACGTTGACGCCGCAGACGCGGATCCCGCGCTCGTGGAGCTTCCACAGCTTCGCCGCGAGGATGAGCCCTGCCCCGGTCCCGCCGGAACCGCACGCATAGACGATCGTCACGGGGTGATCGGGGCTCGCGATCGTGGCGAGATCCTCGGTGAGCTCTCGCATCGCGCGGATGTAGCCCCAGCTCCCCAGCGCGTTCGATCCGCCCTCGGGGACGATGTACGGCCGCGCGCCCGTGGCCCGCAGGCGCTCCGCTTGCTCCGCGAGCAGCCGGGTACGATCGCGCCACGCCGCGCGCGAGATCCAGACCAGCTCGGCACCGACCAGGCGATCGAGGAGGATGTTCCCCGTGGGGGCCGGTGGCTGGGCCGGGTCATCGGTCCGCAGGACCAACACGCTCTTCATCCCGAGCTGCGCCGCCGCGAAGGCCGTGGCGCGGGCGTGGTTCGATTGCTCGCCGCCACAGGTGATCACGTGGGTCGCCTGCTGCCCGAGCGCCTCCGCCATCAGGTACTCGAGCTTGCGGACCTTGTTGCCCATCAGCTCGCTGCCGGTCTGATCGTCCCGCTTCATCCAGATCCGCGTGCCGACCTGCGCGCCGTAGCGCAACCAGTGGCCACGGGTGGGCTGGTTCGCGAGGAGGACGCGCGCGGGTTCGCGCTCGTGCAGCGGTTCGCTCATGGCGGCACTGTAGCCGCGGAACGCTCAGAAAGAATGACCTGCCGCCGCCGCGTGTTAGTGAATGATGGTGCGCCTCTCGATCCTCGCTGTCCTGGTGCTGTCCCTGGCCGGCACCGCCATGGCGAAGGGTTGGCCGACACCGGCCGCCGGCCCCTCGGCCTCGGGCGACCCGGAGATCCTGTTCACCTTCGATGACGGGCCGAGCCCCAGCACCACGCCGAAGGTTCTGGACATCCTCGCCAGGTACAAGATCCACGCCGTGTTCTTCCTCGTCGGCGAGATGGTCGACAGCCAGAACAAGAAGGTCCCGGCGCTGGTCGCGCGGATGCTCCGCGAAGGGCACGTGATCGCGAACCACACGATGCACCACAAAGATCTGTGCCGCGTGAAGCAGGACGAGACCGCGGTCAGCGAGATCGACGATGGGCGGGACGCCATCGAGAAGCTCACCGGGATGAAGATCGCCTGGTTCCGGACGCCGTACGGCTCGCGCTGCAAGCGCGTCGAGGAGCTGCTCGCCGAGCGCGGGCTGACCCACTTCCACTGGGATCTCGACCCGCAGGAGTGGAAGCACAACGATCCCAAGAAGGCGTTCGACTACGTCACCGGCAGCCTCGCCCGCTCGAGCGATCGCAACGTGCTCCTGATGCACGACATCAAGACGGCGACGGTCAAGGCGCTGCCGGAGATCCTCGACTGGATCCTCGCGGAGAACCAGCGGCGTGCCGAATCGAAGAAGCGCCCGATCCGGATCGTCCAGGCGCCCCTGCTCGCCCTCGAGCAGCTGCCCAAGGGGCTCGCCCCGTGGACCCTGGATGTGACAGCGCGCATCACCGGGGTGCGCACCGCGCTGACCGCGGTTCTTCCCTGAGGCCCGGGCGACGATCGGTTACGATGGGTGGATGCGCCGGCTGGTACTGACGGTCGCCCTCGCGGGCGGCTGCGGAGGCGATGACGGTCCCACTCCGGTGCCCGACGCCGGACCGATCGGGACGCCGTCGATCGAGGGCACGCCGGTCTCCACGTTCGAGACGACGTCGTGCTCCACGGGGAGCGTGCTCGAGCTGTCGCGCCAGATCGCCGAGGAGACCGATTGCCTGATGCCCGGGCAGCTCGTGAAGTTCGACGTGGTCGCCGGCCTCCAGATCACGGGCGCGGCGGTGCTGCCTTACCTCGGTCTCGATGCGCGCACCGACCTCTACGCCGCGGCCGCGATGGCCGGCGCCTCACCGCTTCAGATCACGAGCGCGTTCCGCACCGTGGTCCAGCAGTACCTCCTGAACCGGTGGTTCCAGCTCGGCCGCTGCGGGATCACCGCCGCCGCCGATCCGGGCCGCTCGAACCACGAGAGCGGTCGCGCGCTCGATGTCTCGAACTACAGCGCGTGGATCACGATCCTCGGCAACCACGGCTGGGCGCACGACGTACCCGGCGATCCGGTGCACTTCGATCACCTCGCCTCCGCGGATCTGCGCGGCACGGATGTGCTGGCGTTCCAGCGGCTGTGGAACCGCAACGCCCCCGAGGATCCGATCGCGGAGGACGGCAACTACGGGCCGACCACCGAGGCCCGCGTGAAGCTGGCCCCCGCCGAGGGCTTCGGGATCGGCGCTGTGTGTGCGGCACGCAGACGGTTCGAGATTGTGCCCCCTGACATCGCTGTCAGGCCAGACGAGTTTCAGGCCGAATGACGATCGCTAACTGCACGTAGATCCTCGGATCCAACCTGGCGCGGCGGCTGCTGTTGAGGAGGGCATGCGCAACGCCATCCTCACCGTCGCCACCACCGTCCTGGCCCTCTCCGCGACCGTGGCGTCCGCCCAGCCGGCGATGACCGCGCCGCTCGAGCCGACGTCCACGCAGGTGCCCGAGGTCAAGAGTGGGTCGACGGCGACCTTGCTCGCGGTGGGCGCGACGCTTGGTGGCGTGGCGCTGATGGCGACGGGCGCGCAGCACGAGGAGGGCAGCGTAGTGCTCGGTGGTGCGGTGCTGATGCTGATCGGTCCCTCGGCGGGTCACTTCTACGCCAACGAGAACGGCCACGGCGCGAAGATGACGCTGCTGCGCACGGGCGCGGCGGTCGTGCTCGGGTTCGGCCTGCTCGAGCAGACGATGGCGGCGAACTGCGACGTCGCGGCAAGTGGTGGTGGAGGCGGCTGCAGCACCAAGGACTCGCGCGACAAGGGCGAGAAGCTGATGTGGCTCGGCGGCGCGACCCTGATCGCCGCGACCGTCTACGATCTGTGGGACGCGCACCACGCCGCGGAGCGCGCCAACGTGAAGGCCGCACGGACCTGGAGCGTCGCGCCGTCGATCATGGCGGGTGCGAGCGGGACGATGGCGCCGGCCCTGACCGTCGCCGGCTCGTTCTAGTCGGACGGATCGCCAGCGCTGTGTTGGGCAGTAGGCTCCTCAGGATTGCTGTCAAGACACGCGGCTGGCCTCGCCCGGTGTGATCCTCCTCTCCACTTCACAGATCGAGCGCATAGCGAAGCGTGCGGGCTCGATGGGTCTCGCGAAGCGTCCAGCTGGCGACGCGCTTCGCAAGGCAATCGCCGGCCGGTGCGTCGTCGAGATCGTCGACCCTCACCGCGGTGATCGTGCCGCTGGTCGCGACCGAGAGCACGAGGCTCGCCCTCCGGGAGGTGCCAGGCGCGAAGCAACGGCCGAGCTCCTCCGCGTGAGCTCCCGCTGCGCGCGCTACATCGCGGTCACCCAAAAGGTCGACGTTTGCCGGCAGCGTCGGCTCGTGGGGCCGGAGGCGGGGCGTCGAGAACCGGGGCACCGCCGGCAACCCCGGCGCGGCGAGCAGCGACGTCTCGCTGTCGAGCCGGAGGTTGGAGATCTCCTCGCCCTCGGCGTCGATCGCGTCGCCAACGGCGATCAGCGTGCGGCCGGCGAGCGGCTTGCGCTCCGCCGTGCCGGTCAGATCGAGCGCGACCGCACGGAGCGCGGTCTTGCCCGGCGCGAGTACGAGCGGCACACCGTAGGGCAGCGCTAGCTCGATCGTGACGGTCACGGAGAGATCGCGGCTGACGGGATACACCCGCAGGCCCAACGCAGCGCGCCCCGTTCGCTGAAGCAGTGCGGGATCCTTGCGCACCCCGATGATCTGTTCGTATTGGGTGAGCGCCCACTCGGAGCTCATCATCTGTGCCTCGTCTCGACCGTCGCGCGATTCGAGCACCATGCCGAGCACGGAGACCTGACTCGAGACCTCGATCGGAAGCGCGACCTCGCGCACGTTGCGGCTGCGCGTCGTGAGCCCGAGTGCCATGGTCACGTGGACGTGGCCGGGATGGTTGCGAACGGTGATGCCGAGGCTCGAGATCTTCCCGCCGTCCACCACGCTGAATCCAATCCGCGATGGCTCGACGGGAAGTCCGCGCTCTGCGGCGGAGACGAGCGGCTGCGGCTGCGCGGCGGCCGTGGATGCGAGGACGAGAGAGGCGATGATCGGAAGGCGCATGTCGGGCAGACACGGACGCCTTGTCATGGTTTCCGACGACCTTGTCACGACGCCGTCATCACGAACCCGAGCACGCTCCGAGCCGAAGGCCGCGGAGTTAGCGGCGGAACGTGTCGAACTGCGCGTTCATCCGCGCGGCCTGGCCGGGGGTGAACGTGTTCATGCAGCCGTCGTCGGTGGAGTCCATGTAGTTGCGGACCTGATCCTCTCCGCCACCGCCGCAGGTATCGCGGCCGATCGGGCAGCCGAACGCCGGTGCGTCGGTCGCCGGGGTGTCGTCGACGAAGTCGCCGTTCGCGGTGCGGCACTCGGCCTGGAACGTGTGGAACAGGCCCATCCAGTGCCCGACCTCGTGCACGGTCTGATCGCCCTTGTCGTACGCTGGGATCGAGCCGCCCGGCAGCGTGGAGTACAGCATCACCACGCCGTCACCGATCGGATCTGCCTTCGTCGCGGACGGGAACGTCGCGAAGCCGAGGCTGCCGGCGCCGAGGCCCGCGGTGTAGAGGTTGAGATCGCGCGCGGTGCCCTTGCGGAGCGTGGCCTTGGCGTCGTGCTCGGCGTCGGTGCCATCCTGCATCGCGAACCACACGAGGTTCGTCGTTCGATCGATCGCGGCGAGCTCGAACAGGAAGCCCGCGGGGCGATACGCGGCGTTGAGCACCGCGAGCTGGCGGTGGATCTGCTCGTCGGTGACGTCACCGTTCTCGATCCCCGTGCCCTTCCGGATCACGTGGACGTAGACCTTGATCGTGGCGCCGGCCGGCGTGGCCTTGGTGGGCCGGGCGCTCTGGGCGCGCTGTACCGCGAGCTCGATATCCATCTTCTGGTTGGTCGGCGGCTCGGCGGTGCTGCACCACAGCTCGGGGTGGGTCTCTTCGTACGGCTCGATCGCGCCGGCCTCGGCCTGGCAGCCCACGAGGGCGGCGGCGAGCAAGAGGAAACCGGCCGGGCGCATGGACCTGAGGGGGTGCACGCGGTGTTCCATGAGCGTGACTCACCAAGCTCGCGAAATCGCGGGCGTCGGGGTGATGCGCACGGGTGTCTGCGGCTAGCTCGCTGGCCACCCAGCTGGCGATCATCGGGTTTGTGGTACGGTGCCCGAGGGCGTGGCCATGTTTCGGATTCGTCAATCGTATCGGGAAGATGTGGATCAGGTCCTGGCCGTGGCCGAGCACCTGGACACCGTGAACCTGCCGGCCGATCGAGGCCACATCGAGAACATTCTCGAGCGCTCGGAGAAGGCGTTCGCCGCCGAGGTCCCGGTCGCGGAGCGCGAGTTCCTGTTCGTGCTCGAGGACCTGACGAAGAAGCGAATCATCGGCACCTCGATGATCTACACGCAGCACGGCACCAAGCGTGCGCCGCACATCTTCTTCCGGGTCGAGAACGACGAGCGGTACTCGGTCACGCTTGACCGGCACTTCATCCACCAGACGCTGCGGATTGGCTACAACTACAACGGCCCGACGGAGATCGGCGGCCTGATCCTGTTGCCCGAGTATCGTCGCAGCACCGAGGCGCTGGGCAAGGCGCTGTCGTACGTGCGGTTCCTGTTCATCCGCATGCACCGGCCGTTGTTCCGCTCGCAGGTGCTCTCGGAGCTGCTGCCGCCGCTCGAGGCCGATGGGACCTCGAAGCTGTGGGAGGCGCTCGGCCGCAAGTTCACCGGGCTGACCTATCAAGAAGCCGATCTGATGTCGAAGGACAACAAGGAGTTCATCCACGCCTTGTTTCCCGACGATCCGATCCACACCGAGCTGCTGCCCGATGACGTGCAGCGGATCATCGGCAAGGTCGGCCCCGAGACCCAGGCGGTCGAGTCGATGCTGCGGCGGATCGGCTTTGACTATGCGGGGCAGATCGATCCGTTCGATGGCGGTCCGCACTTCATCGCGACCACCGACGAGATCACGCTGGTGCAGAACGGCGCCGAGTTCGAGGTCAAGACCGTGGAGATCGCCGATGGCGAGCGCCCGTGGGCGATGATCGCCGTGCAGAACGGCATCGCGCGCCCGCAGTTCCGCGCGGTCGGGACCCGGGTGATCCCGCTCGGCGGCGGGGTCGTCGGGATCACCGAGGATGCGCGGCAGCGGCTCGCCGTCGAGGACGGCCAGAAAGTATGGCTCTGCTACGGCTAGCGTCGCTCGGCCTGATCAGCGGCCTCGCCGCGTGCGGTCAGGCCGGTGCGCAGCCGAGTGCGACGTCGGGGATCGCGGCGCCCGCCGGGTGGACCGCGCTCCCGGAGCTGGCGGCCACCGTTGCGGGGGCCACGCGGACGGAGAGCGTCACCGTGGATGGCGTCGAGGCCTGGGGAGAGACCGCGCGTGGCTGCTACGCGGTGTGGTTCACGCTCCACGGCGCAGGCGCCACGGCCAACGCGGTGCTCGCGAGCCTCGCGACGGAGCAGCTCACGACCTCCGATGTCGTCAAGCCGGAGTCAGGGGATGGCGTGGTCGTCGTGACGTTCGCGAAGCCGCCGTACAAGGGCCGGCTGCGCGCGCGCCTCGCCGAGGGCAAGCTGACCGCTCTCGCGTGCTTCGCGAACCAGCGCGAACCGAGGACCTGCGAGGCCCCGTGCAGCGTGCTGCTCGGAGCGATCCCGTGAGGACCACGCTCGCAGCGCTGCTCGGAGCGATCACCGAGGACCATGCTTGCAGCGCTGATCTGAGCGATCCCGTGAGGACCACGCTCGCAGCGCTGCTCGGAGCAATCACGTGAGGACCACGCTCGCAGCGCTGTTGCTGCTCGCGACCGCAGCCGTGGCGCAGGCCTCCCCGGCGCCGATGATCAAGCCGCCGGCGGGCTGGGCCGCGGATGCCGAGCGCGCCTCGGAGCTCGCCACCAAGGTCGCCGCACTCAAGCCGTTCGGGGCCGCGAAGGCGATCGTGGCCACAGAGGTGTACGTCGCGCCCACGCCGGGCGTGGCGCTGTTCGTCACACGGATCACCTCGGAGAAGCTCCCCGGCACCCCGCTCGAGTCCGCGCGCCACGCCCTCGAGGAGTTCCGGACCACGGCAGGCAAGCTCTACGCGTGGATGGACGGTCCCGACGCGGAGACCTCGGCATACGTCGCGCGCGCCGAGTGGACCGACCTGACGGTGCACACGCAGACCGTCGCGCGTCTCGTGATCGTGACGACGGCCGACGGCGTGGTCACGGTGCGCGGCGAGTGCCTGTCGAGTGATGGCGGAGATGGAGCGCCCGTCAACGCGTGCACGCAGGCCCTCGCCTCTCTCGACACCGGCGTCGCGCGCGAGGTTCGCCTCGCCCTGTCCGCCACGGCGATGGCCACGGCTGCGCCCACGCCCGAGCCGGTGGCCGATCCCGCGGTGACGAGGAGCGAGCCCGCGCGGATCACCGATGGGCAACAGGTCCACCTGTCCCCGATGACGATCGCGCAGAGCAAGCCAGAGGCGGATCGACGCCCGATCTATCTCGGTGCAGGGATCGTCGTGCTCGCCGCGGCGTTCTGGTGGAACCGCCGCCAGCGCGAACGCTTCGAGCGGGAGGACGAGGGAGGCGGCTCCGCGAAGCCGCGGCGTGTGCGCGAGGCTTCGCGCAGTGATGACGATGCCGATGACCTGGCCGCTGCGGCGCGCGGCGACGAGCCCAAGGACGAGACATGACCGACGAGACCACGACCTCCGGCGCACTCCACGGCGAACCGATCCTGATCGTCGATGACGAGAAGAACATCCGCCGCACACTGCGGATGGTGCTCGAAGGCGAGGGCCACGTGGTCCACGAGGCCGGCTCGATCGCCGAGGCGGATGGCGTGATCCTGCGCGAGTCGATCGATCTGATCCTGCTCGACGTCAAGCTCGGCGAGGACAACGGCCTCGATCTCCTGCGCACGCTCAAGTCGCGCGGCGAGGACGGCATGTCGTCGCGGACGTCGGAGATCCCCGTGGTCATGATCTCGGGCCACGCGACGATCGAGGATGCCGTCGCGGCCACCCGGCTCGGGGCCTTCGATTTCATGGAGAAGCCGCTCGATCGCCACCGCGTGGTGGTCACCGCGCGCAACGCGCTCGAGCGCCGCAAGATGTGGAAGGAGGTCCACGATCTGCGCCGCGCCGTGGATGCGCGGTGGGAGCTGCTCGGCAACGCGGCCGTGATGCAGGACCTGCGACGGCAGATCGCCAAGGTCGCGCCCACGCGCAGCCGGGTGCTGATCACGGGCGAGAGCGGCACCGGCAAAGAGGTGGTGGCGCGCGCCGTCCACAACGCCTCGGCGCGCAGCAAAGGCAAGATGCTGGGCGTCAACTGCGGCGCCATCCCCGAGAATTTACTGGAGAGCGAGCTGTTCGGTCACGTGCGCGGTGCGTTCACGGGCGCCGATCGCGAGCGCAAGGGCCTATTTCGGGAGGCCGAAGGCGGCAGTATCTTGCTCGACGAGATCGGTGAGATGCCGCTCAAAATGCAGGCTGGCCTGTTACGCGTGCTGCAAGAAAAACGCGTGCGCCCGGTCGGCGGCAACCAAGAAGAGCCCGTCGACGTGCGCATCTTGTTCGCGACCAATCGCGATCTCGAGCGGATGGTAAAAGAGGGAAAATTTCGCGAAGATTTGTACTACCGGATCCACGTCGTGGAGATCCACCTGCCCTCCTTGCGTGAGCGCGGCGAAGACGTACCGCAGCTGGTCGACTACTTTTTGGGTCTGTTTGCGGCCCGCTACAAGCGTGAGAAAAAGAGCGTGTCGCGCGACGCGCTGCGCCGGCTGCAGGGCTACGGCTGGCCCGGCAACGT
>JAYVRN010000028.1:0-8985 GCA_043776275.1 Myxococcales bacterium | reverse complement strand
GCGTCCCCGGCGGTGTTGCCGCCCTGCAGGCCGCTGCCGATCGCGGTGGTCACCGAGGTCATGTCGCCGCCGGAGTTGGTGTCGGTGTCGAGATCGTTCGCGCAACCCCAGGTGGCGCCGTTCCACTTGAGGACCTGGTTGGCCGAGCACGTGCTCAACAGCGACAGCATGACGTTGCCCGTGGCGCCGCCGCCGGTGAGCCCGCCCGCCGGGCCCACGGTCACGCCGGTGATCCCGGCGCCGCCGACGTCCGCGGAGCACGCCCACACCGTGCCGCTCCACTTGAGGATCTGGTTGATGGCGCAGGTCTGCGTCAGCGACAGCGTGATGTCGCCCGAGTTGCCGCCGCCCGACAGCCCGCTGCCGGCGAACACGGCGGTGACATCGCCCGAGCCCGACAGATCGGGCGCGCAGGTCACGGTGCCATCGGTGTTGACGCCGATGATGAAGTTGCCGGTGGAGCACGTGCCGGTCACGCGCTTCTGGAGATCCTGCGCGGGGACCCCGCCGAGCGCGTCGGAGTTCGCGGCGTGGAACGCGTACGGCACCGCGTCGATCGCGATGCGCGGATCCATCGCCACCTCGTCGAGCTTGATCTCGAGGTAGAGCTTGCGACCATCGAACACCGCGGCATCGAGCGGCTTGGTCTCGCCGAGCTCGGTGAACAGCACGCCATCGTCCTCGAGGGTGACGTCGCGCGCTTCCTTCCACACGCTCGCGCCGTTGACCTGCGCATCGAACAGCTCGAACGCGATCTTGTGCGTGCCCGTGACGGGGTCGCCGGTCTTGTCGTCGGCCATCCGCGCGCTGAACGACAGCGTGCTCGGCACGCCCGCGACCGCAGGTGCGTGGGTCGCGAGGATGACAGCCAGGGTCGCGACCGTCGCGAACGCAGCCTTGCCCGCGCGGATCACGGCGTCACCACCGCGTTCGGGGTGATCTTCACGGTGCCAGCCTTGCCGGCCTTCCGGGTCAGCGCGCGCCCGACCTGGACATCCATGCGGATGCCGCCACCGTGGAGGCGAGCGCCTCCCACCGCGAGCTCGGCCACCGGCCTGCTCGGCGCTTCATCTTTGTCCGCGGACGCGCACGCTGCGAGCGCTGCCCCGACCACCCCGACCATGACGATACGAGCGATTCGACTCATCTCGCGGGCGTCTATAGCCCAAAGGTTCGACCCACTGCACGCGGTTTCGCGGGGTACTCAGAACGGGCGCGCACCGACGGAGGCGCCGAACGTGATCGGGGTCCCAACCGGGTAGAGCGCCGGGGTGGTGCCGACGTCGACCTTGTGGCCCGCGGCGTCGCGCTCGACCTCCTTCTGGATCGTCACCGGGGTCGAGCCGTGCGTCTTGACCATCCAGAAGATGCGGATGATGTCGTCACCGCGCATCCGCACGCAGCCGTGCGAGACGTAGCCGCGGGTCAGGGTCTGGGTGATCGGGCCATGGAGGGCATAGGTGTTGGCTCCGTCGCTGTTGCGGGCGGTCAGGCGAAGGAACGGGAACCCGCCGAAGTACTCGGGGTTGGTGCGGCGCGGGGCGTACCACCACGAGTCCGTACCGTCGGGGCCGGTCTGGAAGTGGCCGGTCGGCGTGATGCTGCGGCCGCTCGAGCCCTTGACCCCGACGCCTGCGGGATAGACCCGGTTGAAGCCGGTCGCGCGATCGAACACGTGCACGGTCAGGCCGTCGAGGGAGACGATGATCTCCGGCGCCTGGAGCTGCGGGAGGTCGGTCGGGATCTGGTAGCGCGGGACATCGGACTTGCCGTCGTCGAGCGGGATCGTCGGATCCACATCCTCGTCGACGCCCTCGTACGAGCCCTGCTCGGGATCATCCGAGCTCGGATCCGGCGCATCAGCGCAAGCCGTGGCGAACGTGGCGAGGACCGCGAGAGAGAGAACGGCTTGGAGGCGCATCGTCGGTCGCTCGCATGAGCAGAGACCGTGCCGATCGCGCTTGTATGGAGCTGGGCGGACTTGGCGCGGCCAGATCCTGGCGGATCGATTGGTCAGGCCACGCAAGTGACCGGAACTTGTGCAAACACGTGCACTTCGCATACTGTTCGGATGAACAGTATGCAGCACGACCCGTTCGCCACGCTCAACCGCGCGCAGCTCGCCGCGGTGAACGCACCGAGCAGCGCGCCGCTGCTCATCATCGCGGGCGCGGGCACCGGCAAGACCGCCACGCTGGCGCACCGGATCGCCAAGCTGGTGATCGATGGCGCCGATCCGCGCCGGATCCTGCTCCTGACCTTCAGCCGCCGCGCCGCGCAGGAGATGATCCGTCGCGCGCAGCGCGTGGCCCGTGCGATCGACCTGCCGTGGGCCGGCACGTTCCACGCCGTGGGCAGCCGCCTGCTCCGCCTGCACGCCCACGGCCTCGGCCTCGATCCGTCGTTCACCGTGATGGACCGCGGGGACGCCGCGGACCTCATGGATCTGGTCCGCGCGGATGGCGGGTACGCCAGGGCCGACAAGCGGTTCCCCCGCAAGGACACCTGCCTCGCGATCTACTCGCGCACGGTCAACGCACGCACCACGCTCGAGGCCGTGCTCGCCGAGGCCTATCCGTGGTGCCGCGAGCACGCGGTGGCGCTGCGCGCGCTGTTCGCGGCCTACGTCGAGAAGAAGCTCGCGCGCCACGTGCTCGACTATGACGATCTGCTGCTGTGGTGGTGGCACGCGATGAGCGAGCCCGAGCTCGCGGCCGCGATGCGCGCGCGGTTCGATCACGTGCTCGTGGACGAGTACCAGGATACCAACGCGCTGCAGGCGGAGATCTTGATCAACCTCGCGCCGAGTGGGCGCGGCGTGACCGCGGTCGGCGACGATGCGCAGGCGATCTATTCGTTCCGCGCCGCCACCGTCCACAACATCCTCGACTTCCCAGGCAAGTTCGAGATCCCGGCGACGCTGATCGCGCTCGAGGACAACTACCGCTCCACCGTCCCGATCCTCGCGGCGGCCAACGCCGTGATCGAGCTGGCCCCCGAGCGCCACGCCAAGACCTTGCGCTCGAGCCGCCCCGCCGCGGAGCGCCCCACGCTGGCCCTCGTCGAGGACGAGCTCGGCGAGGTCGACTACGTCGTCGAGAAGGTCCTCGCCTATCGCGAAGCCGGGCTGATGCTGAAAGATCAGGCCGTGCTGATGCGCGCCGCGCACCACGCGGATCTGCTCGAGCTCGAGCTCGGGCGGCGCCGGATCCCGTACGTGAAGTACGGCGGCCTGAAGTTCCTCGAGGCCGCGCACGTCAAGGATCTCACCGCGATCCTGCGGTGGGCGGAGAACCCGATCGATCCGATCGCCGGGTTCCGCGTGGTGCAGCTGCTCCCCGGCGTGGGCCCCGCATTCGCGCGGCGTGCCGTCGAGGCGATCGCGCAGGCCACCCCGCCCTCGCTCCTCGCGTTGTCCACCGTCAAGCCGCCCGCCGCCGCCCGCGAGGCGTGGCCCGCGCTGTGTGCGCTGATGACGGAGCTCGGCGCGCCCGCCACGCCGTGGGCCGGTCAGCTCGAGCGCGTGCGCCGGTTCTACGAGCCGTTGCTGGTCGAGCGGTACGATGCGGCGGAGGCGCGGATCGGCGATCTCGCGCAGCTCGAGGCGATCGGCGGCACGTACACCGAGCGCGCCGCGTTCCTCGAGGATCTCACCCTCGATCCTCCGAGCTCCACGGGCGCTCTCTCCGGCCCGCCGAACCTCGACGAGGACTGGCTCGTCCTCTCGACGATCCACTCGGCGAAGGGCCAGGAGTGGCGCGCCGTGTTCGTGCTCGACGTGATCGACGGGCGGATCCCGTCGGATCTCGGCGTGGGCAGCACGGACCAGATCGAGGAGGAGCGGCGCCTGCTCTACGTGGCGATGACGCGCGCCAAGGACCACCTGCACCTCATCCAGCCCCTGCGGATGTACGTGACCCAGCAGCACCGGCACGGCGATCGGCACGTCTATGCGCCGCGCTCGCGGTTCTTGCCCGATGCGATCCTCGATCGCTTCGAGCGCGTGGTGCGCGGCAGGAGCGCCGCCGGGCTCGGCGTGGCTCCCACGACGAGCGTGATCGACGTCGCCGCGCGGCTCCGCGCGATGTGGTGATCAGCCCTCGCGCGTTCTGACGGTGCCGCGGCGGATCAAGTGGATCACCACCAGCAGCAGCACCGCACCGACGAACGCGACGAAGATCACCCCGGCCAGGCCGGCGAACGGCACCTGCCAGTGGGCCGTGCGGAACACGTACCCGCCGATGAACGCACCGATGATGCCGACCACGATGTCTCCGATGATCCCGTAGCCCGTGCCGCCCACGATGAACGAGGCGAGCGCACCAGCGACGAGTCCGACGATCAGCCAGGTGAAGATGTCCATGATGCTCGTACCGGATGCATCGGGTGTGCCGCGCTACGGGCCCCCGCGACGCGTGTCGCCGTCCACCGGGCGCCGATCGGCGGGCGCGGGCGCACATCCTGCCGGCTGGGTGTGACCAGGCGCCCGATCGGGCCGGTGGCCGGCCATCGACAGCCCGGTCGCGAGATTGCACCCGATCGGGGCATGTCGATCGAGCCACCTGTCGAGCTGCCACCACCACCACCAGCACCACAGCAGGATCCTCCCAGCCCGGAGCCGCCGCGAATCGATCCACCTGCGCCGCAGGATCCGCCGCCCGGGATCGACGATCCCCCCACCGCGCCGGACGAGACGCCGAACATCATCGCGTGAGCGCCGGGTCCCCAGGCCACGCTTGACGCGGCTCGCGACGCGGGGTACCAGCGCGCCCGTGATCTCCCGCTCTGCCCCCGCGCTCGTGGTCGTCGTGGTTCTCGCGGTCGTCGGTGTCCTCGGCGGCTGCGCCGCGGTTGGCGACGACGACACCGGCACCGCTGCCGACGCGATCTCCGCATCGAACGCCTGGTACTTGATCGATGCGGCGGACGGCCTGGGTGCGGCGACGCTCACGGTCGCGAACGGCTACAAGATCCTGTGCCCCGACGGTCACGTCGGCCGCACGTGCGACGTCAGCGCGCTCACCGTGCCCGCCGACTGCAACTTCGAGTGCACCGATGGATTGCTCGGCCTCCAGGGCGCGAGCCTGGTGCGCGGCAACTTCGTGGGCGACACGTTCGCGATCGCCGCCGGGTTCGATACGTTCTCGGCCGAGCGCGGCGCGTACTCGATCTATCGGATCACCGGCTCGCCGACCTGCACGAGCGACCCTTGCCCGACCGGGCTGCTGGCGCAGAAGCTCGATACCAAGCTCCGGCCCACGGCGATCCAGAGCGTCGATTTCTCCCACGCGATCGATCCGAACTTCATCCTCGATCCGATCCGTGGTGATGCGCAGATCGCGTCGGAGGCGGGCCTCCTGGTGTCCGGTCACATCGTCGCGCACGCGTTTCGCGTCGACCGCACGTTCCGCCTCGAGACCCCGAAGCCCGCGTGCGATCCGCAGCTCGCGGCGCAGGCGCACGTCAACCTCGGCAGCGCCCCCGAGCTCCACCTGTCGCGTACGGTGGCGGCGGCGGAGCGCTTCATCGATCCGAACCAGGATCCCGAGGACATGCACGTGACGTGGCTCGTCCGCACCGCGCAGAGCTCGTCTGCGGTGACCTTCACGTGGGGAATCAACGACCTGTGGGCGCAGAAGTTCACCGTCGCGAAGGCCGACTGCGCGATCTCCGTCATCGCCGAGCACTGATGGGGACGCCGAGCGATCCGGAGATCGCGACGTTCGCTGCCACGCTGCTGATCGATCCCCAGCCCGGCCCGCGCCAGTTCCAGGGCGTGTGGCTCGAGCGCGGCGAGCGGGCGCTGGATCGTGGACTACCGCGCCCGCGAGCTGTGGACCGCGTTCGATCAGCACGAGGTGATCGTCACCGGCGGCTGCTTCGTCCCATTCGGCGAGGCGATCACCGCCACGCACTTCGCGGTCTCGAACGCTGCGGGTCGCCGACCCCAAGGCCGCGCGCGGCCGGTTCCTCTCGATCGGCCCCGAGCGCACGCTCCACGGGCAGTTCGCCGAGCACGGGTGGCCAGCGGGCAGCAAGCTGGCCGGCTCGAGCGAGACCGTGTTCGAGGCCGAGGGCATGACGTACGCGATCGCGGGAGGCGAGGCTCCCGAGATCGGCGCCGCGACCGTGGTCGCGCGGAGCGTCGAGGTGTCCCCGACGCATGCCGCCACCACGGGAGGACCGCAGCTTTGGCTCGTCGAGCTCCACGAGCCCGGCTGGGCCGCGGATCCAGCGATCGCGCCCCGCCGCATCCGCTGCCCAGGCTGACGGAAAGCGGGTTGACCCTTTTTCGAACACTCCGTCCCGGCCGCTGCCCGGTCCGCGAGCTTCCGGCGGCGCTCGGTCGTGACTATGTGGTGAGAATGACCAGCGAGCGCAGCGTCGAACACGTGATCACGGCTCACAAGCAGCTGGAGGGTGGCGGCTTCACCGTGCGCCGGCCGTTGCCGAGCGCGGGCCTCGACCACCTCGATCCGTTCCTGCTGCTCGACGAGCTGGGCCCCGTGGACTACGCGCCCGGCGAGGCGATCGGCGCGCCGGACCACCCGCATCGTGGGTTCGAGACGGTGACCTACATCCTCGAAGGTGCGGTCGAGCACGAGGACTCCGCCGGCCATCGCGGGCGGATCGGAGCGGGCGACGTGCAGTGGATGACCGCCGGCGCCGGCATCGTCCACTCGGAGGAGCCCGCGCGCGACCTGATCGAGAAGGGCGGCCGCTCGCACGGCTTCCAGATCTGGGTGAACCTGCCCGCGCGGCTCAAGATGACCAAGCCCCGCTACCAGGAGGTCCAGGCGGCAGGGATCCCGCGCGCGCAGACTCCCGACGGCAAGGCGCGCGGCGTGATCATCGCGGGCGAGGCCCTCGGCGTGCGCGCCGTGATCGATACGATCACGCCGATCGTCTACCAGGACTGGACGCTCGACGCGGGCGGCGACGTGGAGATCGCCCTCGCGCCCGAGCAGCGCGCGGTGGTCTATGCGTTCCAGGGCGCCGTCGAGCTCGGCGGTCGCGAGGTCCGCGATGGCCAGCTCGCGGTGCTCGGCGAGGGCGAGGTGGTGCGGCTGCGCTCGACGAGTGGCGGCCGCGTGCTGCTCCTCGCCGGCGTGCCGCACCGCGAGCCGGTGGCGCGATACGGGCCGTTCGTGATGAACACCGAGGCCGAGCTCGTGCAGGCGGTGCGGGACTTTCAGTCGGGGAAGATGGGGGAGATCACGCGGACGGCGCAGATCGGGTGAGGGGGCAGCTCACTTGGCGAGTGTGGCGAGCGCCGCACGTTTCAGGCTGACCGCCGCGCGTGCGCTCGCGCCGTGTTTCCACGTCGGATCGTGACGCTCGTATTGGTCGACCATCAGGGCTTCGCGCTCGATCGCAGCCAGCGCAAGTGAGACGAGCTCAGCATCGACGCTGCCGGTGATCTTGAGCTGACCGAACGCAACCGCGGCGACCAAGTTGCCGGCCGCACGCAACGCTGTCGCGAGTTGCTCGTCCTCCAACCATCGGCCTACGGTCTCGCGGTTCGTAGCGGCGAGATCCGGGATCGTCATGCCCCACTCATCGAGAGTGTGGTCGATGAACGACCGAACCCTGTCCGTTGTACCTTTGCGGTACCGGTCCTCGAGCGCGCTCAGCGCATCAGCTCCATCGTCATTCCCGAACGGGCCGAACTCGGCCGTGCAGTCGTAGAACAGTTCGTCGCCGCAAACGCGAACGAACTCGGGATGGCTGGTCTCCCGGGATGGCCCCTCGTCAGGATCGTCGAAGTAGAACGGCGCCGTCACGCGCGCGAGTCTACGCCAGGCTGCTCACTCATCGACCGATCAGGACGCTTCCGTCGGCGTTGCCAACGTCAAAGCCGTCAAACTCCACACCGAACTCGGACTGGGACATCGCTTCGAGCTCCGCGCACCTCTCGAAGAGGACGTCAGCCGAAAGCTCTTCGACGATCGACATGTAGAGCCACAGCCTTCCCTCCTCCGGCCCCAGCGTATCGACGTACGCGTACCCGAGCCCCTCCAGGGTTCGTCGAAGCGCAGTCAGCGAACGCGCACGGCTATCCGTGAAGAAGAACCCCCACATCATGGGACGCCCCATCGCGACTCCCTGTTCTTCGTTCGACCTGAAGAAGGCTTGAACGGTGTCGAGTTCGATCTTCATCGTGGATCAGGTCGCCTTGGACGAGACCATGCGTGCTTGTCCATCGAGTCCCCGCTCATCGTGTGCTTCGAAAGTACCGCCTCTTCTGCCCGATCGCCGTCGCTGAGTACTGATTCGTCCCCTTGTTCAGCCACAGGTTGATCGGGATTCTCAAGCTCACCGGCGAGCACGTGATGCCCCTGGCGTGTAGACCGCGGTAGACGCGCGGCGCCTCCGGACCTGAGCGCGCGACTCTCGAAGAAGCTCCGGATCGAGGTGGTTCTCGTACGTGCCTCCTCGCTGAAGCTCGACGCATCGCGATCTCCGGATCCGCGTCGGGTGCGCTGATCGCGATTCAAGCCCCGCGGGGACCGGCGCTGCCCGCGGCTTCGATGGGGCGCGAGGGCTCTGTCGACACCGACGGTGATCGTGTCGAAATCCGAACTCCGAAGGTTCCGCTTGACTGATTTCGGCGTGCATCGCGACTCGCCCGACGAAGATCGCGGCTCTCTCGTCGAGGATGCGATTGCATGCGTGCTGCGAGAGGACGATCTCGATCCGCGGCTCGGCACCGGACCACCTGGTGTTCGAGCTGCCGCTCGCGCACGGCGGGGACTGAACGCTGATCAGTCCCTGCGGGGACTGGCGCAGCGATCTCTGACAACTGAAGAGCTGAACGAAGCAAGCGACCGGTCGATATCCGTACGGTTGGCCTTTCGAGGATCCGCGCCCGAGCCACTCGACGCCACACGCTGCGAGCTCTCGTCACGCGCGAACGTCGCGCGTCACGGAGGTGGGGCGAGGTCAGAGAACGAAGCCTGGACGAGCTGCCAGCTGTTGCCCGCG
>JAYVRN010000027.1:0-2711 GCA_043776275.1 Myxococcales bacterium | reverse complement strand
CTTTGATGATGTGATGCTGAGGCGTCATCGAGGGTGCGAGCCGGAGGATGGTAGCCGCTCACCCGATTCCCTCAAGCGACTGAGCCGCAAAAACGACGTCGTCGATCACTCGAGCGATTGACACATCGCAGCGACGCCGACGATCGTCGGTATGTGGTTGGGCGACATCTGTTCGTGTGCACGAACGCGCGGGCCTCCGGCAAGCCGGCCTGTGGACCCGGTGGTGGCGAGGCGCTGATCGCCTCCGTCCAGCGCCGGCTCCTCGAGCGCGCCGCGACCGGCATCCTCGTCACCCCGTGCGGCTGTCTCGGCCCCTGCTTCGACGGTCCGACCGCGGTCGTCTACCCGGACGGCGTCTGGTACGGCGGGCTGTCCACCGACGACGCCGAGGGGATCGTCGACCACTTGATCGACGGCATCCCACACGTCGCCAAGGTGATGGAGCCGCCCGGCGACCTCAGCTAGCGGCCGCGAGCAGGAACGGAATCCGGAACGACACGCCGGTGGTGACGCCGGTCGGGCCCAGCTCGGACGGGAGATCCCGGTGCGAGGCCTCGACGTAGACGCCGATCGCGATGGTGCCCGCGAACATGGCGATCGTGGAGTGGTCCGAGACGCCGCCCACTCCGGAGGAGTAGAGCTCGAGCGCGAACCGCAGCGCGCCGCCGATCGCCGAGAACGGCCGGCCGCCGGTGTCCACGAGCAGGAGCTCGCCGCGGAGCTCGGCCCAGGCCCGCAGATGGGGCTGGCTGTAGAACGTTCGGCCCAGGGAGAAATACCCACCGTGGAGCTTCATCTGATCGGCGGCCTCGCCCGGCTGCGTCGTCCGATCGGCGACTGGGGTCGCCGATCGATAACCGGGGACGAGATCCCGGTACGACCCGATGTAGCCGACGCCGACGTCGTAGCTGGTCGGGCGCCAGTACAGCGACGCCCAGTGGACGCCGATCATCAGATCGGTGCTCGGACCCGGCGCGGCCTCACCACCCGTGACCGGCGCGGTCGCACCGATGTTGACCTCGAGCGGAGGCAGCGCCAGCGCGCCCCCCTTGGCCGCCGCCGTGCCGTCGCTCACTCCATGGATCACCCCGAACGCCAACCCGATCACGACGACGAGCCCTGCCCTGTTCATCGCCGCGGCTCTGTGCAACGGCCGCGCCGCCGCAAGCCCCCGGGTTGACACGCGCGTACGCACCTCGCGAGCGACGCACCGCCGGCACGCTGTGGCGCGCCGGCGTCATGGTCAGGCGTCGATCACACAATCGCGCGTGGGCCGTGCCTGACACGCGAGGATCAGCCCCTTCGCGCGATCACCTGGCGTCAGCGCATCCTGGTTGTCCATGCGGACCTTGCCGGAGACCAGCTTGGTCTTGCACTGCCCACAGATCCCCGAGCGGCACTCGAACGGGATCGCGACGCCGGCCTCCTCGGCGGCCTCGAGCACGGTCAGCTCGGCGGTCTCGGTCTCGGCGCCCGAGCGCTGGAACGCGATCTTCGCCTGTGCGCCCTCCGCGAGCGGCGGATCTTCGTCGGTGACAGCTCCTGCGGACGTCGGCTCGATCGCGGGTGGCGAGACGAACGCCTCCTGGTGGACCTCGGCGTCAGGGATCCCCATCCCGACGAGGAGCTTCCGCATCGCGGTCATCATCGGATCGGGGCCACACACGAGGATCGGGCCGCGGACCAGGTTCGGGACAAACCCGTCGAGCAGCTCGCGCGTGATGTTGCCGCGCGCGCCATCCCACGCGGTGTCGGGATCGCCGGAGACCGTGATCAGGACGTGGAGGTTGGGGAACCGTGACTTCAGGTAGGCGAGCTCCTCGCGGAACACGACGTCCCTGACGAACCGGATCGAGAACACGAGGAACATCTCGCCGGTCCAGCCGCGATCGGTGAGCGAGCGGACCACCGACATCATCGGCGTGATCCCGATACCGCCGGCGAGCAGCACCACGCGCTCGGCCTCGTGACCGGCGAACACGAACTTGCCGGCCGGGGCCGAGACCTTCACGAGATCGCCCTCGCGCCAGGTCTCGTGCAGGTGCTTCGAGCCATGCCCGTTCGCCGCCTTCTTGACCGAGATCTCGCAGTACGCGCTGCGGGTCGGAGAGGAGGCGATGGTGTACGAGCGGTTGACCCGCTTGCCATCGATCACGAGCTGGAGGTTCAGGTACTGCCCAGCGACATGCTCGAACGGCAGCGCGCCGCCATCGGGCGCCACGAACCGGAACGTGCGGACGTCGTGCGTCTCGTCGAAGATCCGCGCGATCTTCAGTTCCCCTGACCAGAACTTGGGCTTCGCCTTGGAGCCCGAGGTCCGCAGCTTCTCGAGCTTGGCGTGCGCGGTCTTGACCTCGCCGCGGAGGTTCACGTAGTGCATCACGATCCGATAGAGCAGCAGCGCGCCGAGGACGATCGCGAACGCGGTGGGCTGCGTGAGATCGGACTTGACGAGCAGGATGTAGTGAATGACACCGGCGATCAGCGCCGGGTACGCGAGCCGGTGGAGGAGCTTCCAGCGCTTCGCGCCGAGCCGGCTCACCATCCCGTCGGTCGATGTCACGGCGAGCGGGATCATGAGGACGAGGGCGCCGAACCCGAACCACAGGTACGGCCGGTCGATGATCTCGCCGAGCGTGCTGCGCAGGCTCGCGTCCTGATCCCACCAGAAGAAGATCAGGAAGTGAGCCGCGATGTACCCGAAGCCGAGG
>JAYVRN010000026.1:0-2731 GCA_043776275.1 Myxococcales bacterium | reverse complement strand
GATCGAGATCGAAGGCGTTCTCCTTGAGCTCCTGGAGGAACAGGCCATCGGCCGCATCCTCGAACGGGGTCAGGAACCCCTCGCGCTTCAGCCGGATCAGGAAGTACCGCTGGGCGAGCGGGCCCACGCTGTTCTGACGGAAGAACTCGCTGAACAGCCGGCCGCTCTTGAGATCCGCGATCTGCGAATCGAGGAACGACATGACCTTGTTGCGGCTCGCGGCGCTGTCGCGGCGGAGGTTCTCGATCGGGCGAGACAGCGACGTGTTGCCCTCGTGCACCTGCAGCGGATCGAACGGGGCGATCTGGATCTGCTCGTCCAGCGTGTTGAACATCTCGGCGAACCGGCGGGTCAGGGTCTGGCGGAGCGTCGCGCCATCCGTGGACTTCTGCGCCACGATCGCGGAGTACACGCCCTTCTCCTGCTGATCCTCTTCGAGCCGGGCCACGTGCTCGACGTACCCGTTGAACTTGTCGTCGACGATCCGGTCCTGCTCGTCGCGCGCGAGGCGCTGGAACTTCGGGTCGTCGTACGGCACGCGGAACGCATCGTCCTTGCCGGAGACCAGATAGGTCTCGAGGACGCGGCCCACCCAGCGCAGCGATGCGTAGAACACGATGTCGGCGCGCGGCAAGACGAGCACGGCGGCGCCGAAACTGCCGTAGTGCACGCTGAAGTTGCCGAGCGCGAGCGACTTCTGGTGCTTGTCGTAGTTGTCGTACTCGCCGGCCTGCGCGCCGATGATCGGCGAGAACAGCTGGAGGAACGCCGAATCCGACACCGCGTTGACGTACCGCTCGACGGAGATCTCGTTCGGCTTGTCGATCAGATAGGTCAGCGCGAACGGCCGGTTGTGCGCGTGGATCCGCTCCCGGTTGGCCGGGTTGTAGTGGAACTCGACCTGATCGAGCGAGCCCTCGTAGCCGAGCTTGGTCAGGTACTCGAGCTCCTTGAGCGCCGCATAGCCGTTCGCGTTGATGTCCGCGATCAGCGCCTGCTCCACATCGGCGGTGAACACCGAGGGCAGCATCAGCGTCCCGACGATGTTCGGCCGGCCCCAGCCGTGATCTTTGACGAGGTCCTGCAGGAGGTACGACATCGGGAGGAACCCGCCCGATCCGGTGCCACCGGCGACGGACGCGTAGATCATCACGTTGATCACGCGGTCCTCGTTGTCGCGGAACGGGTTATCCGGCCGCGACATCGCATCGAGGATCCGCTTGAACGATCGCATGATGCCGGCGCGATCCTCCTCGAGGTTGTAGTAGATGCCGAGGCGGCTCTCGACGCGGATCTGACCCGCGCCCGCGCCCTGCGCGTCGCGGAACTGGTAGTCCGGATGGACCCACTGCGTCAGCATCTTGTCCTCGGCCAGCTCCTGCTTGCCGCGCTTGCGCTGGACGTACGATCGCCGGTCGAACGCGGACACGAGGAACCGGTTCGAGTCCGGGATGTGCTTCATCGTGTGAAGGTCGGCCTTGTTCGTGTCGATGCCGACGACGTGGATCAGATCCTTGAACTTCGGATAGTTCGGGTGCCGCCGGATCTTGCCCGACAGCATGTTGACCGCCTTGCAGCCCGAGCCTCCAAGGCCCAGGAAGATCGTCGGTGAGAGGCGGTCGGCGCGCAGGATACCCATGACGTCTCCTTCAATGCAGTGCAGCAGCTAGCCAAGACGGAACACGAACTCACCGGACTTGTAGACAATCCCTCGTCGAAGATAGATCGGTCCCTTCGAGGAATCGACCGGCTGGAACTTCCGAGTGCGCGGATCCTTCTCCTCGAGCCCCCCGGTGATCGTCACCTGGGGATCGCCCTTCGCGGCGCGCAGGATCACCGACACGCCGGAGGTCGCCCTGACGGCATTCCCGCCCCCATCGAAGGCGACGCGCGCGTTGCGATAGAACCCGCGCTTGCCGCCCGGCAAGTCCCGGAGCCGGCGCCCGCCCGCGCGGGTCAGCGCCTGCTCGGTCTTCGCCAGGCGGATCACGTCCTCCTTGTCGAAGTCCCGCGGCCGCACGAAGCCGATCACGATGATCAGCAACATGACGCTGCCGATCGCCCCGGCGATGTACGGCCACCAGCAGGCCAGGAACGGCGTGGGCGCGACCTGGTAGGCCATCGGGACCTTGACCGCCGTCGGGTGGTAGTGCGGATCGATGCCGCGCACCATCAACGTCGCGCCCTTCGGCGGCTCGGCGCAGCAGCCCGGCGCCACCAGGCACGCGGAGAACTTCCCGTCCTTGACGACCACGGGGTGCGCCACGGCGAGCTCGTAGCCGTTGCCGAGCCCCTCCGCGATCGCCTCGATCGCGACCTTGTCGGCGTTGGTCGAACCCTTGAGGTCGATGTCGATGCAGCGCGAGCTCGCCTTGCGCTCGCCGGTCCAGCTGCCGAAGTCGACCGCGGCGACCTTGAGGTCGAGCGGCGCCCACGCATCCACGGTGATCTCGCGGCTGTCGGCGAGGCTGTTCCACTGGTTCTTGAACCGCGCCGAGATCCGATCCGTGCGCGGCTCGCCGGAGACGGTCACCTTCCCGACGAAGCTGCCGTCATCGCGCGGGGTCATCGGTACCTCGACGTCACCGATCGCGAGCACGGCGGTGAAGCCATCGGCCTTGAAGAACGCCGGGTCGTTGAACGTCTTGCCCTTCCAGGTGATGCGCGCGATCACCTCGAGAGACTCGCCGACCTTGATCTTCTGCGGCGCGGACACCACGTCCGCCGTCAG
>JAYVRN010000025.1:0-9087 GCA_043776275.1 Myxococcales bacterium | reverse complement strand
CGAGCAGCAGCGAGGCCGAGCCGAGGCCGAGCCCCGCGAGCATCTCGCGCCGGTTCCAGGTCACCGCGCGAGCATGCCACGGCGCCACGGCGCGCGGGCGTGCGGTCACGAAGCGAGACCGCGGTCAGGGCGCGGCGACGCGGTCGCGAGGGAGAGCGCGGTCAGGGCGCGGCGACACGGCCGCGGACTTCGGTCTCGAGGTTGGGCGAGCTGCGCTTCGGGCGCTTGGTGGAGATCTTCGAGCCGGGAGCGCCGCGCTCGATCCACGACGCGACGCGGTTGAAGTCCCCGAACCGGGTCAGCTTCTCGTTCGCGCCGAGGAACGCCATGACGATCTCGTGGTTCTCGAACCGTGCGGCGGTGATGAAGCAGTACCCGGCGGGCTTGGTGTAGCCGGTCTTGCCACCGATCACGTCGTACTTGCGGGCGACCAGCGCCTGGTTGGTGGTGCCGTACCCGATCTTGGCGTAGCGATCCTTCGAGACGACCTCGGCGAAGTCCTCGTGCATGATCCCGCGCAGCACCTCGTCTTCGAGAGCGGCTCGCAGGGCGATCGCCATCTCGCGCGCCGTGGAGACGTTGCCGCGGAGGCCCGAGGTATCGGTGAACTTGGTGCGCTTCAGGTGAAGATCCTTGGCGACCTTGTTCATCGCCTTGATCAGCTCGTCCGGATCCATCCCGGCGGCGCGCCCAAGCGCGGTGGGCGCACGGTTGTCTGACGCCATGAGCATGGCGCGCAGGAGATCCTTGTTCTTGAACGTCTGCCCGATATCGAGCCGGGTTCGGGCCCCGCCGGCGGCGGACTTCGCATCGGCCTTTGTGATCTGCGTCCAGCCATCGAGGTCCAGCTCGTGCTGCCGGACCGCCATCGCCACGAAGATCTTCGTGGTCGAGGCGATCGGCCGGATCTCGTCGGCATCCTTGCTGAAGATCTCCGCGCCGGTCTCTGCGTCTATAGCGATAGCCGACCGGGACTTCACCTCAGGTAGGTCATCCGCCCAGGTTTCCCGTGCGCAGAGCACACCAAGAACAGCCCACATGACGAAGGTGCGCACGTTGGTAATCGTGACACGACCCCTGCGGAATCGCGACTTTTCACAAGGTTGTGGTCTAAGATGATGCGTCGCGGAGACCTCATGGACCCCCAACAAGGGCCCCCGCAAACAGACCTCCTGATCGGGCAAACCATCGGCAACTATCTGGTCATCCAGAAGTTGGGCGAGGGTGGGATGGGTGCGGTCTATCTGGCGGAGCACCCCCAGATCGGAAAGAAGGTCGCCCTCAAGGTCCTGCACTCCGAGTTCTCGGCGAACGAGGACGTGACCAAGCGGTTCTTCAACGAGGCCCGCGCGGTCAACGACATCGGCCACCCGAACATCGTCGACATCATCGACTACGGCGTGATCCAGGGCGCCGGTCGCGATCAGCTCGTGTACTTCATCATGGAGTACCTGGCGGGCGGGACGTTGTCCCAGCTGATCCGCACCGAGTCCCCCATCGCTCCGGACCGCGCCCTCGGGATCGCGATGCAGGTCGCCGATGCGCTCGCCGCCTCGCACCGGATGGGCATCGTCCACCGCGACCTCAAGCCCGACAACATCATCCTGTCGCAGCGCGGCCGCGATCGTGACTTCGTCAAGCTGCTCGATTTCGGGATCGCGAAGCTGACCAACGATGCGCAGGGATCGTCGCGCACGCGCACCGGCATCGTGATGGGCACGCCGGCGTACATGTCGCCCGAGCAGTGCGAAGGCCGCGGCAACGTAGATCTGCGGACCGATGTCTACGCGCTCGGGATCGTGCTCTACGAGATGCTGACCGGCCGCGTGCCGTTCCTCGGTGATGGCTACGGCGAGATCCTGGTCCAGCACCTGACGCAGCGGCCGCTGCCGCCCTCGCAGTTCCGGATGCTCCCCGCCCACGTCGAGGTGGTGGTGATGAAGGCGCTCGAGAAGCGCATGGAGCAGCGGTACCCGACGATGGACGAGATGATGCGCGCGATGGCTGATCCGGTCAGCTACGTCGAGGCGCATGGCGGCGTGCAGAACTTCCTCCAGGTTCAGCTGATGCCGTCCACCGCGCCCGTGCCGGTGCGGATGACACCCGCGCCGTACACGCCGGTGCCGGGCACGCTCCAGCATCCGTCGGGGATCTATCCCGGTGGCAACCCGCCCTCGGGGATCTATCCGGGCACGCCACCGTCCGGGATCTATCCCGGCTCCACGCCTTCGCCCACCACGCTCGGTGCGGCGGCGGGTGCCGCGGACGTCGGGCCTCGCAAGAAGAGCCGCGTCGCGTTCATCGTGGCGGGCCTGCTCGTGGTCGCCGGTGCCGGTGCGGGCGTCGCGATCGTGATGACCGGCAAGGACGTCCCCGCCGGCGGCGGCACGAGCAGCGCCTCGGGCTCGAGCGAGACCGGCAGCGCAGCGGGCACCAATTCGCAGGTCACGCCGGGCTCGAACACCGACAAGACCGTCGACAAGGGCAGCGCGGGGAGCGCCACACCGACGGTCCCCACGGTTCCGACGGTTCCGACGGTCGGCAGCGGCGGCAGCGCGGTAGTGACCGATACGGGCTCGGCAGGTTCGGCCGGCTCGGCCGCGGTCGAGGCACCGAAGGTCTCGACGATCACGCTGGTGACCACACCGGCGGGTGCCGCGATCTTTGTCGACGGTGTCGACACCAAGAAGAAGACCCCGGAGCCGTTCGAGGTGCCGCGCGAGAAGCACGCGGTCCTGATCACGCTCAAGCTCGACAAGTACGAGGATATCGTCCTCAAGAACTTCTCGGTCGACGGCGATGTCTCCGACAAGTATCCGCTGATCAAGAAGAAGGGGACCTCCGGCGGGACCGGCAAGGGGAACCCGACCGGCAAGGGTAGTGGCGCTGGCAAGGGTAGTGGCTCCGGCCGCGGCCCGGGCAATGACACCGGCCTCGAGAGACCTGACTGACCGCGCGGGGAAACCGAATGAATCGATGGAAGATCTTTGTGTGCACGCTCGTGCTGCTGCCGACGATCGCGGCGGCGCAGCCGACCACGCCTGACGAGTGGTACAAGGAAGGCGAGACCCAGTACAACCTGGGCAACTTCCAGGGCGCCGTCGATGCGTTCAAGAAGGGCTTCGAGCTCGAGCCGAACGAGAGCAAGAAGGCGGCGTACCTGTACAACGTGGCGCAGGCGTACCGGCAGGCCAAGGACTGCACGAACGCCCAGTTCTTCTACAAGCGCTACCTCGCGCTCAAGGAGAACGACACCAAGAAGCCGCTCAAGGAAGACAAGCGCAAGGAGATCGAGGACCGCATCAAGGAGCTCGACGAGTGCGCCAAGCAGCAGGAGGCGATCCGGAACAAGCCACCTGACTCGAACCTCCGCCCCGACGGCGAGGACGACAAGAACAAGGGCACCGGCGACAAGGGCACCGGCGACAAGGGCAAGGGCGACAAGGGCAAGGGCAAGGTCGTCGGTGAGACCGGTGATGGTGATGGTGATGGTGATGGTGATGGTGATGGTGACGGCGACGGCGAAGGTGACGTCAAGAAGGGCACCACGGTCTCGGCCGCGCCCAAGTTGCTCTCCATTCGTGCGTTCGGCGGCGCCGCAAAGATCAAGACTGGCGATCTCAAGGTGCCAGTCCAGGCGACGTTCGGCCTGCTCGCGGGGTATCCGCTCTCGCTCGGCCCCAAGCTGTGGCTCGATCTGGGCGCGGGCTTCACGTTCACGCCCGTGCCGTACGACAGCATGGGCACCAGCAAGAGCGCAAAGCTCGTCGGCCTGATCGCCGATGTCGGTGCCTCGTACGAGGTGGCGTCGAAGTTCGCGCTGCGAGGTGACCTCGGGATCGGCGCGCTGCTGTTCAGCGGGGTCGGCAACAGCCCGTTCACGAACAACCTGCCGGCGGATGGTGCACTCACGATGTTCCACCTGCGCCTGGGCGTCAGCGCGGACTACGCGGTGACCCAGAACCTCGTGGTGACCGCCACGCCGTTCGCGTTCTCGTACAGCCCAGCCCACAAGGGCCTGCGCAGCGACATCAAGTCGATCACCGCCATCGACTTCATGGTGGGCGTCGGGTATCGGATGTAGCGATGAAGAAATGTCCCTTCTGCGCCGAGGAGATCCAGGACGAAGCGATCAAGTGTCGCTTCTGTAACTCGTTTCTCAGCGCGGCTCCTGCGGGAGCGGGCGCGGCCCCGGCGACCGTGAGTGCCCCAACGGAGGCGGCTCCCGCGGCGAAGGAAGCCGCGCCGAGCACACATCCGTTCGCGCGCAACGCGGGCACCCCGGGGAAGGACGCCCCCGAGGGCGAGCGCAAGGTGCTCTACGAGGGTGTGCCTTCGTGGAAGGCGTACCTCGGGCTGCACATCGCCTCCGGGTTCGGTGCGGTGCTCCTGATCGTGATCTTGCGGATGGTCCACGGTGGAGATCCCCCGCTCTCGACGAAGTTCCTCGACGTGGTCATCCCGATCGCGGTCGCGGTGGTGTTCGGCTTCGGCCTGACGCTGTATCGCAAGTCGATCAAGTTCCGCGTCACCAACACGGTGATCGAGACCGAGCGCGGCCTGCTCTCGAAGCGGATCGATGTGCTGCAGCTGTGGCGTTGCCGCGACGTGAGCTACCGGCAGAACCTGGTGGACCGCATCCTCGGCATCGCGCACATCGATGTGTTCGCCCAGGACACCACCACGCCGCACATCGAGATCGTCGGGATGCCGGCCTCGCGGCAGCTGTTCGAGAACCTGCGGGATTCGATCGAGATCCAGCGGCACGCGAAGAACGTCTACGGCGTGGTCAGCTGATTCGCTCTATCATCGAGGGATGACGCTTCGTCTCTCGGCGCTGGTGATCCTCGGGCTGGTGGCGCGTGCGGGTGCGGAGCCGATCGCGGTCGCGATCGAGCGCGCGACCGCGGCGCACAAGCCGCTCGTGATCGAGGTCGGCGCCGAGTGGTGTGGGCCCTGCAAAGAGTTCGAGAAGCACATCCTCCCCGACCATCGGGTCCAGGAGGCGCTGCAGTCCGTGGTGTTCGTCCGCTACGACGCCGACGAGCCCGAGGGCGAGGCCGTGGTCAAGCGCCTGCAGATCACCGGCTTCCCGACGTTCGTGGTGCTCGGTGCCCGCGGTGCGGAGCAGGGCCGGCGCGCGGGCTCGCCCGACGGCGAGGATGGCGTGCAGGCGTTCCTCGAGATCGTGAAGGACGCCGAGGGCGCGCTCGACGACGAGCTGACGATCCACGCCAAGCTCAAGGCGCACCCGGGCGAGCGGGGCGTGGAGCTCGCGGCGGCGCGCTGGTACGTGGCGCGCAAGCTTCCGCGCGAGGCGCTGTTCCATTACGCCGCCGTGGCCAACGACGAGAAGGCCTCGAAGCTCCAGCGGCGGACCGCGCTCGACGCTGCCGGCCATCTGAAGCGTGTACTCGCGTGGCGCGCGCAGCTGATCGACGACACCGTGGCCCTCCTGCGCAGCGCGCCCGACCTCGCCGAGTACGACGATCTCGTGCTCGCCACCGTGGGCTCCACCCTCCCGCCCGAGGAGGCGAAGGCCCTGGTCGCCACCGTCCTGGCCGCTCAGACCGACGAGGACACGCTGAACGGGATGGTCTATGTCGCGCTCGCGGCAGGCGCCCACGATGCCGCGCTGACCGCCGCGCAGAAGATCGTGGGGATCAAGCGCAGCCCGCAGTTCCTCGACACCCTCGCCGAGGTCCGGCACGCGCGTGGCGAGCGAGAGGAGGCGTTGAAGATCGAGGACGAGGCGCTCCAGCTCGCCCCGACGTTCGCCGAGCTGATCGCGAACCGGGTGCGGTTCGCCACCACCCGTCGCGAGTCGAACGAGATCATGACGGCGCGCGCGCGGGCGGAGGCGCTGCGCGCGCGGTTCGAGAAGGTCGACCAGCTCGATCGAGTGTCGCTGGCGAGCCAGCCCACCGCGCCGAAGCGGAACCGGGCGGCCGAGGCGATGAAGGCGGAGACCGCGCTCGAGAAGGCCGTGGCGAAGCGCTGCAAGGAGGCGGCGGGGACGAGCGGCTATGCCCACGCCCAGGTGGTGGTGGACCAGGAGCGGATCACGTCGGTCACCCCGTACACCGATGCGCTGGCGAGCGCGGCGCTGCGCGGGTGCATCTCGCGCGAGCTCCTGGGGCAGGCGCTGCTCGATCCGAGCGCTGCCGCGACCAACCGCGAGCGGACGTTGACGCTCAAGTTCAAGCGGTAGGTACCAGCTGCGTGATCCTCAGCGGAGCTTGGCTTTCGGGATCTGCTGCTCGGCACGCCAGGCCTTCTTCGCCAGCGTGTTCTGGATGCCGAGAGCGGCGGCCACCGCCACGGCGAAGCTGACCAAGGTCACCCACAGCACGAACGTGCCGCCGCTCATCTGCCCGCTCGTGACGTGCATCTTGTAGGCCTCCTTGTCGGGCTGCACCACGGCGTTCGCCAGGACGTACGCGATGCCCGCGACGGCGCCACCGATCAACAGCGAGAGCACGATCCGACGCATGCGTGTGGGGCACGAGCTGCTGGAGCTGCCGGGCATCGCGGCGCAGTTTCGCGCGGGTGAGCTCGCGTGGACGAGTGTCCGCGAGCTGACACGCGTGGCGACGAGCAAGACCGAGGATGCGTGGCTCGACGCGGCAGAGGGCAGGATCTCGACCGAGATCCAGCAGCTGGTCCGCGGCAAGTCCAAGGGCGACCTCCCCACGGATCCGGTGGATCCGAAGAAGATCCGGCATCGCATCGTGCTGGAGAACCTCTCCGAAGAGGCGATGATGCTGTTCAAGCAGGCGAGGAACGCCGCCTCGGATGCGCAGGGCGCCAGCTGCACCGACGACCAGCTGGTTCGTGCGCTGGCGGCAGCCGTTCTCGAGCCGGCCGATGGCGCTCCGAACAAGCCGCGGCACCAGATCGCCACGACGACTTGCCGCGCGTGCAAGCAGGCGCATCGTGTGGGGGCGGGGAAGGAGATCTCGGTCTCGTCGGCGGAGCTCGAGCGCGTGCTGTGCGACTCCGAACACATCGGCGATCTGGAGCTGGAAGAGGCGGGACGTAGACTTCAGAAGTCGATCCCGGCGGCCACTCGGAGGAAGGTCTTCGTGCGCGACAAGCATCGATGCACGGTGCCCAATTGTCGCTCGACCCGCTTTCTCGAAGCGCACCACATCAAGCCGCGCTCCGAAGGCGGCGGGCACGAGCTGAGTCAAATCACTTTGCTCTGTGATGGCCACCACGTTTTGCTTCACGAGGGTGTGATCGCGATCCGCGGTACGGCGCCAGATCACCTCGTGTTCGAGCTCCCGCTCGCGCACCGCGGGGACTGAAGGGAGGTCAGTCCCTGCGGGGCTCGGTGGGAGCTCTGACAGTCGAAGAGTTGAACACCCATCGACGAAGCACGTCATCTGCGCGGCTCTCGTCACGGTCGCTGCCCAGTCCGCGGCGCTCGAACTGAGAACCAACCACGTGCGAACGCTTGGTTCGTCACGGATGCCTTCCCAAGCGCCTCTCAGCGCTTGAGCTTCAGCGGATCGACGCCGGTGAGCACGAGCTCACCCGTGGGGCTGATCCGGATCTCCGCGACCGGCGTGGCCTCGACGTCGGCGAGCGTGTAGCGCGGGGTCAGGAGCTGGATCCGCTGGTTGGCCGATCCGCGCAGGCCGCTGGCCAGGCGATCTCCCGAGACGTAGCGGCCATCGACGAGCACATCGAGCCGCGCGAGGATCTCGGGGCCGCCGGCGAGCGCGCGGATCTCCTCGATCGTGTAGCCCGAGAACGCCAGGGTCGAGAGGCCGAGGGCGCGTGCGGCCTCGAGCAGGGCGAGGGCGGCGGCGGGCTGCTGGAAGGGCTCGCCACCGGACAGGGACAGGCCCTCGAGCTTGCCGTCCGCCGCGGCGGTGGCGAGCTGCGCGGTGAGCTCGGAGATCGCGATCTCGCGGCCGCCCGTGGCGTCGTGGGTCCCGGGGTTGAAGCAGCCGGGGCAGCCGAGGGTGCAGCCCTGCATCCACACCACGAACCTCGCACCTGGGCCGTTCGCCCGGCTGCGTGGCTCGTGGCCGTGGATGCGCGCGATCACTTCGCGGGCTTGGGCAGGATCGGCGCTGGCAGGGCGCCGGAGGTCGCGGGCTGGACGTCGATCTCCTTCAGCAGCAGGTCCGGCGTCACGATGCCGCTCTCGATGCCGCCCGAGGGCACGAAGCCATCGTCGGTGCCGCCGGTGAGGCGGAGCGAGAGCTGGGTGTCGGTGGCCGCGAGGAAGTTGTACGTGGTGGTCTCCTTCGAGACCCCGAGCACGTCCTTCCACGCGCGGATCGGCACCTCGCTGAGCTGCACGCCGCGCACGAGCTCCTCCTTGCCGTTCGGGTACACGCGATAGGCGAGCACGGCGGGCGGCGGGAGCTGCTGATCGGTGCTCTTGATCATCTGCACCAGCTCGCGGCGCGAGAACTCGGGGGCGGCGGTGATCGCGGCGTCATCGAACCGGCGGATGATCAGGCCGTACTTGAGGCCCTCGCCCCGGGCCGCGGCGATCAGCTTGGTCTTGAGCTGGGCGCGCGGGACGGTGGTCTTGCCGGTGACGAACAGGTTGGTGGCGCTGCCGTGGAACGCGCCACCCTCGGCGGTACGACGCGCGTGACCGTTCGAGGTCATGCCCTTGGCGGAGGGCGTGCGGGTGGTGAGCAGCGTCTTCAGCGTGCCGTCCTTGATCACCTCGACGCGCTGCGCGGCGACGCCCTCGTCATCGATCTTGTAGCCGCCGATCAGCGCGTGGCCGCCGCCATCGCGGGCGGTGGGGTCATCGACGATCGAGAGGTTGGGCGCGAGCACGCGGAGCCCGATCTTGTCGGTCAGGGCGCCGCCGAAGCTCTTGGCCTCTTGCGGGTTCAGGCCCTCGGGCACCGGCGTGCCACCGAGGTTCGGGGCGAGCGAGGCGCGGAGGAGACCGACGGCGCCTTCACCCTCGAACAGCACCGGCCCGGAGTACCGCTCCATGAGCGGCGCCGTCTGGAGCGCCGTGATCGTGTCGATCAGCTTCTTGGCCTCGCCCTTGAGCTCGTCGTCGGTGGGCAGGTCCTTGACGGTGTGGCCGTAGCGCAGGAAGTA
>JAYVRN010000024.1:0-35547 GCA_043776275.1 Myxococcales bacterium | reverse complement strand
GCTCGATCTTGCGGTGGATCAGGAACGCCGAGCGACGGATGTCGCGGACGTTGAACGTGCCGAGGTTGAACGAGACGCAGACGAAGCCGTCCTGGACGAGGCGACGCTCGAGCATGTACATCGAGCCGCGCGTGCCGAGGAAACCGTGGATGATCAGGACCGGTGGCGCCTCGGGCGAGACCTCGTCGAACGCATCGCTCCGACGGATCCGATTGCCGCGCACGAGGTGCCGCAGATACGACAGCCCATCCGCGCCGCCGGTGACGTCCTGACCGATCGTGCTCCGCTTGCCGAGCCAGCGCCGCGGTGCCTCGAGTGCCCAGCGCACCAGCCACGACGACCTCGACTTCGGTTCGCTCACGGTGCCTTCATTCACGATAGTCCGAGAACCCGTCCCCCACGTAGCGGCTGACCTCCTTCGCGTACGAGTTCGAGGCCGAGGCAGGTGTCGGGTACTCGACCACCCGCCACTGACCGCGCTGGCCGATGGTCCCGAACCGGCTGACCACCGCCGTGCCCTGCCGGTAGACCAGGGCAAACTCGTTGCCCTTGCGAAGCGAGCGGGAGTCACCCGGCGGGACCAGGCCCGGGGGCAAGGCGCCGTCGGTGACGTTGCCACCGGGGACGTCGCGCGGACCCGGCATGTGGGTCGGTGCCTCGACGGTGCCGGGCGCTGCGGGGACCGCGGGTGGCGAGCCGAGCACGAGCTCGGCGGGCATGATGATGGTCTCGCTGCGCGCGCGCGCCGGCGGCTCGACGGGGCGCATCGGCTGCGGCGTGGCATCCGGCCACGGCTCGCCCTTGGGCGGCGGCGGCTGGATCGCAGCGAGCTTCTCGGGCTTTGGATCGGGCGTGGCGCCAGCCTCGGGCGGCGGCGCCGCGCCTACCTCGGGGACCTTGGCTGCGTCGATGGCGGGCGGGGTGGCTGCATCGACGGCGGGCTGGTCCGGTGCCTGGGTGGCCTCGGCTGGCTTCGTCGGCTCAGCGCCGTCGTCCTTGTCGTCCTTGTCGTCCTTGTCGTCCTTTTCGTCCTTGTCGTCGGCGCCTTTGTCGCCGCTGCCCTTCTGCCGCCGCGAGTACGCGAGGGGACGCTCACGTTCGATCTTCGACTTCTCGGGAGCCGGCTTACCCTTGGCCATCACTCTGTTTGGTGCCAGCGTTCGCCGTCGAGGGCAAGTTTGGCAGCCGCAAACGATCGATCGCGCCAACGCATCGCGTCATCGGCCTCACTTCGTATACATTCGACATCCGGTGAAGGACTCGTCCACGCCAGGGAGCGAGCGCGTGGGGCGCTATCAGCTCCTCGAGCCAATCGGCACGGGGCCGTGCGGTGCGGTGTCGCGCGCCAAGGTGTTCGGCGTCGCCGGCTTCGAGCGACAGTTCGCGGTGAAGCGGTTCCACGCGGAGTTGACGATCACGAACGCGCTCGCGCAAGCGCTGTCTGCGGCCGCTCGAGCGTACGGCAGCCTCGAGCACCCGAGGATCGCGCGCATGAGCGAGTTCGGCGTCGCGCAGGGCCAGACGTTCACCGCGGTCGAGCACGTCGCCGGTCTCGATGCAGCGCGCCTCGTCGCCGAGGCACGGCTCGCCGGGCTCCCGCTCCCCGCCGGTGGTGCCCTCGCACTCGTCTCGCAAGCTGCGCGCGCCGTGGGCTATGCGCATGGCCGCGGCCTCACGCACCTCGGCCTCGCGCCGACCAACGTGATCATCAACGCCGACGGTGACGTCAAGATCACCGACTTCGGGATCCTCGCCGCAGGCCTGCCGCAGCGCCCCGTCGATGTCGCGCGCCTCCAGCACCGGATCCAGTACCTCGCGCCCGAGCAAGTCGCCAACGAAGCGACCTCGGCAGCCACCGATGTGTTCGCCCTCGGCGTGATCGCGTACGAGCTGGTCACCGGGCAGCGCACGTTCCGCGGCGAGACCCCGCAGCAGATCGCCCAATCGATCATGGCGGGACCACCGTCGGAGCCCTCCCTGCCGCGACCGATCGTACGCGTGCTGCACCGCTGCCTCGCGCGATCGCCGTTCGAGCGGTTCCCCGATGCACGCGCGCTCGCCGATGCTCTCGATGCGGCGCTGCGCGTGGCGCCCGTCCCTGGCACGCGGAAGGACATCGGCGCGCAGGTCAAGACCACCGTCGATCGGCTGGCGGAGCTTCACGACAGCGAGATGTCGGGCATGGTCGCGCTGCACGTCGGCACCGGACCGATTCCGCGCCAGCCCGCGCCCGACGTCGCCACGCTCGGCCGCGACGCGCACGTCGACCTCGCGACCAGCGAGTTCGTGCGCCCCGATGTCCCGGTGCCCGGCCCGTCGCCGCTGATCGGGCCGTCGACGACGATGCCCGATCTCCCGCGGCCGATGACCACGATGACGGGCCTCGCACCGCCACCGATCCCGGTGCCTCCGGGCATCGTGTCCCTCGGGGCGCCGCCACCCGCGCAGCCGCGCGATGCGCCCCCGACGTTGCTCGGGATCCAGGCCAAGACTGGCGCGATCCCGATGATCCGGCCGGTCGTGCCCGCGATCCCACGCCCCGCGGCATCCGCGCCACGACCGCCGTCGGTGCCTCCCGTGATCCCCACGCGCGCCGATACCGAGGAGCCCACGCGCGAGCGCGGCCTCGATCCGGCGATGCTGTTCGAGGAGGGCGCCGAGCCACCGGATCTCGGTCTCGATCACGGTCTCGATCACGGTCTTGATCACGGTCTCGATCACGGTCTCGGGGACAGCACCAAGAAGGGCCTGACGCCCGCGCCACCACCGTTGCCGCGCACGCGGACCCGGCCCAGCGACGGGCCTACCGGCGAGATGTCTCCCTTGCAGGCCGAGCAGCTCCGCGAGGCCGCGATGCAGCCCGAAGAGAAGCTTGCTCGCGTTTGGCGCGAGACCTCCGAGTTCGCCGAGGTCAAGATCGAGACCTCCGAGCTCGCCGACGGCGAGGCCGCGGTGACCAGCGACGTGCCCGCGCAGCCGATGTTCCCGGATCAGCCCCCGCCATCGACGGGGACCACCCGCCCCGGTCCCGCGGTGCCTCCCGTGATGCGCGGCCGTGCGGGTTCCGTGGTCGAAGGGGAGACGACGCTTCCCTCGCTCGGCCGCGGTCAGACCAAGACCTCCTCGCCAGTCGCCGACTCCCAGCTCGCCGAGGCCCAGCTCACCGGGGCAGCGGCTCCGGGCGCCGCCAAGCGCTCGAAGGTCCCGTTGATCCTCACGGCCGTCCTCCTCGTCGGTGGCGGCGCCACCGTCGCTGCGTGGCAGCTGATGAAGTCCAGCGACGAGCCCACACCGGGCTCGGGGAGCGTCGTCACGAAGTCGCCGGCCGATGCCGCGACGGTCGCCAGCAAGGCCGACGCTTCGAACGCACCCGTCGTCGATGCCGCGCGGGTGGCGAGCAAGACCGATGCAACGAGCGCGACGCCGGTGGATGCCACGAGCGCGACGCCGGTGGATGCCGCGCAGGTCGCCACCGCACCGGTGGATGCCGCCGCCCCTGTCGACGCGAAGACCGCCGCACCGTCCGTGGATGCCGCGGTGGCCGTGCCGGCCGGCAACAGCGATCAGCTCACGATCACGTCGACGCCGACGGGAGCTCGGGTCTACCTCGACGGTGCCGACACCGGCGTCACCCCGGTGAAGCTGCCCGGCTCACCCGATCGACACACGATCGCGCTCCTGCTCGCGGGTCACGATCTCTACATCGCGCAGGTCGATGGTCACGGCGCGTTCACGATCCCGCTGCCCGAGGTCACGCCGCCCGCCGGCCCCGCCGGGATCAAGGTCCTCAAGTGCAAGGACAAGGACCGCTACTACGTGTTCCTCGATGGCAAGCCGACCGGCATGCTGTGCCCGACGGAGCGCATCGAGACCGATGTCGGCGCGCACAGCGTCGAGGTCTACGATGCCGTGACCGAGGCGAAGAAGAAGTGGGACGTCGTGGTGAAGGACACCCGGCTCTCCCAGCGCGTCAAGGTCGAGTAGCGTCTCGCACGACCTGTGCGAACGCTCGACCGTCTGGATTCGTGAACCGCTGGAGTGCCCGGCGCCGATGGCTCAGTCGTCGCTCGGGGGCTCTTCGTCACCTTCGCCGAGCTTGTGGCGCGGATCGAGGCCGTACTTCCGGATCAGCTCGCGCAGGTGCTTGCGATCGATCTGCGCTTCGCGCGCCGCGGCCGACAGGTTCATCTTGTGCCGCCGCATCAGATCTTCGATGTACTCGCGCTCGAACATCTCGACGAGCTGGCCCTTCGCTTCCTTGAACGGAAGATCGGTGCGAATGCCGAGGCTCGGTGCGGCCTCGCTGACCAGCGCATCCTCGAGGTTGATCGCGTTGCCGCGGGAGAGGAGGCACGCGCGCTCCATCACGTTGCGCAGCTCGCGGACGTTGCCCGGCCAGCTGTGGCGAACCAGGCGCGCCATGTCCTCCGGGGTCACGGTGAGGCCGGGCCCGAAGTTGTTGACGAAGTGCTGGATCAGCAGCGGGATGTCCGTGCCGCGCTCGCGCAGCGGCGGGACGCTGACGCGGATCACCGCGAGGCGATAGTAGAGATCCTCGCGGAACGCCTTCTTCGCGACCTCGGCTCGGAGATCGCGATTGGTCGCGGCGACCACGCGCACGTCGATCTTCTCGTATGTGTTCGAGCCGACCTTGCGAACCGCGCGCTTGTCGAGCACGCGGAGGAGGGATGGCTGCAGATCGAGCGCCATCTCGCCGATCTCGTCGAGGAAGATCGTGCCGCCGTGGGCCTCGGCGAACGCACCGCGCCGATCGGTGATCGCGCCGGTGAAGCTGCCCTTCACGTGGCCGAACAGCATCGATTCGATCAGCTCTCGCGGAACCGAGCCGCAGTCGAACACCACGAACGGCCCGTCGCGACGCGGGGAGTGGTTGTGCACCTCCTCCGCGATCAGCTCCTTGCCAGTCCCGGTCTCGCCCTCGATGAGCACCGTCGCGGTGGTCGCGCCGACCTCCTCGAGCAGCGTGAACATCTGGCGCATCTTGGTGTCGCCACCGACGATGGTGCCGAACGCGGTCTGGGCGCTCGGCTCGGGATCGACGATCTCCTCATCGGGCAGGAACTTGATGACGGTGCGGCCGAGCTTGATCTCGGCACCGAACCCGATCGAGATCCGTTCGAACCGAGACCCCTGGATGAACGTGCCATTGGTCGACCCGCAGTCGATCATCATGACCTCGTCCCCCACCAGCTGCGCCTCGACGT
Organism: Myxococcales bacterium; assembly: GCA_043776275.1. Taxonomy (GTDB): domain Bacteria; phylum Myxococcota_A; class Polyangia; order Haliangiales; family Haliangiaceae; genus JABFXX01. Next base: position 30,322 of record JAYVRN010000024.1, on the reverse strand, counting down.
GCTTGCGGGACACCGTCTTGTCGGTGAGCACCAGGCTGCACTGGGGGCCAGACCCGAACGAGACCGGCTCCCGGGAGTTGGTCAGGCGAACGGCTTCGCCACGATCCGGGCCCTTGATGACGATGAAGATCCCGCCCTGAGTCTGCCGTGAGTAGGACGGCGCGTCGTCGAGCAACGCCGTGACGTTGGAGCGATCCTTCGACATCTTCTCCCGGCCACGCCATCGTAGCCCCGGGTCATCCGCCTGTAAATATGCGCCCGGCCTACTTTATGGCTGGGGCGCCGGCTTCGGTGGCTCTTGCTTCACGCCCACGTCCGGGCCTGACATCGCGACCACGGCGGCGGCGATCCCGGCCGCCAGCAGGACCAGGGCGACGATCAGCAGCGGCATCTTCGACTTCTTGCGGCCCTTGGTGGCGTGGCGAGCTCCCGGCGTGGCAGCGACGCGCATGCCCGCGGGTGGCTGCTGCGAGGTCTGTGGGGCGCGACGGGGCGCGGTGGACATCGTCTCGACCGGGTCGTGGCCCTGCGGGGGAGGCGTCGGGGTGGGCAGCATCGAAGGCCCGGAGTCGAGCAGCCGGGGGCCCGAATCGAGGCGGGGGCCGGCGTCGAGATCGACCAGCGGCTTGGCGCCGTCGGAGTTCTCGAGATCCATCATGTTGATGATCGAGGTCAGCTCGACGCCCGCGAACTTGCCGACCTCGGTCTTGGGCCGAGAGCCGCGCTCGGCCGTCCGCGTGCGCGCCATCGCGATCGAGTGGATCGAGACCGGACCGATCCCGAGATCCTCCTCCTCGGGCTCCTCGTCCTCGTCGTCGGACATGTCGTAGACCTCGGTGCCCGCGCGCTTGCCCTCCGCGTAGCCGAGATCGTCGTCGTCGTCATCGCCGCGCCACTGATCCGTGGGGCCGCAGGTGTCGAGCAGCTCGCGCGCGAGCTCCGGCGCCGCGAGCAACAGGCCGTTGCGGTGCGCGCACCGGGTGAGCGCCTCGTTGAGCTCGCCCGCGGTCTGGAACCGATCGTCGGGCGACAGCGAGAGCGCCTTCTTCATGATCGCGTCGAGATCCGCCGGCAACCCCGGCACCTTCTTCGAGACGCTCGGGATCGCCTGCGAATAGATCTCGTCCGCCGAGGTGGTGAGGCCCGCGTGGACGAACAGGCGCTCGCCGGTGAGCACCTCGAACATGCACACCGCGAGCGAGTACAGATCGCTCCGGTGATCGAGCGGCTCGCTCTTCGCCTGCTCGGGCGACATGTACCCGATCTTTCCCTTCACCTTGTAGAACAGCGAGTTGTGGGTCGCCGCCTTGGCGATCCCGAAATCGGTGAGCTTCACCTCACCGGTGTACGAGACCAGGATGTTCGAGGGAGACACATCGCGGTGGATCAGCTTGAGCGGCTTCCCGTCGAAGTCTCGCTTCACGTGGGCATAGGCGAGTGCACTCAGCGTCTCGCGGCAGATCCGGATCGCCGCCGCAGGGGAGAACCGCTTGCCTCGCCGCCTGGCGCGCTTGATCAGCGTCCGGAGATCGCCACCCGGCAGATACTCCATCACGATGAAGTACTCGCCACCGGCGGTGACGAGATCGATCGTGTGGACGATGTTGGCGTGATCGAGCGTGGCGGACAGCTTCGCCTCGCGCAGGAACAGATCGATGAACTCCTCCTGCTGCGTGAACTCCGGCAACAACTGCTTCAGCACCACCTCCATCTCGAACCCACCGGCCCCCAGCTTCTTGCCGACGTAGATCGCCCCCATCCCGCCCTCGGAGAGGTGCTCCAGGACGACATAGCGATCGATCGGTGCGCCCCCGGCGTCGACCATGCAGCGCGCAGTGTAACATTGCCTCCCGGTGAGCGAGGCCGACGGCTACCGGCTACGACCCGTTCGGGAGGCGCGATCTCGCGACGAGCGCACGCGGCGTGGCGAGCTGGCCGGTGCCGCCGGCGACGCGCGTGACACGGCGGCCAGCCTCGCCGCGGCCACCACACGTGTCGACGAGGCGCGTGCCGCTCTCGAGGCTGCACGTCGCACGAGTGGCCCGCGTGGCTCCGCGGCGGCGCTCGCTCGAACCGAGCAGTTCCTGGTCCGGCGCCGGCGCGAGCTCGAGAGCGCGATCGAGGCCCAGCTCCGCGCCGAGGCGCTTCATCGCGGCCAGCTCACGATCGTGGACGGCGCCCGCGGTCAGCTCGCGCAGGCCCGCGCGCAGCGCGAGGTGATCGAACGACACTTCGCACACTGGCGCACCGAACGTCGCAAGCTCGCGGAACGTCGAGAGGATTGACCGGCCGCTGCAACCAGCCTGGCCCCGCCGTGTCTGGTCTGCATGCGCACACTGCTCGCCTCCGCCCTGCTTCTCGCCGGCCTCGCCGCGCCCGCCCTCGCCCAGCCCGCCAAGGCCGCCGACGTCACCACGATGGCCTCCGATGACTGCGCGAAGGCGCGCAAGGCGGGCAAGACCTGCGTCCTCACGATCGAGGACGAGGACATCACCGGCACGACCCCGACCTATGGGGACACCAACACCGCGATCATCGGCTTTGGCGACCACGACAGCCTGATCAAGCTCCGCCGTGACTTCATCCCCGAGATCCTGCGGACCGCAGAAGACATCGACTAACGCGACCTGCTTATAATCGGCGCGTTGCGCCCCCTTCCCCTCCTCCACCTCCTCGCCTTCGCCGCCGCTGTCGGCGCGCTCGGCTGCACCGAGCCGCGGAGCGCCGTGTGCAAGGAGGTCTGCAAGCGCGAGGCGGAGTGTGTCGACGTCACCGGCAGCAAGATGCCGTTCGACGAGAAAGAGTGCGTCGCCGCGTGCGCCGCGCTCGAGAATGACGCCGCCGATAACGGCGCCAAGGTCATGCGGCACATCGACTGCGTGCACAAACAGCAGGCGTGCAGCGCCGTCCTGGAGTGCAAGTAGTGCTGAGCGCCACCAGCACGCGGCCGTTCGGTCAGAGCACGTTCCAGACCACGATCTTCCTCGAGCGTCGGTTTCGCGCGCACCTCGTGATGCGCGATCGGTTGCTCTACGACTCCACGTACGCGCCACCCGCGAAGAAGGCGAGCGCGTTCGTCCATCTCTACGCGAGCCTGAACGGCTCGTTCTCGATCGACCGCGGCCCGACCGTGACCGGTGCGCAGGCCTACGTCATGGCCGAGAACGAGTTCGATCGGATGATGCCCGGCTCCCCGACGTTCCGGTCGTGGGGTGAGCCCGGCACGATCGTCGAGCTCCGGATCCCCGCGAACGATCTCCGGTTGCCGGTGGGTCTGCGCCACGGCCAGATCACGCTCCCGACGGCCGTCTGGGAGGCGTACGCCGCGCTCGAGGCCGCGCGGAGCGAGCCAGCACTGCACCAGCTGATCGTTCGGCTCGGCGAGGCCGGCGTGCTCTCGAAGGATCTGACCTCGAGCGTGGTCGCCGAGGAGCCCGATCGGTTCGTGCGGCTGTGGACCGTGCTCCGGCCGCTGTACGAGGACCTGGCCACCTCGGCGTCGCTCAAGCAGATCGCGATCGTCGCCAAGCTCTCGCTGCGTCAGCTCGGCCGCGACCTCGGCGATCTCACGCGCACGTTCGGCCTGTTCGGCGCCGGCTTCCGCGATGCGATGCGGGTGCTCCGCCTGCGCGCCGCCGTGCTGCTGCTGTCCGCGCCCGGAGGCACGCCGAGCGATGTGGCGAAGGCCGTGGGCTACGGCAGCCTCGATGCGATGGGCCGCGCGTTTCGCGATGCCCAGCTGCCCGCGCCGAGCGTGGTGCAGGATGCCGTGCGCTATCCGTCCGCGTGATCAGCTCACCAGCGGGGCGATCACGTAGACGGTGAGGGCCGCCAGCGTGGCACCCAGCAGGATCACGGCGAGCACGCCGCGCTCGGGGAGCGCCGATCCCTCGAGCCGAGGCATCTCGCGCGTGGTCTGCCAGGGATCGATCGCGAGCAGCCACGCGGTGACGAGCACCTGGAACACCGCGGCGGCCGCGTAGCACGAGGCAAAGTCGAGGTGCTCGTTCAGCGTCGAGGCGAACCGGTAGCCGACCGTGCTCGAGAAGTTCGCGAACGCCATGTACGCGGTGAACTGCGAGGCGCCGATCTTCGGCCACGAGACGTCCATGCACAGCGCGAACAGCGTGACCGTCAGGATCGACTGGCACAGCGCCTCGTAGAGCGCCATCGGGTAGACGAATGCATCGCTGTCCCACGATGCGCTCATCTTGCTGAACACCAGCCACCCCGCGGCCATCGCGATCGACGCGATCGCCGCGAGCCGGCGACGTCCGAGACGGTCCGCGAGCAGCCCGCCCACCACCGAGCCTCCCACCCCGGCGGCGAGCCCGAGCAAGCCGGTGAGGCCCGTGTACTTCTCGGTGCTCCAGTGGAGCTGTTGTGTGAACAGGACGAACCCATTCGCGGTCAGCACGCCCAGCGCGAAGTTCACGGTCAGCATCAGCAGCGCCATCACCAGCGCCGAGCGCACCGAGAACACCTCCACGAGGCCGCGCAACACGACTCGCAACTTCGGCCGGGGCTCGGGCGGGCGATCCGATTCGCGCACGAGCAGCGGGACCAGCATGATCGCGACGAGGATCACCGTCTGCACGATCAGCGCGGCCGAGAAGCTCGACCGAGCGATCAACCACGACATCCCACCGCCGCCGACCATGCCGCCGCCGTACTTGGAGGCGTACATGAAGCCATTGGCGCGACCGCGCTCGCTCTCGTCGAGGAGATCCACCGCGAGCGCATCCACCGCCACGTCCTGCAGCGAGTTGAACACCGTGTGGAGCAAGATCATCCACGCGAGGATCTTCAGATCGAGCGTGAGATCCGGGATCAGGATCATCGAGATGATCGTCAGCGCCATCATCAGCTGCGCGAAGATGATCCACGGGCGACGGCGTCCGAACCGCGGCAGCGTGAACGTGTCGATGATCGGCCCCCACGCCCACTTGAACGCGTAGGGCAGCGTGGTCATCGCGAGCGCCGAGCCCACCGAGCCGGCATCGAGCCCGCGGTGCGCGAGGTAGGCAGGGATCGTGATCGCCGTGAACCCCCACGGGATGCCCTGCGCCACGTACAACGTGCACAGCGTGAACAGCCGCAGCCAGCGTCGCTCTGCGAGGCTCACCGTGCGATCGTAGCAGTTACCCGAACAGCCGCGCGGGCCGAGGATTCCGCGATATTCTGATGGTGATGATGAGCGAGGCGCAGCTCGAGGCGGTGATGGCGTATCGGCGGTCGAGTCTCGGCGCCGATGTCTGGATCGTGATCCTGCTGGCGATCGGAGGGATCGCCCTGCTCGGCTGGTACTTCGGTGCCGCCCAGCGTCTCAAGCGCCAGCTCAGATCGGCCAAGCCGTGGTCGCTGAACGAGCTGCCCGAGGACACGCATGGTCGCGTGATCGGCCAGGCGCGCGCGCTCGGCGAGCAGCTCGTGGGTCCGCTCACCGGGCGCCCGTGCGTCTACTACATCGCGATGGTCGAGGAGCAGCGGTCGACGGGCCGCTCGTCGTACTGGCGGACGGTGGCATCCGAGACCCGCGGTGTGCCGTTCATGCTCGAGGACGGCACCGGGCGCGCGATCGTCGATCCGAACGGCGCGCAGGTCGCGCTCGACTTCGATGGCAACAGCAAGTCCGGCACGTTCAACAACGCAGATCCGGTCCAGGAGGCCTTCCTCGCGCGACACGGTCAGAACAGCGAAGGCTGGGTGTTCAACAAGACCCTGCGGTACCGCGAGGCGATGATCGAGATCGGCGAGACCATCTCGGTCCTCGGCTCCGGAACCCGCGAGGCCGATCCGACCGCGGCGCCCGAGGCTGCCTATCGCGGGTCGCAACCCACCCGGCTACGCCTCACGAGCTCGCCGCGGTTCCCGCTGATCATCAGCGACGATCCCGCGACCACGCGCACGACCTGATCCGCCTGGATCCACGAGCCGTGCGCATGGTGGACAGACAGCTGGGTCAGGTGCGACAGCGTCAGTGGTGCGACGATCGATGCGACAGGTCCCAGACCCTCGCGACATGCTCTAACTCATCGAGATCACGTCGCTTCGGCTTGGCTCGTCTGTTGAACATGACCTCCTCGCGGCGTTGATGCCGCACTTGAAGAAGGAGCCCGTCATGTCCAGCCGCCTCGCCACCATCGCCACCCGCCAGAAGCAGAGCTTTTTCCGTGACGTGGTGTTCGCCGCGCTGATCGCGCTCGCCGCGGTCGTGTCGGTGTCCACGGTCGGCTCGGCGGTGACCGGCGCCTCCACGCACGTCGCGCAGCGCTAAAGGCGGTCTTTGCTCGCCGGGCTGCGGTACGTTCCGCGCCCATGGCAGGCACGGTCCACGTCATCGATCATCCACTCGTCCAGCACAAGCTGACGCTGATGCGCTCCAAGGAGACCAGCACCAGCAAGTTCCGCAGCCTGCTGCGTGAGATCAGCATGCTCCTCGCGTACGAGGTGTGGCGGGATCTCAAGACCAGCCTCGTCCAGATCGAGACGCCGATCGCCCCGATGATGGCGCCGATGCTCGACGGCAAGAAGACCGCGATCATCGCGATCCTTCGCGCCGGCGGCGGCATCCTCGAGGGCATGCTCGACGTGCTGCCCTCCGCGCGGATCGGGCACATCGGGCTGTATCGCGACCCGAAGACGCTCGAGCCGGTCGAGTACTACTACAAGGTCCCCGACGACATGCCCAACCGCGAGGTGATCGTCGTCGATCCGATGCTCGCCACCGGCAACTCCGCGGTCGCCGCCGTGGCGCGCCTCAAGGCGAGCGGCCCTCGCTCGATCAAGTTCGTCTGTTTGCTGGCGTGCCCCGAGGGCCTCAAGACCTTCCACGCCGCGCACCCCGATGTCGCGGTCTACACCGCCGCCGTCGACGAGCGGCTCAACGAGAAGAGCTACATCGTCCCGGGTCTCGGCGACGCGGGCGATCGTCTGTTCGGCACCAAGTGAGCCGCTCGCAACGCTGAGCCCGGCTCTGATCCCCGTTCAGCCGCAGTGTTTGCGAGCCGGTTACGCGCCGGAAACACGGTCCCGACCACCATCGGGGGCATGAACACAGGCGATACCGCGTGGCTGCTGATCTCGGCGGCCCTCGTGATGTTGATGACACCTGCGCTGGCGCTGTTCTACGGCGGGATGGTGCAGGGCAAGAACGTGCTGTCGACGTTCATGCACAGCTTCTTCGCGCTCGGCCTCGTCACCGTGCAATTCGCGTTGATCGGCTACAGCCTGTGCTTTGGGACCAGCTGGCACGGCGTGATCGGTGGGTTCGAGTTCCTCGGGCTCGACGGCGTCGGCACCGAGGCCGCGGGCGCCGCCAACGCGGCAGCGTCGAGCACGGTGCCGCACCTCGCCTTCATGATCTACCAGTGCATGTTCGCCGTGATCGCCCCGGCGTTGATCTCCGGCGCGTACGCGGAGCGGATGAAGTTCTCGGCGTACGCGCTGTTCACCGTGGCGTGGGCGACCCTGGTCTACGATCCGATCGCCCACTGGTCGTGGGCCCCGGGCGGCTGGCTGATGAAGCTCGGTGCGATCGACTTCGCCGGCGGTACCGTGGTGCACCTGTCGTCCGGCGTGTCCGCGCTCGTGATCGCGCTCGTCCTCGGGAAACGTCGCGGCTATCCCGCCGTGCGGCACCCGCCCCACGATCTGACGATGACCGTGGTCGGTGCCGGCATCCTGTGGTTCGGCTGGTTCGGCTTCAACGCGGGCTCGGCCTCGCTCTCGGACGGGCGCGCTGCACTCGCCCTGGTCAACACGCACCTCGCCGCCGCGACCGGTGCGCTGACCTGGTGCCTCGTCGAGGGCGCGCGGATCAAGAAGGCCACGATGCTCGGCCTGGCCTCAGGCCTGGTGGCCGGGCTGGTGGCGATCACGCCGGCCGCTGGCTACGTGTCGCCGATGGGCGCGCTCGCGATCGGCATGATCGCTGGGGCCGTGTGCTACGGCGCGGTGCTGATCAAGGCGCGGCTTGGCTACGACGATGCGCTCGACGCGTTCGGCGTGCACGGCGTGGGCGGTGCGACCGGCGCGCTCCTGACCGGCCTGTTCGCGCGCGGGATCTACAACAACGGGCTCGGCGGCGGGCTCGAGCTGCTCGGTCATCAGCTGACGGCGGTGGGTGCCGCGGCCGCCTGGTCGGCCGTCGTGACGTTCGTGCTCTTGAAAGGCATCGATCTGCTCGTCGGGCTGCGCGTCGATGCCGAGATCGAACACGAGGGCCTCGACGGCGCGCTCCATGGCGAGTCCGCGTACAGCAGCCCGGGCTCGGTGGCCCACGGAAGCTGAGGGTTTCCGCTATAGCAGACCTACGGCCGTGATATACGAGCACGGGGTCCAAGGTGAAGAAGAAGCCCACGAGCAAGCCGGCGGCTGCAGAGCCTCCGATCACGCCCACGCCGACCAGTGCGGCACCGGCCGAGGCCGCGCAGACCGATCTCGCCCCCGTGGTCGGGACCAACCTTCGCCGCCTGCGGACGCGGCGCGGTCTCTCGCTCGAGAAGCTCGCGCAGATCTCGGGCGTGTCGCGCGCCATGCTCGGCCAGATCGAGCTCGGGCAGAGCGCGCCCACGATCAACGTGCTGTGGAAGATCGCCCGCGCGCTCGAGGTCACGTTCTCCGCGCTGATCAGCGCGCGCACGCAGTCCGGGGCGCTCGTGCTCCGCTCGTCGGAGTCGAAGATCCTCACCAGCAAGGACCGCAGCTTCAGCTCGCGCGCCCTGTTCCCGTTCGACGAGCCGCGCCGGGTCGAGTTCTACGAGCTGCGCCTCTCGGCCGGGAGCGTCGAGGATGCGGATGCGCACCCGCCCGGCACCAGCGAGAACCTCGTGCTCACCGCGGGGACGATCGAGATCGATGTCGCCGGCGATACGCACCGCCTCGAGGCCGGTGACTCGATCCTGTTCGAGGCAGATACGCCGCACGCGTATCGCAACGCCGGGCGCACCGAAGCGGTGATGTACCTGGTGATGACGTACGCCGAAGAGATCGGCTGAACGACAAAGCGGCCCGCATTCCTGCAGGCCGCTCGCCGTACGCCGCAGAGGTCGCCGTCTACCGCTGGTGGACGGTCCCGATCGCGGCCACCCGACCCGGGCCGTGACACAGCAGGCACTGCTCCTGCGAGGCACCCGGTGCTGTGGCCACCGAGCGCTGCGAATAGAACCGGCCGCCGTTGGCCTTCATGTGGTCGATCGCCGGGCCCGAATCGTGGCAGGACGAACATGCCGCGGTGATCGGGGATAGCACCAGCGTGGTGCCCGCCGCATCGACGGTCACGTTGGTCGCCGCGTTGTAGGAGAAGCCCGCGCCGTAGTCGGTGACGTTGTCGGCCACCACGTACGGCGACACCGTGTAGTACGTGGAGTTGGTCAGCGGGTTGGTGTCGTACTTGCCGGTCGCGACCGTGGTGAGCTCCATCAGCGGGACCGCGTTGAGGTTGGTCGCGTTGGTGAAGTCATACGTGTTCGGCGCGTGACACGTGGTGCACGTGTTGAGCGTGCCCGGGAACTCGACCTCGTCGTAGCCCGGCCCCTTCTCGGTGGCGTGCCAGGTGTAGTTCACCGCGCGCTTGCGACCCGCGTGGATCGCGTGGATGAAGTACTTCGAGCTCGCGGACCAGCCGGAGCTGGTGCGATTCGGGTTGTGGCAGAACGAGCAGGTTGGGCCATCGTTGCGCTGGCCCGCATGGAACGACGGCGTCACGCCGAGCGCGCCATGGCAGTTCTTGCACTTCGCGTTGTCGACGATGGAGCGCCGCCCGGTGACGCCGGTCGCGACCTTCCAGACGTTCGGTGCGGGGACGCTGAGGCCGCCCTGCGCCTTGCCATCGGGGGGCGAGTTCGGGATCCACGGGTAGTCCGTGATGTCGGTCTGGACCAGCGGCGGCGCGCTCGACAGCGAGTACGTGTAGCCGAGGCCGCCGGTGAGCAGCGTCGCGGTGGTGGGGATCTGGACGCCCGTGAGCTTGAGCGTGTAGTAGCCAGTGCCATCCGGCCCGGTCAGCGTGCCGGCGCCCGTGCCGGTCGCGGTGCCGTCCCAGATCTTCTTGATGTAGCCGCTCGCCGAGGCGTTGTAGTCCGAGGGCGTGGGGTTGCCGTCCTGCGGGACCGCGAACGCGAAGTACGCGCTCGGCGAGCCGACGAAGTTCGGCATCAGCTCCGTGACCGGCGGGACCGCGAGCGGCGCGTAGGTCTGGAACACCACATCGGTCCCGTTGTTCTTGAGCTTGAACGTGAGCTGCGGGCGCTTGACGCTCGGCGTGACGGTGGCGTCGACATAGGTGTCGACGCTCTTCACGTCATACGTGATCGCCGAGGCGCCGGCGGGGATGTAGCCACCTGCCGCGACGAACGACGCGTTGGTGTTGGCGTTGGTGCCGCCGACCTTCCAGAGGTTCGCCGGGTCGGGCTTGGCGACCGGGCGGTGGTAGCGGGTCGAGGCGAACACCGCCGTCGGGCCGTGGCACGTGATGCAGGCCGACTCGGGCTGCGGACCTGCGACGTGGTTGCACGGGACCGGCTTGCCATCGGTGCCGCGGACCAGGCCGCTGTTGACCTGGCAGACGTCCGGGGCGGTGTTCGCGAAGCTGACGTAGTCGTGGCAGCCCTTGCAGGCGAGCGTCGACGGGTTGGTCAGCGCCTGGCCGCCCTGTGCCGCGCCGCTGTGGCAGGTGTCGCAGTTCTTGATGTCCTGCGGATAGGTCGCCGCGATCGCGTGGAACTGGTTCGCGGTGGCGACGTTCTCGCCGTTGTGGATGCGGTGGATGAAGCTCGACGAATCTGCGAGCGGGTTGGTGGTGCGGCCGGGGTTGTGGCAGACGTTGCACATGCCGACGTCGACGCGCCCACCCCCATGGAAGGCGAGCGACGCGGTGGTCTCGGCCTTGAACTTCGCGTGACACCCATCGCACTTCGCCTGCGAAGCGATCTCGCGTTTGTCCGGCGTGCCGACGCCGCTCGGGATGAAGTAGTAGCTCTTGTTCGCGGCATAGTACGTATTCGCGTTGATCGTGAACACGAGATCGGTCTGGCGCGCGACCTGGATCCAGATCACGTGGGTCTCGCCCAGCTTGGTCGCGTCATACGCCACGGCCATCGGGCCGTTGGTCACGCTCGCGGTGGGGAACGTATACGTGTAGTCGCCCGCGCCGAGGCCGTTCTCGACGAGCGTGCCGTTGCCGGCGGCGGTGCCGAGCGGATTGAAGTTCGTCGGCTGGCCGAGCGGCGCGGCGGCGCTGGACGACTTCGTGTACAGGGTCAGCGGTGACACCGTCCCGGTGACCGCGTCCTTCGTGAAGTAGCCCATCGCGAACCGCGGCTGGAGAGGCGTGTTGACCGAGTACGTGCCGCCGAGGTCGAGCGGGTACCCGCGATCATCCTTCATCGTGAACCGCACCGAGATCGGCGCGCCGGCCGTGGTGCTCACGCCGTTCGGCTTGACCGCGACGACGATGCCGGTGCTCGGAGAGATCGTGCCGCTGGGGCCGAACGTGCAGACGTAGCTGGTGGCGGCCGCGTTGATCTCGGAGGCCCCGAGCGTGCCGTCGTTGTTGGTGTCGAGGCCGGTCTCGATCCGCGTCCCGCCGAACGGACAGTTCGCGCCCGCGGGCTCGGCGCTGGTCTTGACGAGCGAGCTCGTGCCGGCGCCGTTGCAGACGTACGTGGTCGAGGTCACCTCGGACGCATCGAGCGATCCGTTGCCGTTGGTGTCGAGGCCGATCTCGACCTTGCTGCCACCGTACTTGCAGTTCGCACCCGAAGGCTCGGCGGAGGTGGCGACCACCCCGTTCGCCCCATCCTGGCCGGCCGAACCGGTATCACCGGTGCACCCGAACGCGCCCATCGCCACCAGCACACCTAGACCAAGACGGAGTTGTAGCTTCGACATGTCGACCACGGCGTACGCACGTGGCGTGCCGCGGAATCGGCAGCTTGGACGCTGCAATCCGCGCACACTTTGCACCGGGTGCGTCTCGGTTTGCAGGCGCTGCGTCGCCTGGAGCCCGCCAGACGCCAGGATCCATTGAGCTTGGTCCTCCGGAGTCCCGAGGCGCAGTAACCGTCGTGCGCGCACGCTCGGCGCGCGAATTGCGCGAGCGGGTGCGCGCACTTGTCCCGACGGATCAGGTGAGAGATCGTGTGGCCTGATGCGAGCCGTCGTCGCGCTCCGCTACGGCGGCCCCAAGGTCCTCCAGATCGTCGAGCGCCCCGAGCCCGTGGTCGGGCCTCGAGACGTACTGATCACCGTCCGCGCCGCCAGCCTCAACCCGCTCGACGGAAAGGTCCGCGCTGGCAAGGCCAAGCTCGCGTTGCCGCTCCCTACGCCGGTCGCGCTCGGCTGCGATGTCGCCGGCGTGGTGGCGCGCATCGGCAACGAGGTCACCCGATGGAAGGTCGGTGATGAGGTGTTCGCGCGCCTCGAGAAGCTCCGGATGGGTGGCCTCGCCGAGCTCGCGGTCGCGGACGAGCAGGTCGTCGCGGCCAAGCCCCGCACGGTCTCGTTCGAGGCCGCCGCCGCGATCCCGCTCGCGGGCCTGACCTCACTCCAGGCACTCCGCGAATCCGCCGCGATGACGGCCGGCCAGCGCGTCCTGATCCACGCCGGCGCAGGTGGCGTGGGGAGCCTCGCGATCCAGATCGCGAAGATCTTGGGGCTCCACGTCCTCACCACCACGAGCACGAAGAACGTCGATTTCGTGCGCTCGCTCGGCGCCGATGAAGTGATCGACTACACGCGCGAAGCACTCGACGCCGCGCCCCACGATCTCGATGCGGTGTTCGACACCCTCGGCGCGGCGTCTGAGCTGGCGTCGATCCGCGCGACCAAGCGCGGCGGCACGGTGGTCGGGGTCGGTGGCCTACCCGACGCCGTGTTCGCGCGCGACTGGCTCCCCGCCTGGGCGCGCCCGGCGGTGTGGATGATGACCACGCGACGACGCCGCGCCGCCGCCCGCGCAGGCGTCCGCTTCGTCTACCTGTTCATGCGCCCGGATGGCGCGCAGCTCGCCGAGCTCGCCGGGTGGATCGACGACAAGCGCCTGACCCCGGTCATCCACCGCAGCTACGCGTTCGCGGAGATCCACGAGGCGTTCGCCGAGCTCGAGCGCGGTCGCGCACGTGGCAAGATCGTCGTCACCATCAGCTGACAACAGGAACACGCGTGGTCAGCGCACGTGCGTCGGCGCTCAGAACGCGCCGAGCGCGACCACGCCGCCACCGTCAGGCGCGAGCCAGCCGGTGACCTGCGCGCTGTGCTTGCTGTGGCCATGGGTCGCGTACCAGACGATCCCGGCGCCCACCAGCACGCCTCCACCGACCAGACCGATCACGCCGAGCTTGCCGCGCGAGCTCGCGCGATCCTCGAGCCGCTGAAACTCGCCATAGGTCGCGGCACTCGCCTTGTCCTTGTCTGCCGCGCGCGCCTGCACGAGGAACACGCCTCCCACACCGAGGCCGACGACGCCGACGCCGACGAGCGCACCTCCGACGGGATCCTTCCACCATGCGCGTGGTTGATCGACGGCAGGACCGCCAGCAGGGCGCGCAGGTTCGGGCGCCACCGGATCCGGAGGCGAGGTGAACACGGGCTCGGGCTTCGGTGCCTGCGCCAGGATCTGCTTGCACTCCTCGAGCTTGGCCGCCACGACGGCCTTGTTCTCGGCCGGCATGTCGATCTGCAGGAGCTTGCCGTACAGGTCTGTCGCCTTGTCGCAGTGCTCGAGCTTGCGCTCGGTCTGCGCCCACGCGAACAGCGTCTCGACATCGGCTTCGAGCTCGAACGACTTGCCGAGCGCCTCGGACGCGCCCGCCCAGTCACCCTGGGTGTACGCGGCGACGCCCCTGTCGAACGCAGCCTTCGCCGCGGCTCCCTTCGGTGCGGCGTTCGCGGCCGGTGCCCCGACGAGGAGCGCGATGGCGACGAGCCACCTCACTTCTTTTCGGTCCGCACGGGCATGAACGGCGACTCGGCGTTCCATGCAGGCTCCTTTTTTGGGTCCTTCTTTGGCTCGGGCTTCACTTCGGGCTTCTTGACGGCCGGCTTCGCGATCGCGGGCTTTGCCACCGCGGGCTTTGCCACCGTGGGCTTTGCCACCGCGGGCTTTGCCACCGCGGGCTTTGCCACCGCGGGCCTTGCCACCGCGGGCTTTGCCACCGCGGGCTTTGCCACCGCGGGCTTTGCCACCGCGGGCTTTGCCACCGCGGGCTTCATCACCGCGGGCTTCACCACCGCGGGCTCCACCACGTCGGGCTTCACCACGTCGGGCTTCACCAGTTCGGGCGGGTCCTCGACCGTCGGCTCGACCGCGGCCTCGGGTGTGCTCGGGATCGGATCAGGATCCTTCGCGACGGCGGGCTCGACCTTCATCGGTTCAGGCGGCTTCGCGGTGGGCTCCGGCGAGGCGAGGGCGGCGGGCTGATCGGGTGCGGTGCTCGCCGGCTGTACGACCGTGGGCTGATCGGGCGACGCTCCGCCACGGCCGACGAGGAGCGCGATGGCGATGCCCGCTGCGGCGAGCGAGATCCCGACCCCGAAGATCACGGGCAGACGCGAGCGCGGCGGCCGCACGAACGCGGTGTCATCCCGAGACTCCATCGGCATCGGGACGCGCACGCGTTCCGTGACATCCACCGCTGCCGAGCTCATCGGCAGGACGATGGCGTCGCTCGGCGCGCGATTCGAGACCAGCGTGCCGGTCCCGATGGCGAGGGGAGTGAGCGACGTGCTCGAGGCAACCACTGGCTCGGCCAGGCCGATCGACGCGCTCGCCGCGATCGGCATGATCGGCACGGCACCAGGAACCCCGGGCACCGGTGCCAGCGTGCGCACCTGTGAGAACGGGTTCTCGGCATCCGGTCGCGACGCCGCGGCGCTGAGCTGGCCGGGCAGGGGCGTCGGCCGCGGTGGCGGCATCGGTGTCGTCCGGATCGGGATCGGCGTCGGCGACCGGCTCGCGGTGCTCGCGACGATCAGCGCCGGAGCGGACGGCAACACCGGATCGCTCGCGGCGGGGGCCGGCGCCGCGCCGACCGACGTGTCCATCGGACGGAGCTCGACGACATCGGTGGTCTCGTCCTCGGCGGCGGGGATCGGGGTCTTCGGGGCAGGCGTCTTCGCCGGAGCCGAGGCCGCCAGCGCGATCTGAGCGGTGACCGCCGTGTTGTCGTTGGTCTTGCCGCTCTCGATCAGCGTCCGCAGGACGTGCTGCTCGACGAAGAACGCGCCCTGCGCACGCGCGTGATCCCACTCCTCGAGGCGCGCCGGGAACAGGTTGGACATCAGGCGCGCGAGGACGAGCGGCGACACGCGCAGCCGATTCTCGTGCGCGAAGTCCTCGATCTGCCCCTGGAGCTCGAGCGCAGACTTGAAGCGGGTGTCCGGATCGCGAGACAGCGCGCGCACCACGATCGCCTCGAGAGCCGGTGGGTAGTTCGGCACCAGCGTGCTCGGCGGTGGCACGTCGTTGTTGACGATCTGGTTCAACACCCCGTACTCGGTCTCGTCGGTGAACGGTAGCTGTCCCGTGGTCAGCTCGTACAGGATCGTGCCGATCGAGAACACGTCACTGCGTCGATCGAGGGCCGCATTCCCGCGGCACTGCTCGGGCGACATGTACGAGATCTTGCCCTTGAGCCCGCCGCGCGTCGTGGCCGGGTTACTCCCCGCCCGCGCGATCCCGAAATCGACGAGCTTGACCGCGCCGTCGTAGCTGACGAGGACGTTGCTCGGCGAGACATCGCGGTGCACCACGTTGAGCGGCTTGCCATCTGGGCCGGCCTTCTCGTGCGCGTAGTGGAGGCCAGCGCACAGTCCGGCGACCAGCGTCAGGGCGCAGTCGAGCGAGATCGGGACCCCATTCTCCAGCGCTGTCACCGCGAGGCGCCCGAGATCCTCGCCGTGCACGTACTCCATCGAGAAGAAGTAGTCCCCCTCCTCCACACCGATGTCGTAGACCTGCGTGATGTTCGGGTGGTGAAGCGTGGCCGAGAGGCGCGCCTCGTTGAGGAACATGTTCACGAAGCTCGGGTTGTTGATGTACTGCGGGAGGATCCGCTTGACGACCACCAGCTTCTCGAACCCTTCGATCCCCATCGTCCGCGCGAGATAGAGCTCCGCCATCCCGCCCACAGCGATCTGGCGGATCAGCTCGAACTTCCCGAGCTTGTCGCCCGGGGCCAGAAATCGCGGACGCAGTGCTCGTTTGGCCACGCAGATACGTGCGGAGACGAAGGTCTCCCCACCATTACGATAGACGAAAACCTGGTGCCGTGCAGTACAATGAAACCATGGCGTTATCGGGGTGGTACGCCGCGGTCCTCGTCGGTCTGGCGGCCTGCAGCCTACGGCGGCGGTGGCGCGTTCCAGTGCGACCGCGACGACCAGTGCACGGGCGGCGGGACCTGCGAAGCGAACGGGCTGTGCAGCTTCGGCGATGGGGACTGCATGTCGGGCCGCAGGTATGGCGACCTCGCGGGTGGGCTGTCCAACGTGTGTGTCGGCGAAGAGCCGGTCGATGGCGGCATCGATGCTCCTGGTGATGCCGCGGCCGATGCTGCGGCCGATGCCGTGGTCGCGCCGTTCTGCGACCCCGCGAACGAGCCCACGCTGGTCGGGTGCTGGGAGTTCGAAGGCAACACGAACGATGCCTCAGGTGACAGCAACAACGCGACCGCGCAGAACGCGAGCTTCACCACCGGCAAGGTCGGCATGGGCCTCACGCTGCAGGCCAACAGTCTGGTCGCGGTGCCGGATTCCGCGACGCTGAGTCCCCCGACGGTGACCGTCGAAGCGTTCGTACGTCCGACCTCGCTCCCCACCGGCGGCGCGCGGATGGGCCTGTTCGACAACGAGAACTCGTACGGCCTGTTCCTCATCAACAACGCCGTGTCCTGCACGATGTCGGTGGGCGTCACCGCTCCGGTGCTGGTGGTCAACCAGTGGACGCACGTCGCGTGCACGTTCGATGGCACGACGGCACGGCTGTACATCAATGGGGCGCAGGCCGGCATCACCGCCGGCGGCTCCGCGCTCGGAGCCGGCAGCAATGTGGGCAGCGTGATCGGCGGGAACAGCCCGAGCGGCGACGCTCTGATCGGATCGATCGATCAGCTGCGCGTGTGGAACGTGGCGCGCACCCCGCAGCAGGTGTGCGCCGCGTCGGGCGCACCCTTGTGTCCGTAGCGGGCTGCGGAAACATGCCGCGGAGCGGCACTGTTCGGCCAGCCTGCTAGCTCGTGCGCGCGCGGACGAACGTCAACGTGCGCTCCCAGGCCTGGTTCGCCGCGACCTCGTCGTAGACCTCGGGACGGCGATCGTTACAGAACGCATGCTGCGCGTCGTACACGTGGAGCTCCATCGGCACCGTCACAGCCGCCTGGACGGCCTCGGCGTGAGCGACCGTGGCCCACTCGTCGTGCCTCGCGAAGTGCGCCTGGATCGGCGCGTCGATCGCCTTCCAATCGAGCGACCCGGGCCAGCCATAGAACGGCACCACGCCCGCGAGGCCGCGGATGTTCACCGCCGACGCGAGGCTGAGCGCGCCCCCCATGCAGTACCCGGTGACCGCGACCTGCGCCGTGCTGCGCTCGTGGCTCTTCAGGAAGGTCACCGCACCGGCGATCTCCTGGACGGCCTTCCCGAAGTCGAGGGCCTTCATCATCGCGCTCGCCTCGTCGGCGTTCGCGGCGACGGTGCCGTGATAGAGGTCCGGCACGATCGTGACGAAGCCGGCCTCGGCCCAGCGCTGGCCGAGGGACTGGATCTGCTGGTTGACGCCCCACCACTCGTGGATCACGACGACCCCGGCGCCGCGGGCATCGCCATCGGGGAGGAACAGCACGCCGCTGGCCTCGCCGGCGCTCGACGGAAATCTGACTCGTTCGCTCATCGGTCCCTACCTCCGGGGCCCTTATACTCCCCGGCATGTCCGGACCGAAAGGCGCGAGAGGGCGGAGGTTCGAGGGCGCACTCGATCCGATCGCCGCACAGATGAATGCCTCGATCGATTTCGATCAGCGGTTGCTCCCGCATGACGTCGCGGGCTCGATCGCCCACGCCGAGATGCTCGCCGCACGAGGGCTGATCACCGCGGCCGATGCCACGGCGATCGTGGAGGGCCTGCGCAAGGTGGAGGCCAAGCTCACCGCCGGGGAGCTACCGTGGGACGCGGCGCTCGAGGACGTGCACATGAACGTCGAGGCGCGGCTGATCGACGACATCGGTGACGCTGGCCGCCGGCTCCACACCGGGCGCAGTCGCAACGACCAGGTCGCGACGGACCTCAAGTTGTATGCCCGCGCCGCCGCCCACGAGATCATCGAGGCGATCGATGATCTGCGCCGCGCCTTCCTCGTGCAGGCGCGCGCTCACGTCGAGACCCTGATGCCGGGGTACACGCACTTCCAGCGCGCCCAGCCGGTGCGGCTCGCGCATCACCTGCTCGCATACGACGCGATGCTCGAGCGAGATCGCGGACGGATCATCGATGCCGCGAAGCGGGCAGATCTGTCGCCCCTCGGCTCGGGCGCGCTCGCCGGCACCACGCTGCCGATCGATCGCGAGCATGTCGCGAACGCGCTCGGCTTCGCGGGGGTCACGCGCAACTCGCTCGATGCGGTCGGCGATCGCGACTTCGCGATCGAGCTGGTCGGCGCCTGCGCGATGTTGCAGCTTCACCTCTCGCGGCTCGGCGAGGAGCTCGTGCTGTGGACGAGCCAGGAGCTCGGCTTCGTGCGGATCGGCGAGGCGTATTGCTCGGGCTCGAGCCTGATGCCGCAGAAGATGAACCCCGATCTCGCGGAGCTGTTGCGCGCGAAGGCCGGCCGCAGCGTCGGCGCGTGGGTCACGCTGGTGACCGTCGTGAAGGGCCTGCCGCTCGCCTACAACAAGGACCTGCAGGAGACGCAGGAGCCGCTGTACGACGCCGTCGATACCGCGCTCACGACCCTCGCGGTCGCGAAGGGCATCGTCGCGAGCCTCGTGTTCGATACCGGTAAGCTGCGCACCGCGATCGACACCGGCTACCTCGTCGCGACCGAGCTCGCGGACTACCTCGTGACCAAGGGCGTGCCGTTCCGCGAGGCGCATGACGTGGCCGGCCACCTGGTGCGGATCGCGAGCAAAGGCGGCATCGAGCTCGCGGCCCTCACGATCGAGGAGCTGCAGGCCGCACATCCGTTGTTCGAGGCCGATGTCGCGAGCTGGCTCGACCCGGCGCGCGCCGTCGATCGCCGCGATCTTCCTGGGGGTCCCGCGCGCACACGAGTGCTGGCCGAGATCGATCGGATCTCCTCCGAGCTTGGGGTACAACCGCCGGCGCCATGACGCCGACGCCCGAGTCCCCGTTTCAGTACAAGTCCGACGAGCTTCACTGCGAGGGCGTGCCGCTCGCGAAGATCGCGGCCGAGGTCGGCACACCGGTCTACGTGTACAGCCGCGGCGAGCTCGAGCGTGCCTACAAGGCGTTCGACGCCGCGCTCGAGGGCATGCCCCACAAGGTCTGCTACGCGGTCAAGGCGAACTCCACGCTCGGCGTGCTCGCGGTGCTCGCCAAGCTCGGTGCGGGTGCCGACATCGTGTCGTACGGCGAGCTATTCCGCTGGCAGAAGGCCGGCGGTGATCCGGGCAAGGTCGTGTTCTCCGGCGTCGGCAAGACCGAGACCGAGATGAAGGCCGCCCTCGCCGCTGGCATCCACGCGTTCAACGTCGAGTCGCCCGAGGAGCTGTTCGTCCTC
Source organism: Myxococcales bacterium (assembly GCA_043776275.1). GTDB lineage: Bacteria > Myxococcota_A > Polyangia > Haliangiales > Haliangiaceae > JABFXX01. The sequence goes on along the minus strand of JAYVRN010000024.1, from coordinate 10,586 downwards.
GACCGCGTCGCGCAGTCGATGAAGCTCCGCGCGCGCGTCTCGCTGCGCGTCAACCCCGACGTGGATGCGGGCACGCATCCGTACATCTCGACCGGGCTCAAGACCAACAAGTTCGGCATCACGATGGAGGAGTGCCGCGAGCTGGCGCGTCGCGCGTCCAAGCTGCCCGGCCTCGAGATCATCGGCGTGGATTGCCACATCGGCTCGCAGCTGATCAAGACGGCTCCGTTCGCCGATGCGATCGCGCGCCTCGTCACGTTGATCACGGATCTCCGCACCGACGGCGTGCACCTGACCCACATCGATATCGGCGGCGGCCTCGGCATCGACTATGGCAAGGGCGATGTGGTCCCGAGCCCGGCCGAGTACGGCGCCGCGGTCCGCGAGGCCCTCGCTCCGCTCGCAGCGCTGGGGGTCACCCTGGTCACCGAGCCGGGCCGCGTGCTCGTGGGTGCGGCCGGCGCGCTCGTCACCACCGTGCTGTTCCGCAAGCGCAACGAGGCCAAGCACTTCACGATCGTGGACGCCGCGATGAACGATCTGATGCGACCGGCCCTGTATGGCTCGTTCCACCCGATGAAGCCGGTCGTGAACCCCGGCCGCCCGGATATCGTGACCGACGTCGTCGGGCCGATCTGCGAGACGGGCGACTTCTTCGCGCGCGATCGCAACCTCCCCGAGCTCGCCCAGGGGGAGCTGCTGTGGATCGGTGCCGCCGGCGCGTACGGCGCCGCGATGGCCTCGAACTACAACACCCGGCCGCGGGTCCCCGAGGTGCTGGTCTCCGGCACGACGTACACCGTGATCAAGCCGCGCGAGACCTACGAGCAGCTGATCGCCGGCGAGCGCCTCGCCTGAGATCGCGCCCGGAACCACGCAGGCCTACGGCCACGCGACGACGTCGCTGTCAGGCATCGGCTTCGCGTTGGTAACGGTCTGGAGCCAGCGGCGCAGCGCGACCGGCTCGGTCGGCGTGGTGAGCGGCCAGAAGTACACCTGGTCGCTCCCGCCCTGGCCCGCGACGAACGCGACCGCATCGGCGCCCCCGACGAACCCCATCCGTTCGGCCCTCAGCAGCAAGAGCTCGTAGGTGAGACCGCGGACGAGGTCGATCGCCACGACCTTGTTCTGGGCCGTCCGACCGAAGGCTCGCTCGGTGCTTCCCCCCGTGACCTCGGTCATCGGGACGACCGCGAGCGGGTGAGGGGCAGCATCGAGGATCACGATCGACGACGCGCCGACCGCGAACAACGTCGATCCGGAACGAACGATGTACCGGGTGACCTGTGGAGTCTTGACCTCGACGGGTGGCCGATCCACGGGCCACTGCCAGACCGCCTGACCAAGGAGCAACCACCCCACCCCCCGCTCGTCGATCGCGATCTGATCGGGTCGTCCCGCGAACGGTACGCAGACGACCTCACTCGACGGCGACGAGCGCCGGCACAGGCGATCTCGATACGCAGCGATCAGCCACCCGCCGCGTGCGCCGAAGCTCCCTGGCTCGAGGGGAAGCCGGCCCAGGCGCGCTCCCAGCTCGCCATGTTCGATGCGGATCGCCTCCCCGTCCTCACGGAGCAGGATCGGCCCGTTCTCGTCGATGGCGAGCTGCGCCGTGGCCGCGAACACGACCGTCTTGCCGGTGGAGAGATCGTGGGCGGTCACCGTGCCCCCCGCGTCGACCTGGCTCTCGCCGACGATCCAGCGCTCCGTGGGATCGATGAACGCAGACGTCAACCTGGCGTCGAACACGAGCGTGGACTTGCCCGTCACGCGGTCGTGCCGCGTGACGCCGCCGGCGGTCTCGTAGCTCCAGATCGCGTGCGCGGTCACGCCGAGCAGGCGAACGCCGGCGCCGATCGGAGCTCCCCGGGGGCGCAGGGCGGAGAGGTCCCAGATCACGAGCTCGCCGTTTCCAGAGAGCGCGACCAGGAACCGTTCGTCGTCCGTCTCGGCGAGGCGGCTGTAAGACACGGGGCGGGCTCCGACCGAGTACGCACCTTGTCGATCGCGCCCGGCGATCCCGAGCAGCGGACCATCGAACACGATGCCATGCGGTGTGGGGTACGCGAGATGGACGTCGCTGGTGCGGCGGAACGGTCCCCCCACCGCTGCGCCCTGCTCGAGGATGCCTCCTGAACCGAACAGGTACAGGGTCCCTTCCACGAGGGCGATCGGGAGGCGCGCTTCGGCCGGCCTGCAGCTCACGAGCTTCGGCGCCGGGGACAGCTGCCAGGTACACAGCTCCTTGCCGCGAGCCGCCGCGATCAGCTCGCGATCCCCGACGACGTTCTCGGCGTGAGCGGAATCGGGGACGAGCGTGATGAGACCGCCGCGGTGCACTTCGATCTGCTGCTCGCGCACCACGATCAGGCGATCCTCCATCCAGCGCACGCTGTCGACGTGGGTGGCCAGCGGAGGAGGAAGGGTCGTGAGGCTCGGATCGATGGCGTAGAGCTCGCCTGCAGACACCACCCAGGCGTGGCCGTGACGATCGGTCTGGATCTCGGACGCCGATCTCGGGAGCGTGAACGACCGGCTCTCGCGGGTACGCGTTTCGAACAAGACCACCTTGTTGGCATCAGCGCCGATCAGCCATTGATCGTCGATCCAGCGCAGGTGGAACTGCTCCGGCTGATCGGGGAACTCCTCGCGTGTGTGGGCAACGAGATCGAACACCTGGAGCCGCCGCTCGCCACGCGTGCTCACCGCCACGCGGCGCGAATCAGGTGCGAGGTCGAGCCCGAGCACGACCGTCGATTCGATGCTGAACCCGAACGGGATCCCACGCGCCGCCGCGGCAGCGGCCACGATCGCCGCACGATCCCACTGCTTGGATTCCGGGGGCAGTCGACGGAGCGCGACGATCGCTGCCGTGGCGTCGTGCTCCACCAGCTGCTGGGCATGCTGCACCAGCATCAGATCGCTCTTCTCCACGGCATCGAGCCGCTGGATCTCGGCGAGCTCGCGAGCCTGGTTCGCTGCATCGCGCTCGCTGACCAGGCGCTTGACGAACAACACCGCGACCACGGCGAGGACGAGCGCGGCGATCGCACCCACGGCCAGCGGCGCCCGGTTGCGGCGCACGAACCGGCGGAGCTGCTCGCGCCGGGTGTAGCGGTGCGCGCCGACGAGCTTGCCGCTGACGAACCGGCGGAGATCGGCGGCGAGCGCGCCACCGTCGGCGTAGCGCTGGTCGCGATCGCTCGCCATCGCCTTGACCACGATCGCCCGGAGATCGGGCGCGGTCTCGTCGGGGAGCCTGCGCCAATCGGGTGGACGATTCGCGCCGACGTGATCGATCATCGCGGTGGCGGTGGCCGCCGCCCACGGGAGCTTGCCGGCGAGCACGTAGAACAGCGTGGCGCCGAGGGCGAACACATCCACGCGTTCGTCCACGGTCTCGCCGCGCGCCTGTTCGGGAGCCATGAAGCCGGGCGTCCCGGCGACGGTCCCGGCGCGGGTCAGGTCCGGATCGCTCACCGGGAGCGACGCCTGCTCGCTGGCATCACCGAGGGTCCGCGCGATCCCCCAGTCGATCAGCAGGGTCTCGCCGAACGGACCGATCAGGATGTTGGTCGGCTTGATGTCGCGATGGATCACCTTGCGCGCGTGCGCGAACGCAACCGCGTCGCACACGGCGAGGACATTCGGTACCAGCGCGAGCCGCTCCTCGAACGCCTTGCCCTCGACGAGCTCCTCGAGCGGCTGACCGTCGATCCGCCGCATCACGTAGTACGGCGTGCCATCCGCATTGCGTCCGACGTCGTGGATCGGGACGATCCCCGGGTGCTCGAGCCGCGCCGTGATCCTCGCCTCGCGCTCGAACCGCGCCAGATCCACGGTGGACGCAGACAACATGTGCTTGAGCGCGACCGGACGGCCGAGCGCGCGATCGAACACCTCGTCGACGCGCCCCATCCCACCGCGCCCCAGCTCCCCCACGACCTGGAACCGCTCCGCGAGTGGATCGAACGCGCTCGGCGCGACCCCCTCGACAGCGGCGAGCTCCGTGCCCGCCGTGCCTTCTGTGCCTTCCGTGCCTTCCGTGCCCGCCGCGACCGCCAGGCTCTTCAGCTCTCGGCTCGACGGGCGCTGAGGCACCGTGGCCTGGTCCGGCCCGCGAGCCCCCTCGGCCGCCGTGGGCACCGCCGCCCGGTCTTCCCGCTTGGGACCGCTCACGCGCAAGGAGCATAGACCGATTCTCGGCGCGGTTTGCTATCCTCATGGTCGTGAGGCTCGAGGTCGTCGCCTGCGTCGTCGCTGCCATGGGCGCGTGCGGCGACAACTTCGATGGAGAAGATCGTCAGGGCGGCACGCTCACCGTCGACGATCGGACCTACGCCGCGTTCAGCCACCCGGCACCGGGCCTCAGCCCGAGCCAGCGCGACACGCACCAGCTCGGCAAGGGGCCGTTCAACTTCGAGTGGGCACCACCTCAGCTCGGCCCGCTGTTCAACCACACCGGCTGCCTCGCGTGTCATGGAGGCGATGGCCGCGGACTCTCGGAGATCACGCAAGGTCCCGCGCCGTTCGGATCGCAAGCGCTCGTGCGCGTCAGCCTCGGCAGCGGGACGCCTGATGTCCCGGGCGGCAACGTCTCGGTCCCGGGGTTCGGGCAGCAGCTCCAGGATCACACCACCGTCGGCTTGCCCGAGGTGTTCGTCACCTTGACCTGGCGCGAGTCCGTGGTGACGTACGGCGATGGCGAGCAGCAGCCGATGCGCTCGCCGTTCATCGAGATCCGGCGGCCGACCGGCGAGGCGATGCCGGCCGGGATCGAGTCCTCGTATCGTCAGGCGCCCGGGGTGTTCGGCCTCGGCCTGCTCGAGGCGATCTCGGATGACACGCTGCTCGCATCTCAGGATCCCGATGATGCCGACGGCGACGGGATCTCCGGCCGCGTCAACATGGTGTGGGACCCGGTCGCGAACGCCACGAAGATCGGTCGATTCGGCCACAAGGCCAACGTCCCGAACCTCCAGGTCCAGGCCGCCGGCGCGTTCGTCAACGACATCGGCCTGACCAACAAGCTGTTCCCCGAGCCCGACGGGATGCGCGACGTCAACGACGATCAACTCGCACAGACCACGTTCTTCATCGCCACGCTCGCAGTTCCCGCGGCGGGTCCCCGGAACGCGGCAGCACAGCGAGGGCGCGCGTTGTTCGACGAGCTCCAGTGCGCGTCGTGTCACCTGCCGACGGTGGAGACCGGCGATCACGAGATCACGCTCCTCGCACACCAGCTGATCCACCCCTACACGGACCTGCTCCTCCACGATGTGGGCGATCTGCTGACCGACGCCCGCCCCGATTTTCAAGCGCAAGGAGTGGAGTGGCGCACACCGCCGCTGTGGGGTCTCGGCCTCGTCCAGGTGGTGCTCCCGGCCGCCACATTCCTTCACGACGGCCGCGCGCGCACGCTCCCGGAGGCCATCCTCTGGCATGGCGGAGAGGCCGCCGCGGCGAGCGAGGCCTTTCGTACGGCGGCGAAGCGCGATCGAGATGCGTTGATCTCGTTCCTCGAATCGCTCTGAGCGTTCCGCCCACAGCGAGAACCTGCCTGTGGGGTTACACTCGATTTGCGTGGTCGAGGAGGAGGACAATCACTTCACGAACGTGGATGCCACCGCACCCACGCATGAAGATCAGGGGCTCGTTGATGGCACCGACGTCAACGGCTACATCATCGATGGCATCCTCGGCAGAGGCGGCATGGGCGTGGTCTATAGCGCCACGCATGCGGTGATCGGCAAGCGCGCGGCGATCAAGGTCCTGCGCTCCGAGGTCTCGATGTCCCGCACCACGGTCGAGCGGTTCGTCCAGGAGGCACGCGCCGTCAACCAGATCGGCCACCCGAACATCATCGACATCTTCGCCTACGGCACGCTCCCCGACGGCCGCGCGTTTCACGTGATGGACCTGCTCGTCGGGGAATCGCTGCGCAAGCGCCTGCGCCGCGGGCCCTTACACCCGAGCGAGGCCGCCAACGTGATCGAGGGCATCTCGTCGGCGCTGATCGCCGCGCATGACAAGGGCTTCGTGCATCGTGACCTCAAGCCCGACAACGTCTACCTGATCGCCAAGGACGAGGGCTGGCCCGATATCAAGCTCCTCGATTTCGGGCTCGCGAAGCTGATGCCCGACATGGGTCAGGCCGCGTTCATCACCAAGACCGGCGTGATGATCGGGACACCGGAGTACATGTCCCCCGAGCAGGCCCGCGGGCAGGCGGTGGACTACCGCACCGATGTGTACGCGCTCGGCATCCTGATGTTCGAGCTGCTCAGCGGTCAGCGCCCGTTCCCGCGCCTCGAAGCGTTCGCGATGCTCCAGTGCCACGCCGAGGAGATTCCACCCTCGATCGGCTCGATGGTCTCGGGGCTGCCCGACGAGATGGTGCAGCTCGTCGATTCGATGCTGTCCAAGGAGCCCGCCGCGCGGCCCTCGCTCGCCGCGGTCCGGACCGTGATTCGCCGGTTGCGCTCGTTGAAGCTCCCCACCAAGTCCGTCGCCGGCATCGAGATGGCTTCGCTCTCGAACCCGGGCATGAGCCCGGAGATCGGGCTGTCCCCCTCGCGCGTCGGCGCCGAGCCCGTCGTTCCGCAATCGCTCCCTACCCGCTCGTCGGCGCCCTCGATCCCGCCGGCCACGGCGCCCGCGGCGCCGACCGAAGAGCATCCCCCCTTCGACGACATCATGGCCACCACGCGACGCGTACCGGTCAAGCCGAAGTTCGTCCCCACCACCACCCAACCCGGCCAGGTCAGCGGCCTCGCCGGCAGCTCGGGCTCGGTCCACGCGGCGACCACGCTCGGTGTCCCGCCACCGCCCAAGCAGCTGGTCTCGCAACGTCTGGCCGCCGCGAAGCCGGCCGCGGGGAAGGGCAATCACCTGTGGCTGATCCTCGGCGCGATCCTAGCGATCGCCGCGGGCATCACGCTCGCGCTCGCGCTCGTCGGCTAGTGCCCATGCCCGTGCCCGTGCCCGTCGACTCTCGATTGGCGATCCCTCGATGCTCGCCCGACTCGCGGTAAATCGTCGTCGGGCACGGGCATGGGCACGGGCACGGGCACCGGGCAGCTTGACCTCGAAGCGCTTCGCGCTTCTCAGCAACCTACGGCTCAGCTGCGGAGCGCGACCTGGACCCGAGCGTCGTTGAACGCGGCCTGGCCGCCGAGATCGGCGATCGTGGGCGGGATCAGCGCGTTCGACGTGTAGCCGTTCGCGGTGTGCTTGCGCCACAGCCCCTTCGGCAACACGCACACGCCGTCGCGCACGTCCCCATCGAGCTTCGCGGTGCAGTGGACCTCGCCGTACTCGTTCCAGATCCGGATCGGGGCGCCCTCCGTGATGCCGCGCGCCGCAGCGTCACCGCGCGACATGCCGAGCGTGGCGGGCGCCGAGCGCAGCTGCCCGAAGTACGAGCTGATCTGCGTGGCGAGCGCCGGCGAGATCAGCGCGAGGGGGTACGCGTCGGTGCGCGGATCGGGCTGATACGTGTAGAGGCCGTTCGCCTCGCGATCGAGGGCCTCGGAGACCAGGTGCACCTTGCGATCGGGCGTGCCCGGGAACACGTCGACGAATGCGACCGGGCGGTCCCCGGGTGGTGGGGTGGCCACGCCGTGCTCGGCGAGATCGCGGGCGAGCTTGGCTCCCTCGGGAGCGGCGGCGAAGATCTGGGCGGCGATCGCCTCGTCGGTCATCGCATCGCCTTCGCGCACGAGGCCGAACCGCGTGAGCAACTCACCGAACACGGCGTTGTTGCTGCGCGCCTCGCCCACGGGCGGTACCACCGCGCGGCTGTGGAACATCCGCATCGTGCCGTAGCCGCGCGTGAGATCGTCGTGCTCGAGGAACGTGGTCGCGGGGAGCACGAGATCGGCGAGAGCCGCGGTGTCGGTCATCACCTGCTCGTGCACGACGAGGAACAGATCCTCGCGCGAGAGCTCCTCGATCAGCGCGCGCTGATCCGGCGCCGTGGCGACGGGGTTGCAGTTGAAGACGATCATCGCCTCGATGCGCGGGTCGCGGAGCTCGCGCAGCGCCGTGGAGATCTGGCTCATGTTGACGGAGCGCGTGGGCGGCGCGGGCTGTGCCGTGCCGTGCTCCTCACCCACGCCCCAGCGCGCGTCGCCGTTGCCCATCGTGTAGCCACCGCCGCGGATGCCGAGCTTGCCGGCGACGGCCGGGATCGCGAGCACCGCCGCGACCGCGCTGCCGCCGTTGCGGTTGCGCTCGATGCCCCAGCCCGCGCGGATCACGGCGGGCGAGGAGGCGGCGTACAGCTCCACGAACTGCGCCAGGTCCTGGGCGGCGATCCCGGACTCCGCGGCGGCGGTCTCGAGCGTCCAGCGCGAGGCGCGACGGGCGAGCTCCTCGGCGCCGGTGGTGTGCGCGGCGAGGAACGCGCGATCGGCGTGACCCCGCTCGAACAAGGCGTTGAGGATCGCGAGGGCCACGGGAAGATCGGTGCCCGGGCGCGGCGCGAGGTGAAGATCCGCGCGGCGCGCGAGCGGCGTGCGACGCGGATCGATGACGACGAGCTTGGCTCCCGCCTCGCGTGCACGCTCGATCATCGGGACGAGGTGGATGCCGGTCGCCGAAGGATTGACGCCCCACAGCACGATCAACTTCGCGTGGACGAAGTCCTCGAGGGCGGTGCCCGGCATCACGCCATACAGCCCGCGCGTGGCAGCACCGGTGGCCGAGGCGCAGAACGTACGCTGAAGGTTCGAGGCGCCGAGGCGGCGGAAGAAGCGCGTTACCAGCGCTCCATCGGTGAGCCAGCCGTTCGAGCCGCCGTAGTGATAGGGCAGGATCGCCTCGCCGCCCGAGCGCGCCTTGATCGTCTGCAGCCGCTCCGCCATCAGACCGAGCGCTTCATCCCACGAGATGCCGTGCCACTCGCCGCTGCCCTTCGCACCGGCACGCAGGAGCGGCCGCGCGATGCGATCGTGCCCGTACATGTGATCGACGAACTTGCGGACCTTGCCGCAGATGAAGCCGTCGGTGATCGGGCCGCGGCGATCGCCTTCGAGCTCCACGACCCGTCCTCCATCGATGGTGACCGTCAGCCCACAGGCATCCGGGCAATCGAGCGGGCAGGCGCTGGAGCGCTGTTCCATGCGCGGTACTTACCAGGTGCCGCCGAGCCCGTACAGGCTCGTCTGCTTGCCGTCAGTGCCGGTCGTCGTCTGAAACATCGGGCGTACCGGCAACTTGGGGACATCGAGGTTGCGGGTCAGGACCGCGGCGCCGATCAGCCCCACGAACATCCCACCGAGCGCGTAGTTCGCGAGGTGCTCGGTGTTGCGGCCGGCCTCCGCCTGGCTCGTGGTCTTCTGCGGATACACGAGGCTCTCGATCGCGAGGCCACTCGCGATCCCGATCAGACCGCCGATATCGACGAGCAGCGCGTGGGTGCGGCTGATCGTGAAGTAGTTGGTGAGGAGGATGCCCGAGATCCCGCCGAGGCCCATCCCGCTGAGCACGAGCCCCGCGCCTACCGCGCGCGGCGGACCGAACGACGTGGCGAACAGCCCGCCGGCGACCGAGCCCCACAGCACCGAGCTCGAGAACAGGCCGGCGTCGCCGGGGCGGACCTTGAGCCGCTCGCCCGCGTAGTACCCGAGGCCCGCGCCGAGGAGCAGGCCCGCACCGGCGACCGGCTGCACGATCTCCGTCCGCGGCGTGAACAGCGTGGTCACGAGGCCGCCGCCGAACGCCCCGGTGATCGCGGTGGTGATCGTCAGGTTGCTCGTGCCGAGCCGCAGATCGCGGGGCAGCTGGAAGTAGGCGCCGACGAGGCCGGCCGCACCGCCGAGCACGCTGCCGACGCCGACCAGCGAGTTGTTCTCGAACGCCGAGAGCAGCGAGCCGCCCGCGAACGCGCCACCGAGGCCCGCCGCGATGATCAGCTGGCGGCGACCGGTCTGCGGGACCGCTTCGAGCTCCACCAGCTCGCGCTTGACCTGGTTCGGCAGGATCTCCACCTGCTTCGTCGTCGTGACAAAGTCCGGCGCCTCGACGACGAGCGTGTATGTGCCACTCGCGAGGGTCTCCTCGAAGCGCCCGACCGCCACCATGCGATCTCCGAGGAAGATCCGGGCCTCCGGTGGGGAGGCGAGGACGGCGAGCTTGCCCTTCTGCGGCTGCAGCGGGACGAAGTACGTGTACGGGCGGCCGATCTTGACGTCGATCGTCTGCGTCGAGGACTCGTAGCCGTTGAGCTCGACGGTCATCTCGTAGCGCCCGCCGAGCAGATCGAACACCTTGCCCGACGCCGAGTTCGCCTTCGTCCCGGTCTCGTTGCCGATCGTGATCCGCGCGCCGGGCGGTGAGCTCTCCACGTAGACATGCCCCTGCAGGCCCTTCAGCACGGAGATCCGGCGATCGATGATCCCCTTGTCCTCCTTGGGATCGGGGGCGCAGGCGTTGGCCGGCCGGGCATCCGGTGGGATCTGCGAGACGTACTTCTCGAAGTAGCCGATCGCCTTCTCGTACTCGAGGCTGCGCTCGTACGACTGCCCGATGTTCTTCAGCAGCTGGTAGCTCGGCAGCGTGCAGTACGCCGAGATGAAGTC
>JAYVRN010000023.1:0-9100 GCA_043776275.1 Myxococcales bacterium | reverse complement strand
GTGCGCGACCACGATGGCTCGATCGAGGTGACCAGCGAGCCGCGACAGGGCAGCCGGTTCACGGTGGTCTTGCCATTGCGCCCGTGACGACCGAGCAGATCACCATCACCGTCCACCACCGTCCACCACCGTCCACCACCGGCCACCACCGGCCACCACCGGCCATCACTGTCCACCGCCGTCCATCACGCTCCACCGCCGTCCATCCCGAGGCCCCGCGTGGTACGGCGCCTGCGTGACCTTCGCGACCGCGCTCCGGGCTGCCACGCTCGGCCTGCTCGCGTGCTCCACGCAGGACAAGCCCGAAGCGCCCGCGCTCGCCCTCCCTTCGAGCGAGGGCACCTCCGAGGACGTCGCCGGAGTCTCCCCGCTCGGCGTCCCGGCGCCGCGTGGCCGGGGCACGCTCGTGGTCCAGGTGCGCGACGAGGCCGGAAAGCCGCTGCCGGCGCGGCCGACGTTCGTCGGAATCGAGGGGACCCACACGCCCACGTTCACGCGCGCCGACATCGGCGTGGATCAGCCCGGCGGCATCCTCGCGTTCGATCGCGCGTTCATCCTCGGCGACGCCACCCTGCTCGTGCCACGTGGCAGCTACGAGGTGTGGTTCAGCCATGGCCCCGAGTGGGAGGCGCTCCCGCGCACGGTGCACGTGGGGCCGAACACCATGAGCTCGTTGCAGGTCACGCTGCGGCACGTGGTGGAGACCCCGGGCTGGATCTCGGGCGACTTCCACGTCCACGCCGAGCACTCGTTCGATTCCAAGGTTCCGATGCGGCACCGCGCGGCACAGTTCGTGGCCGATGGCGTGGATCTGATCGTCGCCACCGATCACGGCGTGATCTCCGACTACGCGCCGGTGATCGCGAAGCTCGGACAGGCGCACCGCCTCGCGAGCCTCCAGGGCGATGAGGTCACCACGCACGACTGGGGGCACTTCGGCGCGTTCCCGCTGGTCGGCGATGATCAAGCGCCCGCGCGTGGCGCGATCGTCGTCAAGGAACGCACGCCCGCGAGCCTGTTTGCCGAGCTCCGCGCGCGGTGGCCGGGGGGCGTGATCGATGTTCATCACCCTCGCCTCGACAAGGGCCGGATGGGCTACTTCCATCTCGGCGACCTCGACACCAAGACGCTCCGCAGCAAGCGCGCTGGGTTCTCCTTCGACTTCGACGCGGTCGAGGTGCTCAACGGGTTCCAGGATCCGGACCGCAAGAGCGTGGACGCCGTGCTCTCGGACTGGTTCGCGTTCCTGCGCCGCGGCCATCGGATCACCGCCACCGGGAACTCCGACACGCACCACCTGACGTTCAACCTCGGCGGCTATCCACGGAACTACGTCCAGCTCCCCGATGCGCCGCTCGATCAGCTCGATGCCGCCGCCCTGACCGTGGCCATCAAGCATGGGCGGAGCTACTTCACGACCGGGCCGATCGTCGAGGTCTCTGTGGGCACGCAGGGCCTCGGCGACACCGTCTCGACGGCGAGAGGGCCCCTCGAGCTCCACGTCCGCGTCCGCGCCCCAGCGTGGATCGATGTCGCGCGGTTGAGCGTGCTGGTCGATGGCGCCAAGGTGCTCGAGCGGCCGACCACCGGCGCGGCGCCGATCCGGTTCGAGGACACGCTCACGATCCCGCTGACCCGCGATGGCTTCGTGATCGTGCGGGTCGACGGTGACCGGCCGATGGCACCCGTGATCGGCGACGCGCTGCACTTCAAGGTGTACCCGCTCGCGATCACCAATCCGATCTGGGTGGACTTTGATGGCGATGGCGTCGTAGCTCCCTCGATCGTCGAGTGAGTCGCGGCGGAGCGCCGGCCAGCTCAGTGGATGATGTAGTCGTGGAGGTGGTCGATCACGACCTTCTGCTCGCGCACGAGCCAGGCGGTGAGATCACCGACGGACACCAGCCCGCACAGCCTCCCTTGATCGACGACGGGAAGATGGCGACACCTGGACGCGGTCATCATCACCATCGCGTCGGCCACCGTGACCTGCGGATCGATCACGACGAGATCGGGGGTCATCACATCGCGGAGGCAGGTCACCCACGAACGCGTCGGCGCCCGCCTCGTTGGCGTCCTCGATCCGCTGGATGCAGCGCGGGCAGAACGATGGGTTGGGTGGCCACAGCTCCGCGATGTGTGGGCTGCCACATGCGGCGCAGGCGATGAACACGCACTTGGCGGCATCGCAGGCGTGCGGCTTGCTGGCGAGGCGCTCGAGCTCGAGCGCCAGGAGCGTGTCATCCACGGGAGTCGGCACGAGGCTCACGTCGGGTGCCAGGTAGCTCGGGATGCCGCGATCGGCAGGACCCGCGAGCACGATGAAGCTGACACCGAGGCCGGCCCCCCGCGTCATCGCGATCACGTCGGCGCAGGACCGGCCCGGCAGCAGGGCGTCGCTGATCACGGCATCGAACGGGCCGTCATCGACCAGCGCCGAGAGCAGCTCGAGGCTGGAGGCGACGCCCGCGGCCTCGGCGCCGTTGCCTTCGAGCATGCGGATCAGCCGTAGCCGGGTGCCGACCTCGTGTTCGCCGACGAGCACGCGCAGACCTTGCAGATGCGTGAGATCGGGTGCGGGCATGGGCATCCTCCAGCGCCGAGCTTTTGCATGCGCCACGCCACCCCCCCGATCTCGCGTACCTGCGCGGAACCAGCGTCGACGGTGTGTCCGCCACACCCACGCGTGTCGAAACGAAACACGAAAGCGCGCTGGCCCGGCCGATGCACTCGTTGAGGGCATGACGACCAGACATGCGACCACGGAATCCACCACGGCACGTTCTCCACGCCCGATCGCGATCGGCCAGCTTGGCTTGCTGCTGCCGTTCGTCCTGGTCGTGACGTTCATCGTCGCGTCGGGTCGCTCGTCACTGGCGGAGCTCGCGCTGACGCTTCCGTTCCTGGCGATTCCACTCGCGATCTTCCTGCTGCGCTGGCGCGCTCATCCCGAGCTGCGCGAGCCGCGCGAGGTGTGACGTCAGGCGCTGACCGAGGCCCGGAACACGAACCGGTAGCGCGCGTCCAGCGTCCGCACGCTGACCACGTTGGTCGCACGCTCGTCGACCGTGATGCTCTGGACCGGCGTTGTGCGGACCCAGTTGTCCGCGCCCACGAGCAGCCACAGCGGCTTGCCGACCTCCGGGCAGCGCAGCCAGCACCCGTCGAGATCCGGCCGCATCAGCGATCCGCGCCCGTCGTAGACCTGCCCCATCCGGGTGACGTGGCACGGCGCCCCGACGAGCTCGCCGAGGCCCCGGGCGTGATGATCGGAGGATCGAGAGGATCGAGAATTCGATGCGCTCATGATGTCAGGTCCTTTCGGACGCACTCCGTGCATCGCGCGAACCAGATGCGCGCCGGGGAGCTGCTCAGCCCACGCCGGTGATCAACAGCTCGTACTTGCCGGTGACGAACACCTGCTTGCCGTGCTGCTGCAGATACTTCCGGTAGAACGCCACGTCCTTGATCAGGAGCCCGAGCTCGGGCTGGCGGAAGTTCTTCATCCGCGTGCCGTGCTCGAGCTCGCCATCGAGGTAGCGCGCGTTCGGGAACCCGAGGATCACCGCACCGTGCGGCGCGAGGTGATCCTGGACGATCCGCCGGATCAGCTCCCGATCATCGATGCCCGGCGACTGGAGCGTCCCGATCGAGAGGACGAGATCGAACCGGCCGAGGGCGTGAGCCGGCAGCGAGTTGAGGTCCGCCTCGATCAGCGTGGCCTCGGGGAACCGCGCGCGAGCGACCTCGAGCGCCGAGGCGCTGTGATCCACGCCGACCAGCTCCGCATCGAGGAGCCCGAGATCACGGAGCAGCGCGAGCTCATCGCCCGCGTTGACGCCGAGGTCGAGCACGCGCGCGCGAGGAGGCAGCTTCGCCCGTGCGAGCGCCTCGCGGAGATCGAGCACGAAGCTCGGATCCTCCGCCTTCGAGATCCGCGCGAACTCCGAGCCGGCGCCATAGCGCTCCGTCGGGTCGTCCGCCGTGGGACGCAGGCGCGTGGCGAGATCCAGGCGCTCGAACCGGAGCTCGATCAGCGGCGCCGCGAACGCCCGGGGCGTCAGTAGCCGGAGGCCCAGGCGCTCGGCGAGATCGACCCAGGTGCGGAACGGGCGATGGACGAGCCGCTGTCCCGCGTGCTCGATCAGCTCGCCCGCGTAGCGACCACGCCCGAGATCCGGATCGGGGACCGCGATCACACCGCTCCCGTGCTCCTCGAGGTGCGCGATGATCGCGAGCAAGGGCTCGGTACGGAACTCCCGCACGAGGTCGGCCACGCGCCGACGGTGGCACGGGCGCACACCGCGCGCACCTCTGCCACGGCGCTGTTATCGGCTCAAGCAGCGACCGCGTGGGCCGTGCGGTCGAGCCAGTCGCGAACGTCGGCGCCGAGATCCGCGAGCCGGGGCGCGGGGAGGCCCTGCGCCAGCCGCTCGAACAGCTCGGTCTCCTGCCAGGCCTCGTGCCACTGGAGCAACGACTGGAGACTCACGAGCTTGCGGGCGAACCGTCGATCCTCCTGGCCGAGCCAGATCAGATCGGCGAGCACGCGCTTGATCTCGAGGTGTTCGGCGAACAGCTCCGCGCGGACCTCGGATGCGATCAGAAGATTTGCTGCGGGGTAGAGCAGCTCCTGTTCGACCGCGAGGTGGAGCGACAGTCGATCGGCGAGCACGCAGAGGATGCTGGTGCGCGCCTGGGGCGTGGTCGCAGCCGAGACCTCCACGACCAGCGCGTCGATCTCGTCATGCTGCGTGGTGAGGAGCTCGAAGGCGCTGAGGGTCGGCATGTGACGGACGAGGTGCAGCACGCATGCCAGGAGCGGTATGGTCCGCGCATGCAGACGGCAGCGAGGGCGAGCGTCCCGGCGAGGTGGTGGTGCGTGGTCGCGGTTGCCACGCTGATCGTGGGTGTCGGAAGGACGTCAGGTGTCGAGGTCCTGGCACCGCGCGAGCTGTCGGTCGCGGTGACGCCTGAAGGGTTCGCGCTCATGGAAGGAGCGCCGAGCGATCGTCACGTGGTCGCGATCGACCGGGACGGCCAGCCGATGTATCGGCGTGCGGTGCCGGTGATCGTTCCGCAGGCGAGGATGGTCGGCACCCGGAGCGGCGTGGCCGTGGGCTGGCTCGATCGCGCCAAGGTCCAGCTCGCCCGCGTCACGGGGGATGGCCAGCTCGGCGAGCCCTCGCGCTGGGGCAAGAAGGTCCAGGCGCTGTGCGAGGGGACCGCGAGCAACGAGCACATGTTCGCGATGGGCTGGCTCGAGAGCGACGACTCCGCGTGGGTCGTGTTCGGACCGCTGCAGCAGGCCGCCGTGTCCGTTCCCCTCCCGCCCGCCGAGCGAGCGACCACGAAGACCACGTGGTGTGGCGTGACCTCGGCCGGCAAGAAGATCGCGCTCCTCACGCGCGACAACAAGCGCCGGATGCTGATGTACCTGTGCGACCGCAAGGGCTGCGCCGGCCTGCCGACCCGCATCCCGATCCATCCGAAGCAGGAGTATGCCGGGATGACCTGCACGGCCGACGCCTGCCTGGTGGCGTTCCGCGACGACCAGGGCACGCACCTCGGCTGGATCACGATCCAGGGCAAGATCGCGTGGTCTCGCCCCCTCGCGGACGCCACGCCCGACACGACGTTCTCGCTGGTCGCCGCCGGCGAGCGCGCCTTCGCCGTTGGCTATGCAACGCGCGAGGGCGCGACCGTCATTCGCGTGATCCAGAGCGGCTCGATGGTGCGCGCGTGGGCCGATCCGTACAGCTCCGAGCCGCCCGTGCTCGCATGGGCAAGTGATCGGCTCCTGGTCGCCCACCGTCACGGCGACAACGTCGCGCCCGAGATCGTGCCGCTACCTCGTTGATCGCAAACCTGGCGACTCCGGTAGCCGTCGAACTGGCCGAATCTATTGATGGGGGTCGGTGCACGGTGCGCGCTACCAAGGGGCATGCGCACCCTCCGGCTCGCCCTCGCTCTCGTGCTCGCATCGCTCGCCGCGTGCTCCGACGAGGGTCCGCCGGCCGACACCGTGGCGTTCGATCTCGACGGACCGCTCGCGGGGACCACGTACTGGGAGCTGCCGTTCCCCTCGGATCTGCGCCTGACGCCCGAGGGTCGCCCCGATCTCGCCGGGTTCCCGAACCGCCGCAACCTGCCGGTGCTCACCGATCTGCTCTCGGTGGCGAGCGAGCGCGCAGGATTCCCCGTGATGCCGATCGCGTGGTTCAAGTTCACCGCCACGCCGCCGACGCGCGCGCTCGACCAGGTGATCCCTGCCGTCGCCAGCGCGGACGCGCTGCTGCTCGATATCGATCCGGACTCCGACGAGCGAGGTGCGTTGCACGCCATGGTCGCGCAGACGCTCCCCGATGATGACTTCACCGGCACCGGCCTCGTCGCGCTCGCGCCGCGCCCTGGCACCGTGCTCCGGCCGCACACGCGCTATGCGTTCGTGCTGAAGAAGGCGTTCGCACCGGGCACCGAGGTCCCACCCGCGTTCGCAACACTCGCCGCGGGCAACACACCCTCGGGAGCGCGTGGCACCGCCGCGCACGCGCTGTACTCACCGCTGTGGGACGCGCTCGCCGAGACCGGTGTCGCGACCGAGGACGTGCTTGTGGCCACGGTGTTCACCACCGGCGACGAGGTCGCGGTGCTCCGCGAGCGCTCCGAGGCGGTGCGTGCCTCCGCGAATGCCACGATCGCGAACCTCCGCGTCGACCCGGTGGATGGCGCCGCGCACGATGGCTTCTGCGAGCTGATCGCGGACGTCACCTATCCGCAGTACCAGGTCGGGACGCCACCGTTCGGCAGCGAAGGCCGGTTCCGCCTCGACGCTGCGGGCGCTCCGATCGCGCAAGGCACGATGACCGTGCCGCTGACGATCACGATCCCGACGGGGACGATGCCGGCCGCCGGCTGGCCGCTGTGGCAGTTCTTTCATGGCTCCGGCGGCGCCTCGTTCGACATCGTCGACGATGGGCCGAGCCACACCACCGAGGACATCCCGGATGTCGGCAAGGGCCCGGGGTACGTCGTCGCCAAGCGCGGCATCGCGGCGGCCTCGAGCGCGCTGCCCGTCAACCCGGAGCGGCTCGCCGGTGCCAGCAGCTACGCGTACCTCAACATCAACAACCTCTCGGCGTTCCCGTACACGTTCCAGCAGGGCGTGTTCGAGCAGCGCTTGCTCCTCGATGCCTTGATCGAGCTCCAGATCCCGGCGTCGGTGCTCGCCACCTGCGGCGGCGTGAGTCTTCCGAGTGGAGCCACCGCGCACCACTTCGATGCCACGAAGCTGATGGCCGGTGGTCATTCGATGGGCGGCATGTACACCAACATGATCGGCGCCGTCGAGCCGCGGTTCGGCGCGCTCACGCCGTTCGGTGCGGGTGGGTTCTGGAACATGATGATCCTCGATACCGAGATCGTCGCGTCGGGCCGCAGCCTGCTCGCGGGCGTGTTCGGTGTTGAAGGGGACACCCTCTCGTTCGTACACCCGACCCTCGCGATGCTCGGCCTCGGTTGGGAGATCTCGGAGCCCGGGCCGTCGATGGCGAAGCTCGCGCGGCGGCCACCGCCCGGCTTCACGGTGCGGCACGTCTATCAACCGATCGGCCTCGACGACAAGTACTTCCCGAACCCGGTGTTCGATGCGGCCGCGCTCGCGTACGGCAACCAGCAGACCGGCGAGCAAGTCTGGCCCGGCACGCAGCAGGCGCTCGCGACCGATCACCTCGACGGCATGCTGAGCTACCCCGTGAAGGGCAACCGCAACGGCACCACGAACGTCGTCGTCCAGTACCACGACGACGGGATCGTCGACGCGCACCAGATCCACCGCCAGCTCACCGAGGTGAAGTACCAGTACGGATGCTTCCTCGCGACCTACCTGCGCGATGGCGTGCCCACGGTGTTCGCACCGGCGGCCCTCGACGCACCATGCCCCTGAGCGGCGTCAGCCGGGGTCAGGCGTATGTGTTGATGTGCGAGCCCTCGCCGTGGGCCCCCGCGGGCGGCGGCGTGGCGTTCTCGATCAGCTGCACGGCAGCTTCCCCTTCGGCCTTGGCCGCGTTCTGCGCGAGCTTCTCGACGCGCACCGCGTACGCCTGACCCACGCCTTGGGCACTGGAGACATCCATGTGCCGTGGATCGACCAGATCCACCGATGATTAACAGGGCGTCAGCGGCCGCTGAACTTCGGCTCACGGCGCTGCACGAACGCGGCCATCGCCTCGCCGAGATCCTGCGACGGTAAGTGGGCGGCGTTCCACATCGCCACGGTCTGCAGGCTCTCTGCGGCGCTCCGCTCCGAGCGCATGTTGAGCACCTGCTTGATGCCCTGCACCGTCAGCGGCGGGTTCGCGGCGATCCGGGCGGCCATCACCTGTGCCGCGGTCCACAGCTCGGCCGGCGTGGCGTGCATGTCGCTGACGAGGCCGAGGCGCAGCGCGCGAGCCGCATCAATGTCTGCACCGGTGAACGCGAGCTCACGCGTGGCGCCCTCGCCGATGATCGCGGGGAGCCGGGCGAGCGTGCCGACGTCGGCGACCATCGCCAGCCGGACTTCGCGCACGCTGAACTTCGCGTCGGCGGAGCAGATCCGGATGTCGCACGCACTCGCGAGATCGACGCCGCCGCCGATGCACCAGCCGTGGATCGCGGCGATCACGGGCTTCGTGCAGGCGGCCACGCTCGAGATCGCGCGCTGCAACCGCTGGATCATCGCGTACAGCTTCGCCCGCTCGCGCGCTCCAGCGGCTGGCCCCACCACCTGCGCGAGCTCGGGGCCCATCGCCGCGAGATCGAGGCCGTGGCTGAAGCCCTCACCTTCGCCGCGGAGGACGATCACGCGGACGTCTTCCGAGGCATCGAGGGCGGCGAACAGCGCCGGCATCTCGTTCCAGAACGCGGGCCCCATCCGGCTCGTCTTGCCCTGTGCGCGGAGGGCGACGAGGGCGATGTGATCAGTGACGGTGACGGTGGCCCAGGTCAGCTCGGGAAGCATGGCGCGATGGTACATGGGCCGCGCGACCCGGCCAGCTCGGTTGCCAGCGTCGGGACACCCGAGCGGAACTCATCGAGATCGCTCGGTTCGACGTGGTCC
>JAYVRN010000022.1:0-9114 GCA_043776275.1 Myxococcales bacterium | reverse complement strand
TCAACTAGGCGCGCCTTGGCCACGATCCCCGTCCCGACGGTGCGCCACGATCCGGCCGCACCGTCGCCGGGGGACTCGCTCGTCGGCCGCCCGCAGGTGGTCCCGACCAGCGATCTCCGCGGCCGCGTCACCCGCCTGCTGCTGCTCCGCACGATCGTGATCAGCGTCGTGCTGGTCCTCTCGCTGTGGCTGCAGGTCACGGGAGAACAGACCTCGCGCAGCGCGGTGTGGCTGCAGTCGCTGCTGCTCTCGGTGACCTACCTCTCCACGATCGTGTTCGGCGTGCTGCTGCGGCGAGGGTTCGCGCCGCGCCGGGTCGCTCGCCCGATGCAGGCCACCGATCTCGCGGTGACCTCGCTGCTTGTCTATGTCACGGGCGGCGCTCAGAGCCCATACACGTTCCTCTACGCGCTCTCGATCGTCGCCGCCGGCGCGCTGTCATACCGGCGCGGCGCCGTCGTCGTCACGATCGCCTCGCTCGCAGCGGTGACGGTCACCGCGATCGCTGCGTGGACCAACGTGCTGGCGCTGCCCAGCTCGGCTCCGATCCACCCCGCCAACCAGGCGGGAATCGCTCTGATCCGTACCCTCGGCATCAACTACGCCGCGCTGGTCGGGGTCGGCGCGCTGTCGTTCATCTTCGGAGATCAGCTGCAGAAGGGCGCCGAGAGCCTGGCCACCACGCGCAAGGCCGTGGCCGATCTCTACACGTTGCACCAGGACATCGTGCGCTCGCTGGCCTCGGGCCTGATCACGATCGCGCCCGATGGCACGGTGCTCGCGGCCAACGTCGCCGCCGGCGACATCCTCCGCCAGCCCGCACAGTCCATGCTCCACCAGCCGATCGATCAGCTGATGCCGGGGCTCGCGTCGCTGCTCGCGGGCGGTGGTGAGCCGCGACGCGCCGATCTCCAGGTCAAGACGTCGACGGGAGACGAGCTCACCGTCGGGGTCACGGTCTCGCAGCTGCGAGATGTCCGCGACCAGGTGATCGGCAGGATCGTCAACTTCCAGGATCTCACGGAGCTCCGCCGGCTCGAGCACCAGACCCGCCTCCAGGACCGGCTGGTCACCGTGGGGCAGCTCGCGGCCGGCATCGCGCACGAGATCCGCAATCCACTCGCCTCGATCTCGGGATCGATCGAGCTGCTCAAGCAGGCACCGCAGGCCTCCGAAGACGATCGAACGCTGATGACGATCGTCAATCGCGAGATCGCGCGCCTCAACGTCCTGATCGGCGACCTGCTCGACTACGCCAACCCGCGGCCCCCTCGCCTCGTGGACTTCGATCTCGGCGTGCTCGTCGAGGAGACGCTCCAGGTCGCGCGAGGTGATCAGGCGTTCGGCGATGTCGAGATCTCGTGTGAGGTCGACAAGCCGCTGCCGATCGCGGCCGATCCCGCGAAGCTGCGCCAGGTGCTGTGGAACCTCGTTCGCAACGCCGCGGATGCGGCCTCGGCGGGCGGCAAGCACATCAAGGTCACGGCGCGTGGCGGACCGGAGCTCGCGACCTTCACCGTCGAAGATGACGGCCCGGGGATCGCCCCCGCGCAGCTCGCACACATCTTCGACCCGTTCTTCACGACCAAGAGCAAGGGCACGGGCCTTGGCCTCGCGACCAGCCACGCGGTGATCGCCGAGCATCACGGCCGGATCGAGGTCGAGAGCCGCATCGGCGAGGGCACGAAGATGGTGGTCAGGATCCCGCGGGGACGATAGGGTACTCCGGTGAACTGCCCGATCTGCGCGCAGGCCCTCGAGGGGGGAGAGCTGGTGATGGTGTGCGGGCCGTGCCACAAGGGGCTCGGAGGCGGGCTCAGCGTCAACGCCACCGGCGAGTTCCGCGTGCCCACGGCTGCCGAGCTGATGGAGCACGTCGACGAGGCCGCCCCGAACACGGTGAGACCGAACACGGTCAACGTGTGCTCCTGGTGCGGCAAGCTCGAGGCTCAGGTCAAGAAGCTGCTCGGCCGCGGCGGCGTGGCGCTGTGCGACGAGTGTGTGTCGCTCGCGAGCGACATCATGGAAGCCGAGCTCGGGGAGAACTGGCGATGATCGAGCGCAGCCTTCCGCTGAGCTACACCGCGAGGCGCACGATGCGGCCGCCGCGGCCGACCATCGCCTGCAGATCCACGCCATCGCGATAGACCGCCAGCTCGGAGACCCGGGCGTCCTCGAGCACGCCTGACGCAGACACGGCATCTCCAGGACGGATGGTGACGACCTCGAGGCTCGCACCTTCGAGGAAGTGCGGCGGGATCCCGAGGCGCGCCAGCCGGGCATCGTCTCCCGCGAGGCGCGCGTGCGGAGGGCGCACGTGCGGCACGAGCCGCAGGACCCCGGTGATCAGCACCGACGCGGCGGCGATCGGCGGCGCCGGCTCGAGGAGGAAGGGCGCGGCGTGGACGCGACGGAGGAACACACTGTGTCGCGACCGCGTGATCAGCGAGATCTGCTCGGCGAGGATCGGCTGATCGTCGAGGAGTGAGCGGAGCGGAGCGCCGAGTGCCCGAGCGATCCCGCTGCGGCTGACCGCCTCGTGGGCCACGTTCGGGGAGGGGATGTCGATCGCGGTGACGCGCTTGGAGCGACCGCCCGTCCCTCCCTCTTCGGGCGTGATCGACAACGAGGCCCAGCGCAATAGCTCTTGCTCGGTGTCGAGGCGCCCGATCACGCTCGACCCACAATCGATGCACTCGCTGGCCGGTTCCTGGAGCAGGCGACACGCGGCGCAGCAGAACGGGAGGTTCACCGCGCCACCAGCCGTGCTCGCTCGCGATAGTCGCTGGCGTAGTCCGCTTGCCCCTTGCGATCCCACGCGGCCGCCAGCTCGCGACAGCGCTCCGCTTCGAGCATCGGCGCCAGCTCACCGCCCGACCGCATGGTCTCGAGGATCGCGATCGCGTCATCGATCCGCCCCACGGCGAGGAGGGCGCGGGCGCGGGTGTGCTGGATCGCCGGCACATCGGGCCGCAGCCCGATCGCCTCGTCCGCCAGCGCCAGCGCCCGGGTCGGATCGCGGCCCGCATCGAGCACCGCGCAGGCTCGATTGTTGAGCCACACGCAGCGCTCGGAGGTCTCGAGGGCCACCGGATCGAACCGCGCCAGGAGCGCCTCGGCGCTCTCCAGATCGCCCGCGGCGACCGCACAGCCTGCCCGCGATAGCAGCGCGGCGCGCTCCCGGGCCCCCGAGAACGCGAGGCTGGCCAGGATGCGGTAGCGCCGCCGTGCGCGCGGGAACCGAGCCATCGAGAATGCCCGGTGCGCCGAGCGGGGAAGCCACAGAGTCAGCCACAGGGTGGCGAGGAGGGCGATCGCGAGCCCGACCGCGATCCAGCGCGGGCCGAACATCGCGCCGAGGAGCGCGGGGGCCAGGAGGCAGCCCACCGTCCACCCCACGGCACGTCCAACATGCTGGGCGGCCACCTACCCGAGAGTACGCCAGAACCGTCGATCTGGAGGGTCGCCCCGGGGCGTGGTAAGTCCCGGGGCGATGTCGGATGTGCTGGTCCCGCTGGGGAAGCGTACGGAGACGGCCGGGCCACGCCCGACGCCTGCCCCCGGCGCGCCACGGGTCTACGTCGAGACCTACGGCTGCCAGATGAACGTCGCGGACTCCGATCTGATCGGCAGCGTCCTGGCCGACGCCGGCTACGCGACGTGTGATCGCGCCGAGGATGCCGAGATCCTGGTCGTCAATACGTGCGCCGTCCGCGAGAAGGCCGAAGAACGGGTCACCGCCCGCGCCGCCGAGCTGGGGGCCCTCAAGCGCAAGAAGCCGGGCACCGTGCTCGCGATCGTCGGCTGCATGGCCGAGCACCTCAAGGAGAGCCTGATCGAGCGCGCACCCGCGGTGGACGTGATCGCCGGTCCTGACAGCTACCGGCGGCTCCCCGAGCTGCTCGCTGCCGCGCGCCAGGCGCATGCCGCCCCACTGATCGATGTGCGGCTCGACAAGGCGGAGACCTACGAGGGGCTCTCGGGCGCGGTCGGCGGCGATGGCGTCTCGGGGTTCGTGACGATCCAGCGCGGCTGCGACAAGTTCTGCACGTTCTGCGTGGTGCCGTTCACGCGTGGACGCGAGCGTGGCACGCCGCCACGCGAGGTGCTGCGCCAGGTCCGCGAGCTCGCCGCGGCGGGCTATCGCGAGGTGGTGCTCCTCGGCCAGACCGTCAACTCGTACGTGTGGGACGAGACCAGCTTCGCCGGCCTGCTGCGCGCCGTGTGCCGTGTCGAGGGCATCGAGCGCGTGCGCTTCACCTCGCCCTACCCCGTCGACTTCACCGCGGACGTGATCGCGGCGATCGCGGAAGAACCGAAGATCTGCAAGTACGTCCACCTGCCGGTGCAGTCGGGCTCGGATGTGGTGCTCGAGCGGATGAAGCGCGGCTACACCGTGACTGACTACCGCGCGATCGTCCATGCGCTCCGCGCCGCGATGCCGGAGATCGCGTTCTCCACGGACATCCTCACCGGGTTCTCCGGCGAGACCGAGGAGGACCACGCACAGACCCTGGCCCTGATGGCCGAGCTGCGGTTCGATTCGGCGTTCATGTTCGCGTACTCCGAGCGTGACCTGACGTTCGCCGCGAAGAAGCTCACCGACGACGTCCCCGAAGCGACCAAGAAGCGTCGGCTCACCGAGATCATCGCGCTGCAGGAGCGGATCTCGGGCGAGGTGTTCACGGCGCACGTCGGCAGGCGCGAGCGCGTGCTCGTACACGGCCCGAGCAAGCGCGATCCGGCGCAGCTGATGGGCCGCACCGATGGCTTCAAGAGCGTGATCCTTCCCGCTGGCGTCGGCGCGGTCGGCGAGCTCGTCGACGTGACGATCGCTCGCGCGACGATGGCCACCCTGTTCGCCGGGCCGCAGACGTAGCTGTCAGGGTTCCGGATCGACCGAGAACCCGAGCGCCTGGCATCGGGCACGTCCCGCGGCCTTCCCGCGCTTCGAGAGGTTGCGAAGCGCCACGTGGGCCTCCGCGACATCGTGGTTGCGGCACGCGGCCTCGAGCAGGACCTGGTACGCACGAGGATCGGGCCCATAGCCGAGCGCGTGCTTCGCCGCCGTCGTTGCCCGGGTCAGGTCGCCGGCCCGCAACGCCGCCTCGGCCTCCGCGAGGACACCGGCGGCCTCAGGATCGCGCGGGGGCGCCGCCGGCTCGACGGACTGCACGGACTCCACCGGGGTTCGTGGGCGCGGCCGCGGCGGGGCATCGAGCGGCACCGCGGCGTCGGTGAGCACGGCCTCGGTGACCACGGCGGCATCGGTGAGCGCGACCGCGTCGGGGGACGCACCAGCATCCGTGAGCGTGGTCGCATCGGCCGTCTGCACCACCGGCGCGCCGGCATCTGCGACCGTCGCAGGCTCGCCTGGGCGGCGGCCGCGGACGACCAGCGCCACGATCACGCCACCGAGTAACGCGATCCCGATCGCGATCCACAGCGCGAAGCCGGGTGAGCGCACCACGGGCGATGCTGCGGACGGCGCCGCCCCGGTGGCCCGCTTCGCCGCACCGCCCTTCACGCTCACCGTGACCGCCTCGAGGGGCCCGGGCGGCGTCGCCTCCCCGTGCACGAGCGGCTCGCCGGTGAGCGCGCGCATGAACGCGGAGAGATCGCGGAACCGCTCCTGGGGCCGCTTCGACATCGCGCGCTCGATCGCGGCGACCACCGTGGGCGGCGCCGCGGGCGCGAGCGGCGTGAGCGGGCGCGAGGGCTCGTTCACGATCTGGAACATCACCTGCGTGCCGTTGTTGCCTTCGAACGGCGCCTCGCCCGCGAGCATCTCGAACGCGATCACGGCCAGTGCGAATTGATCCGTGCGACCATCGATCTCGTCGTTGCGGCCGGCCGCCTGCTCGGGCGCCATGTACCGCGGGGTCCCGAGGGCGACGTCGTTGCGGGTCCGCACCAGCGTCGAGCCGAACACCTTCGAGACCCCGAAATCGAGGACCTTCACGTGATCGACCGCCGCGCCCTCGCGCTCGCGGGCGATCAGGAACACGTTCTCCGGCTTGAGGTCGCGATGGATCACGCCCGCGCCGTGTGCGGCGTGGAGCGCGGACGCGATCTGGCGCAGGATCGGCAGCGCCGCGGCCACCCCGAGCTTCCCGCGCCGGAGCCGCGCGGCGAGCGTCTCGCCTTCGAGGTACTCCATCACGAGGTACGTGGTGCCCGAAGCGAGCGTGTCGAAGTCGTGCACGTTGATGATGTTCGGGTGTCCGAGCCGCGAGGTGACCTCGGCCTCCTGGCGGAACCGGGCCACGTACTCCGGCTCGAGCGTCTCGAGGAGGAACTTGATCGCGACGCGCTTCTGCGTGCGCGTGTGCCGCGCCGCGAACACGAGGCCCATCCCGCCGCGGCCGAGCTCGTCCTCGATCAGGTACGTCCCACCGAGCACCATCCCCGGACCGACCTCGATCGGCGTGGCGGCCCCATCCATCGGCTTGCTAGCATAGCGAGGATGAAGACCCGACGCCATCCGGCGCTGCGCGGCGCCTTGGCCGCCGCCCTCCTGATCTCGACCGTGGCGCACGCCGACACCGCGGAGGACATCAAGGCGGTGCGCACGACCGGCGCCGTGCTCCACGATGGCAAGGGCCACTACCTCGCGTTCGGCGAGGCCGAGCCCGGCAAGTTCGATGCTCCGCTGACGCACGTCATCTACTATGGCGACGGCAAGACGTTCTATCGGCAGATCATCAAGGGCGCAGGGCTCCTGTCCAGCACGTTTGTCGAGTGGGATCTCCTCGACGAGCGCATGGGCCATGAGCTCGCCAGATCCTCGATCGCACACGACAAGGATACGTGGATCGTCCAGTGCCGGGACACCAAGACCCCGATGAAGATCCTCGATCCGAAGGACGCACGCACGCTGCTCGCGAAGGCCGTGTTCAAGCCCTTCGGTATGGACCGCTTGGCGCTCGTGCTCGGCCGAGACGGCACGACGTACTACTACGCGGACCAGCCGCGAGACGAGCAGGCCCCGAAGACCTACCGGCTGTTCGTCGGCAAGCGCGGCGCCCTCAAGCCGCAACCCCTGAAGCGCACGGCCGTCGATTCGGACGGTGGCGTGCTGACCTCCAAGACCGGGTCACTGCGCTTCACGTGGACCCCTCCGTCGATGACCTGGGAGCCGAAGTCCGATCCCAAGTCGAGCAAGAACCTCCCACTCAGCGTGGTCCCGATCGAATCGAACATCGCGCTCGTCTACGGCGAGCTCGGGGTGTACCGGCGGTTCGGCGTGCCGTGCGACGATCTGTGATCGGTACGCGATCGGCCGCGTCAGCGAGCGAGGCGCTCGATCACTTGCGCGGCGACGCGGCGCGAGCCGAGCAGCGCCACGTGACCGAGGTCGTCGTACAGGATGGTCTCGGCGCCGGCCAGGGGCGGTTGACGGCCGCCCGGGACCAGCGCATCGCCGCGTGACCAGATCGTCGTGATCTGCGTCGAGGTCGGCGGCGGGGTCGCGGCCAGGCGAGTCACGAGCTTGGAGCCAATAACGAGCTCGCGACCGGGGTGACCGACGCCGAGGCTCGAGACGTCGGTACCCGCATGCGGCGAGCCGAGCGTGATCAGGCGGCGCACGACCCCATCACCACCGGCGAGCGCGACGTAGTAGCGCGCGACGACGCCGCCCATCGAGTGCCCGATCACGTCGACGTCCTGGGCCCCGGTCTCGGCGCGGACGTGATCGATGAACCAGCCGAGCTGGCGTGCGGCCGCCGCGGTGCGGCCCAACGTCCAGTACTCGAAGCCGAGGATCGGCCCGATCCCCGCGCGGGCCATCCGGAACGCGAGCGGGACGAAGTTCGCGCGGTTCATCGCATAGCCGTGGAGGACGATCACGGGGCGTGGTCCGCGGACGCGTGCGCCCGGGAGTGGCAGGAAGCCCGCGGGCCGCGCCGCCGACAGTGCCGCTGACATGCCCCACTCCGCGAGCGCCGCGCGCACGGGGCGCACGCCGACATCGCCCTTGCCGAGCGCGCGCATCGCATGCGGCACGAGGGGGTACAGCCCCGTGAGCATCATCGCCTGGGACACCGCCGCCACCCCGCCTCGCCAGACCAGGTGGCGAACCGAATGCCGGCGCTGCATCACTGGCTGGCGGAGGACAGTCCCGGGACGTCGGACTCGATCTCGCTCGCGATGTCATCGGGGATCGCGAGGAGCTCGCGCAGGCGGGCGAGCAGCTTCTTCTCGGTCTCCGAGAACACGTGGTCGACCACCGCCATGCGGCACGCCGCGCGATACACGCCGCGGCGCGACTCGGGGCTCATCGACGTCAGGTAGGTCTCGGGCAGTGCGACCTCGGTCTCGAGGAACGATGCCGAGGCCTCGCGCTCCTCGGGAGTGAGATCGGCGGTGCGGATCAGCCGGCGAAGGCCCTCCGCCTCGGCATCGGCGAGCACGCCATCGGCCCACGCGACGGCGGCCCACATCCTGATGACACTCAAGAGCGCTGACTCGGCCATCCGCGGACCTTACTACAAGGCGAGCGTCAGGCCGGTGCGTTGATTGATCAGACGGGCCAGGGTCGGGCGGAGCTCGTCCCCGGTCTTGGGGGCGCGCCAGGAGGCCCCGTCGGGGGTGGGATCGAAGTGCCATGCCGTGGAGATCGCTGCCATCCAGATCTGCCGCGCGGCCCGGTGGGAGTTGATGACGATCCGGGTCCCATCCCGGAGGTCCAGCCGCAGCACGCCGTCGCTGGTGGAGACGTCCACCTCGTCGGGATCGACCTCCGCGAAGGCGTCTTCGAGGCGCCTCAACTCGTCGCGGGCTACTCGATCGAAGTCAGCCTCGTCCATGCGCGCCTAATAGCACGATTTGGTACGATGGGACGCGATGACGAGCCGACCGAGCCGCCCCCCCGGGGAGAGTGACGTCGACCTCGGCGAGCCCGTGGAGCGCGAGGGGCACGAGACCCTGCTGCCCTCGGTCCAGCGCTCCGTGCTGTCGGCGAAGAGCTTCGTGGCGAGTGAGATCGGGGTCGAGCACACCGACGTCCGGGACCTCCCGCTGGTCGGTGACGATTCGTGGGATGGCCGCAACCGCGGCGCCAAGCCCAACGATCTGATCGGCGGCCGCTACATCGTGGAGGGCCAGCTCGGC
>JAYVRN010000021.1:0-2740 GCA_043776275.1 Myxococcales bacterium | reverse complement strand
GCTGGCGGGCCTTCGCGGCCTCCTGCAACAGGCGCAGGAGGTCCATGCCCTCGACGTACTCCATCGCGAGGAAGTACGTGTCGCCGACCGCGCCGAAGTCGAACACCTGGATGATGTTCGGGTGGTTGAGGCCGAGCGCGATCTTCGCCTCGTCCACGAACATCGTGACGAACTGTTTGCTCCGCGCGTACGCGGTGTGGATCTTCTTGATGACGAGGGTCTTGTTGAGACCTTGCGCCACGGTGGTCCGCGCGAGGAACACCTCGGCCATCCCGCCGGTGCCGACCTTGCGGATCAGCGCGTATTTTCCGAACTGCTCCATCCCCGTCGTTCGTGAGGAGGATTGTAGCTCAGAGCGGCGTGATCACGAGGTTGTCGAACCAGGTATCCGTCTCCCAGTTATTGAACGCGAAGTACTCGTGCCCCTCCTTCTCGAGAGGGTTGACGTCGACGTACTGGAGGAACGGCTTGGTCAGGTCATCGATGTACCAGTGGATCGTCGGGCCTTGCCGTTCGATCCGCCAGTGGTAGTGCTTGCCTGGGATGACCTTGATGTCGGCGCGCTCCGCGTTCGCGGAGCCGTGCTCGTCCATGCGCGCGATGATCGACTTGGAGTTGCCCCACCCGCCGAAGATCACCTCGTACCCGGTGGCCAGGTAGCGCCCGCCATCGGGGTCGTACGAGGTCCCATCGCCATAGATCTCGACCTTGATGTCGCCGCGCGCCTCCGTGGACCAGGCATCGAACTCGATCCGCGCGTTGCGTGGGATCTTCTTTCTCAGCCACAGCGGATGGTTGTGCGCGCCGCGGGCCGAGAGCTGTCCGGCGGACACCTCGTAGCCATCGCCGGTGGCGAGGTAGTTGGCGCCCGGATCGGGACGCTCGAACCCGTCGTACCACTGCGAGGTGATGGGCGGCGGGTCCTTGAGCTTGCAGGCGACCAGGACCGGGAGCAGGAGGACGAGGCGGCGCACGGAGCGTGATGCTACCAGAGAGCCGATCCCTCGGAACGCTAAGGTATTCGATCGCTTGGCGATCTGCCGGCACTCGGTGTCAGAGGGACCCCTTAGGGTCAGCTTTGTGGACGGCACTCTCTCCCTGCTCGACTGGCGCCCGGCGCCTGCGGCCCTCGCCGCGGAGCCGCGCGAGCCGCGCGAGCCGGTCTGCGTGGAGGCAGCTCCCGAGCCAGCCCCAGCGCTGACCTCGGTACCGGCGGCAGGGCCGCGGATCGTGGTGTTCGATTGCGAGACCACGGGCACCGATCGCGTCCGCGACCAGGTGATCGAGCTGTGCGTCCAGCGCGGTCTCGATGAGAACGCCCCGAGCCAGGTCTGGCGGATCAAGCCCACCGCGCCGATCCATCCGGGTGCGTTGGCGGTCCACGGCATCACGGTCGAGGATCTCGCGGACTGCCCGCCGTTCGAGGCGGTCGCCGCGGAGATCGCCGCGGTGTTCGCCGATGCGGACATCATCGTCGGGTACAACCTCACGTTCGACATCGACATGCTCCAGGCCGAGTACACGCGGATCGGCAAGCCGCTGCTCGACTTCGCCTCCAAGAAGATCGTCGATGCGTTCCGGCTCTGGCAGCAGTGCGAGCCGCGGAGCCTGATGCACGCGCACCAGCGGTTCGTCGGCGCCGAGTTCGCGGCCGCGCACACCGCGAGCGCTGACGTCGCGGCCACGGGGCGCGTGCTCGCCGGCATGCTCAAGCACTTCGAGCTCGACGGACAGGACTGGGATCAGATCGCGCAGAAGAGCGATCCGCTGCAGGCGCAGCGGGCGAGCTGGGTCGGGCCGTCGCGCCATCTCCGCTGGGATGGCGAGGTGATCGTGCTCGGGTTCGGCAAGCACTCGAATGCGCCAGTGCACGAGCTCGCGGCGGGGCCCGATCGCAGCTTCCTCAGCTGGGTGTGCGAGAAGGACTTCCCGGTCCACGTCGCCGAGGTCTGCAAGGCGGCGCTCGAGCTGCCCGGGGACAAGTTCCTGTCGTGGGCCAAGGATCGCTACGGGCAGCCCGCGCCCACGTCGAGCCCGCCGTTCGCTCGGCCCTGAGGCCTCCGGAGCTCTGCCGAGCACTGGCGATCTGCGCCGCGCTCCGCCGAAGCCTGCCGAACTCGGGGGAGATCCGGTAGGCTGCCCGCCATGCGCAACCTGATGATCGCGGCGGGCCTGATGCTCGGACTCGGCGGGCTCACCGCCTGCGGTGGCAAGGACAAGTTCGACGAGGTGCTCGGCGAGCTCGAGTCGTTCAAGACTCGCATGTGCGAGTGCAAGGACAAGGCGTGCGCCGACAAGGTCCAGGAGGACTGGCGCGCGTACCGCAAGACGATGAAGGAGAAGCTCGGTAAGGACACCAAGCCGACCGAGGCCCAGGACAAGAAGGGCCGCGCGCTCGACGAGGACATGCGCGTCTGCCGCAAGAAGTACGACGAGGCGATGCCGGCGCCGACGCCGACCGAGACCGCGCCGCCCGCGGCACCGACCACGCCGTAGCGTCTACCGGCTCTTGTCGCGCGGGCGATTTCGGCTGCGGCCCGGTTTCGCATACGGCGCGACGAGCGCTTCGAACTTCATCGCCGAGAAGTCGTGCAGCATCACGGCGCCGGTGAGCGGATCGTCTGCGCGCGCCGAGGCCTTCGTGATCTTGCCGGCCCACAGCGCGCCGTCCTGCGCCCACACCAGCCGCCCGAGATCGGGGCTCGCCCACTCCCAGCCGTGGCGCGCGAGTTCGCGCTCG
>JAYVRN010000020.1:0-2745 GCA_043776275.1 Myxococcales bacterium | reverse complement strand
CCGGCTATCGCGATCACGGGGACGTCTGGCTCCCGATCGCCGCCATGTCGTCGGCGTACGCGCTGCTCGCGCTCGGCTACATGAAGTGGATCGTGATGGCGGCCAGCCGTCGTGCCCCGGCCGTGGCCCCCTCTGGGCCGCCGGAGCGGACGCCGGCCCAGTGGGTGCGCTGGTTCCTGTCCACCCTCGCGCGCGCGGCGATGTTCGAGGAGATCGATCTGTTCTTCTGGATCGGGATCGGTGTGCTCGCACACCGCCTCGATCTCCTGATCTGGCTGCTCGCGATCTCGCAGGGTGCGCAGCTCGCGATCATGCTGGTCAAGCGCACGCTCCAGATGCGCGCGCTCGACCACGCTGCTGCGAGCGCCGCCAGCACTCCGAGTGCAGCGACTGCCGTGGGTGCGCCGAGCACTGCCAGCGTCGCGACGCCGGTGCCGCCGAAGTCACGCCGCGCCGCGTGACTTCGCGACCACGTGGGCGACGCCGAGGCCGAAGTACACCCCGCTGATCGCAGCCGCGAGCCCGAGTGCGAGCTCGGGAATGCCCACGATGCATGCTGCGCCCCACACCAGCAGGTAGAGATCGCGGCGTCCGAACGCGCGCCCGACACCGAGGACGGAGAACTGATCGGTATCGAAGCGATCGGCAAGATCCTCGTCGGTCCCGTCGAAGAACCACTGGAACGCGAGGATGTCGCCGGCCTTGCCTCGGCGCGCGACATCGATGTGGATCATCAGCGCGACCGAGCCCTTCGCGAGCGCCGCACCGAGCCCGACGTAGAGCCACGGGCCGCCGACCCCGATCCCGAGCGCAACCAGGAACAGCGCGTCGATCACGTCATCGGAGACGTTGTCGAGCCACATGCCGAGCTTGCTGCTCAAGTAGCGGAGCCGCGCGAGCTCGCCGTCACACGAGTCGAGGATCACCTGGACGCTGATCGCCACGCCGGCGATCAGCCGTGCCGTGCTCGAGCTCCCGGCCGCGAACACGCACGCGCACAGGCCGATCAGGATGTTCGCGCAGGTGACCTGGTTCGGCGTGGCGCCGATCCGACACAGCAGCGCGGTCAGGCGCAAGGAGATCGGTCGGATCACGAACCTGTCGCCCAGCCCATCGTGCGGGCGACGCAAGGATTGCAGCAGCGCGCGCCCGGCGCGACGCCGTGAGGTCTCGTCGGAGATCGCGATCCCGGCGATCGTCACGCCATCAACGCGTGGGAGCGCAGGTGCGTCCGCGGTGAGCGGGATCCGCTCGATCTCGAGGGGGAGCTGTGACATCGCAGGCAGCGCGTCGGCGTCCGCGCGCACGACGGCGGCGGTGGCGCCAGCGCGGGCGGCCTCGCGGAGCACGCGCTCGGCGACGGTCATCCCCCCGACCTGCATCGCAGCGACGCTGGGCGCCTCCGCGTAGTCGACGAACACCCGCATCCGCAACGTATAGCAACAACTCCAGATCTCCGGACCCGCCGGATCGACTTCACCGACGAGTGCCACGCAAGCGTTGAAGATTCACCGGTGCGAGAGGTACCCGGTTGTACCCTTCTTCGCCGCTTGAACTCCGACGAAGCTCGGTGCAAGGTCCTTCGTTCTCAACCCATCGTGGAGTTTCGATCATGGCTCTGAAGAAAGGCGTCGACGTCAAACCGGCAACCGGCAAGCTCGGCATCCTCATGCCCGGCATGGGAGCGGTGGCGACGACATTCATCGCCGGTGTCATCGCGATCCGGAAGGGCATCGGCAAGCCGATCGGGTCGTTGACCCAGATGGGCCACATCCGCCTCGGCAAGCGCACCGACAATAACTCGCCGGCGATCAAGGACTACATCTCGCTCGCCAAGCTCGACGACATCGTGTTCGGCGGCTGGGACATCTTCCCGGACAACGTCTACCAGGCAGCACTCCGCGCGGGTGTGCTCGACAAGCACGAGCACATCGAGCCGATCAAGGCCGAGCTCGAGGCGATCAAGCCGATGACGGCGGTGTTCGAGCAGGCGTACGTCAAGAAGCTCAACGGGCCCAACGTCAAGAAGGGCACGTCGAAGATGCACCTCGCCCAGCAGCTGATGGAGGACATCAAGACCTTCAAGGCCACCAACAACTGCGATCGCCTGATCGCGGTGTGGTGCGGCTCGACCGAGGTCTATCGCATGCCGAGCGATGTCCACTCGTCGCTCGCGAAGTTCGAGGCCGGCCTCGAGGCCTCGAGCGATGAGATCGCGCCGTCGCAGATCTACGCGTACGCGTGCCTCAAGATGGGCGTCCCGTACGCCAACGGCGCACCGAACCTCTCCCTCGAGACCAACGCGCTCATGGAGCTCGCGCGCAAGCAGGGGATGCCGGTCACGGGCAAGGACTTCAAGACCGGCCAGACGCTGATGAAGACGATCCTCGCGCCCGGCTTCAAGGCGCGCATGCTCGGCCTCCGCGGCTGGTACTCGACCAACATCCTCGGCAACCGCGATGGCGAGGTGCTCGACGATCCCGAGTCGTTCAAGAGCAAGGAGGTCTCCAAGCTCGGCGTGATCGATCACATCCTTCAGCCGGAGCTGTATCCCGACCTCTACGGGGACATCAGCCACGTCGTGCGCATCAACTACTACCCGCCGCGCGGCGACAACAAAGAGGGCTGGGACAACATCGACATCTTCGGGTGGCTCGGCTATCCGATGCAGATCAAGGTCGACTTCCTGTGCCGCGACTCGATCCTCGCGGCGCCGATCGTCCTCGATCTCGCGCTGTTCCTCGA
>JAYVRN010000019.1:0-2747 GCA_043776275.1 Myxococcales bacterium | reverse complement strand
GGCTGGTGGTCGGCATGGAGACCCACGTCTGCGTCTATCAGACCGTGCGTGATCTCGTGGGCTCGGCGAGTGCCGTCCACGTGATCTCCGACGCTGTGTCCAGCCGCACGAAGGCGAACTGGAAGATCGGCCTCGAGCTCGCGCGCGAGGCAGGGGCCCGCGTGAGCTCGACGGAGGTCGTGGTGTTCGATCTGCTCGAGCGGGCGGGGACCGAGGCGTTCAAGGCCCTGTCGCGGATGATCAAGTAATGGCGGGGAACACCGGCGAAGTCCTCAAGTCCCTCGCGGTCAACGCGGTGATCGCGACGTCCAAGGGGATCGCCGCGGGCCTCACCGGCTCGGGCGCGATGCTCGCGGAGACCCTCCACTCGTTCGCCGACTGCGGCAACCAGCTCCTGCTCCTGCTCGGCATCCGCCAGAGCAAGAAGCCGCCCGATGCGAAGCACCCGCTCGGCTATGGCCGCACGATGTACTTCTGGTCGTTCATCGTGGCGCTGCTGCTGTTCTTCGGCGGCGGCGTGTTCTCGGCGTACGAGGGCATCCACAAGTTTTCTCACCCCGAGCCCGTCGGAGACATCACGATCTCGATGGTGATCCTCGGCCTGTCGATCGCGCTCGAGGGCTGGTCGACGCTCGGCAACATCAAGGCGATGAACGCCCGCCGCGGCAAGACGGGGTTCTTCCGCTACATGCGCGAGACCAAGGACTCCGATCTGATCGTCGTGTTCGGCGAGAACAGCGCGGCCGTGCTCGGCCTCCTCCTCGCCGCCGGATTCATCATCGTCTCCAAGCTCACCAACGACGGCCGATGGGACGCGGTGGGATCGATCTCGATCGGCGTGGTGCTGGTGGGCGTGGCGACGTTCCTCGCGCGCGAGGTCAAGAGCCTGCTGGTCGGCGAGGGCGCCGATCCGGTGGTGATCGCGGCGGCGGAGAAGCTGGTCGACGAGGATCCGAACGTCGAGAAGCTGATCCGGATCCTGTCGATCCAGCAAGGGCCCGGCGAGATCGTGGTGGCGATGAAGCTCAAGTTCCGCGATGGCCTCGAGACCCGGCAGCTGGTCGCCGCGATCAATGCGTTCGAGGCCGAGCTCGAGCGGCGCGTGCCCGAGGTCAAGTGGAGCTTCATCGAGCCCGACGACCAGGACTGAGGTTCCGCGGTGGTGCGGCGTGCGGCGTGCGGCGGAGGTGCGGAGGCAGCGATCTCGCGGTGCCACGCCAGCGGCCGATCTGAGGGAGCTTCGGCTCCCCGCTCGACGACGAATCGCGTAATCTAACGCACCGTGTCGAACGCACCGTCACCCGCGTCCCGCGATGTCTACGAGCTCGGCGAGGTGCCTGATCTCGGCGCCCGTCCCGAGCGCATGCTGGCGCAGCTGATCCGCCCGGAGCGGTACGGCGAGCCCAAGGATGCGTTCCAGCAGGAGGCGGTGACGCTCCCCGTGCTCGGGCCGCGCGAGGTCCTGGTCTACGTGATGGCCGCGGGGGTCAACTACAACAACGTGTGGGCGGCGATGGGCATCCCGGTCGATGTCATCAAGGCGCGGCAGAAGCGCGGCGACCCGGAGGCGTTCCACATCGGTGGCTCCGATGCGAGCGGTGTGGTGTGGGCGATCGGCGCCGACGTCGCGAACGTCGCGGTCGGTGACGAGGTCGTCGTTCACTGCGGCATGTGGGATCCCGACGATCCGTTCGTGGTCGCCGGCAAGGATCCGATGCTCGGGCCCACGCAGAAGATCTGGGGCTATGAATCGAACTGGGGCAGCTTCGCGCAGTACACGAAGGTCCAGGATCACCAGTGTCTGCCCAAGCCCGTACACCTGAGCTGGGAGGAAGCCGCGGCGTACATGCTCGTGGGGGCCACGGCCTATCGCATGCTGCACGGCTGGGCGGGCAACACGGTCAAGGCGGGCGATCCGATCCTGGTGTGGGGCGGCGCCGGTGGGCTCGGCTCGATGGCGATCCAGATCGCGCGCGCGGCGGGCGCTCGGCCGGTCGCGGTCGTGTCGGGAGACTCGAAGAACGAGTTCTGCAAGAAGCTCGGCGCGGTCGGCGTGATCGATCGTCGCAAGTTCGACCACTGGGGCAAGCTGCCTCGCTGGTCCGATGACATCGAATACAACCTGTGGCTCAAAGGCGCGCGTGCGTTCGGCGCTGCGTTCTGGGAGGCGCTCGGCGATCCGAAGAAGCGGGAGAACCCCGCGATCGTGTTCGAGCACCCCGGCGAGACCACGCTGCCGACCTCGTGCTTCATGTGCGAGACCGGCGGGATGATCGTGATCTGCGCGGGGACCACCGGCTACAACGCCACGCTCGATCTCCGGTACCACTGGATGCGGCAGAAGCGGCTGCAGGGCAGTCACTTCGCGAATGACGAGCAGGCCAAGGGCGTCAATGACCTCGTGATCGCCGGCAAGGTCGATCCCTGCATGTCGCGCGTGTTCCGGTTCGACGAGACCGCCGCGTGTCACCAGCTGATGCGTGACAACCACCACCCGTCGGGGAACATGTCGATCCTCGTCAACGCGCCACGGCCCGGGCTCAAGACGCTCGCCGAGGTTCGCGCCGCCTGGGGCAAGCCATGAGCGCGCGCCCGTTCCGGGTGCTCGGCGTGCAGCAGATCGCGATCGGTGGCCCGAGCAAGTCCGCGCTGCGTGCGCTGTGGGTGGATCTGTTCGGCCTCGCGGTCACCGGCACCTACCGCAGCGAGCGCGAGAACGTCGACGAGGACATCCTCGTCGCAGGGCA
>JAYVRN010000018.1:0-9148 GCA_043776275.1 Myxococcales bacterium | reverse complement strand
GGTGGGCAGACCAACCACGATCCGGACCTCCTGCTGATGCCCTGGCAGCTCGGCCGCTGGTCCGCGAACGGCCGCGCCGCCAAGCTTTCGGCCGGCGCGGCCGCCGCGACGTTCGTCGGTGAGGCGGCGCTCGGGCTGGGAGGCTCACCGATCGCCGCGCTCGCTGCGTTCGCGGCTGGGGCCACCCTCGACGCCGCGGCTGCGGACGTGGAGGCGGCGAGCCCCGCCCCAAGGCCCGCGCGCAAGAAGCCGATCAAGCACAAGCTGCGATAGCGACGGTGATCAGGACTACGGCAGTCGACTCTCCATCAGCCGGGCGAGGGCGAGTAGCTCGGCATCGTCGCAGATGACGAGCTCCTTCTCGGCATCGGTCTCGAACGCGCTGAACATGAGGCGACCCTTCAGGCCGTGGATCTCACGGCGCACCCAGCCTCGCCCCGCGATCCGGTGCGTGAGCAGCGTGCTGCCGGCGACCGGCTTGTAGAGCGATGCGAACAGGCCGCGGACCTTCAGGGCCTGTTCGGCCGTCTCGCGTGCCTGGACGACGATGCCCATGAAGCTCTCGTTCTCCGATGCGCGCGAGACCTCGCTGACGTAGACGGTGCGATCCTCCCCGACGGCGTCCCGGGTGGGTTCAGCGGCCGGTGCGAGCTTGATCGAGAGCGCCGCTGGCTTGACCCCGCACGCCGTGGCGAGCTCCGCCACCGTGAGGAACTTCGCGCCATCGATCGTGGGCCAGCTGAGATCTGAGCGAGCGGCCGGCTCGGTCTTCGGCGCGGTCGCCGGCGCGGACGAGCGCGGGACCTGCTCGATCACGCAGCTGTTCGCCTGACAGCGCGCGACCGGCGTGGTGCTCGGAAAGCTGCAGGTCGCCTGCTTGTCGCATCGCTTCGCCTCGCACTCCTGGTTGTGGGCCTCGCGCACCGACTCCAGCCACTTCGCGTTGTAGATGTGGGCCTCGCCGCACAGATCGCCGCAGCAATCGCCAGGGATCATCCCGGAGAGCCGGCAGTCCGCGTCGGTCTTGCAGCTCAGGTCGGCGGCACCAACGCCCTTGCTCCCGCAGCCGGACAGCGCAGCCAGGATCGCGAACGCGCGGATCGTCATCTGGGAAGTATAGCGCCCGCGAGCGATCACAGCGTCGGCGCGGCGATCGTAGTCGCGGGGACGTTGCGCTCGAGGAAGCCCTCGATCGCCTCGATCGCGGGGTTCTCCTCCGCCGGCGCGGCGATCACGTCGACATGGGACAGCGCCGTCGCGTCGACCACCTCGAGCCCGCGGACCGTGGTGCGCGCCGCTCCGGCCGCAGGCCGCCCAGGCCCGACGACGGGCGCGATCCGATCGGCGATCGCGGCCATCGCCTGGAGGCTGACCAGGCCTGCGGCGACCGAGAGCACCGGCGCATCGTTCGCGAGGCCATCGAAGGCGCGAAGGCCCGCGGTGGCCTGCCACGACGTGGCGTCCAGGTGCGCATCACCACATGCCGCGAGATCGAGCGGCAGCCGCGCCGGGAAGTACCACTCCACGAAGTTTGCCCACACGCCGCTGTACGCGTCGGCGAACGCCGCCAGGCTGGTTCGCGCGCCACTGCTCGGGCCCGTGTCCCAGTCGTAGGTCGCGTCGACGTCCGTCGGACGGCTGAACGTTCCGCCGAAGATCGTGTTCGTGTACATCTCGACGGGACCGCCGGTGGGACGCCCGAGCGTGGTGGTGACGAACCCCAGCGGATCAAAGCTGCGATCGAACGCGAAGGCGAGCGCGGCGCGGTTCGTCACCTTCGGGACCGCGGGCAGCGACAGCAGCAGCCGGAGCGTCGCATCCCGATCGCCATCGACCTCGACGCCGCCCGGATCGACGTGCGCCCGCTGCGCGAGGATCTCCGAGCGCACGAACACGGAGACGCCGAGAAACGGCAGCTCGGAGTACCGCGTGGTCTTGCGGATCGCCGCCAGCGACGGACCAGCCATCAACCCGGAGCCCGTGCCCTCGGTCTCGTACTGCGCCTGCGTGATCGGCGCGCTGCCGAGCCCACCATCGAGCAGCACCAACCCCGCGAGCTCGTCGAAGCCGCGCACGCCGTCGGAGAACCGCCACGCGGCGTAGGCTTCTGCGAACGACGCACCGAGCGAGTGCCCGAGCAGCACCACGCGCGCCTTTCTCTCGCTGGGGGCGACCTTGGCGATCACCGTGCGCAGGTCCTCCGCGTGCACCGCGAGGCCCCACTCCGAGAGCCACGGGACGTCCGCTTGATTCTTGGTGCCCGCGAACCGCTGCCCGGCGACCGCCACGTCGTTGAAGTAGTAGTCGTTCGCCACCGCGGGATAGTCGAGCTCCCGCGCCGCCTGGAAGCCGCGCAGATCTTCGAGGTTGTTCGCGCGGCGGTCGATCGCCCAGACCTCGATCGGCCGGCCCGCCGCCGCGCCGCGACGGACCAGCGCGCGTGCCAGGAGCGCGTAGCCATGCCCGCCCGAGAGAAAGCCCGGCATCGCCACCACGATCGCCTGCACAGGGACCGGCTCCGGCGCATCGATCCGGAATCGCAGCACGGTGACGACGTCGAGCTCCGCAGGCGCAGCGCCACCCCCCATCGGATTCGGAGGCGCAGCAGCCACCGGCACGCGGATCACGTCGAGCCGGACGCCAGGCTCGGGGACCGACGAGGTCGCGGGCTCGGTCCACGCCCAACCATCAGGCCCGGGCTCGGGTGGACCGTCCGAGCACGCGATGACGTGCACGAGGCCGATGATCACGAGCGCGGCGCGGCAACCACAGGGAGGCATGATGCCCGCATCCTACGCGACCGGCGCAGGGCCACGGGCGATCCGCGCGATGCGATGCTACAAGGCACGCGTGCGACGCTTCTGGCCGCGGCTCGTGATCATCCTGGCGATCCTCGGGGCGGCGCACGTCTACATCTGGTGGCAGCTCGTCGCGGCCCTGCCCTCGCCCTGGCGCTACGCCGGCGCCATCGTGATGGCGCTCCTCGCGCCCGCGCTGCCGGCGGCGTCGATGCTCGCCCGGCGGATGTCGCGCGCACGCGCGCGCCCCTACCTGCTCGTCGGCTATCTGTGGTTCGGTCTGGCGACGTACCTCTTGCTGGGAGCCGCCGTCGGCCAGGTCGCGAGCGCACTCGGGATGGATCCGCGGATCGCGGCGGCGATCGGAGCCGGCGGCGCGCTTGCCACCGTCGTCCACGGGCTCGTCCACGTCGCGCGCGGCCCGCGCGTGCGGCGCGTCGAGGTCCCGCTCGTGGGCCTGCCGGTCGCGTCCTACACCGTGGTCCAGCTCACCGATGTCCACATCGGCCCGTTGCTCGGGCGCGCGTTCGCCGAGCGCGTAGTCGCCCAGGTCAACGCCCTCGCGCCCGACCTGATCGTCATCACCGGCGACTTCGTCGACGGCCGGCTCGCCGAGCTGCGCTCGGAGATCGAGCCGTTCCGCGGCCTGCGTGCGCGCGACGGCGTGTTCTCGGTGACGGGCAACCACGAGTACTACTGGAACGTCGAGCCGTGGCTCGAGCACATCCGCTCGCTCGGGATCTCCGTCCTCCGCAACGAACACGTGACGATCGCCGGGACGCTGGTGCTCGCGGGCACCGACGACGTCAGCGCGGAGGAGGACGTGGCGCGTGCGGTGGCCGGGCGAGATCCGGCCCTGCCGCTCGTCTTGCTCGCCCATCACCCGCGGACGATCTCGCGCGCGGTCGCCGCAGGCGTCGACCTCCAGCTGTCGGGACACACCCACGGCGGCCAGCTGTTGCCGCTCGGTTGGCTCTCGCGCCTGTTCGATCCGCAGATCTCCGGCCTCGCGCGATTCCGCGCGACCTGGCTCTACGTCAGCGAGGGCACCGGCTACTGGGGCCCGCCGATGCGCGTCGGGACCACGCAGGAGATCACGGCGCTCACCCTGGTCCCCTCGGTGGATCGGTGACGCGTCCACGGGTCCGATGACGATCGTTCCAGACGTGCGATCGGATTCGGTACGATTGGGTTTGGTGCCAGCGTGACGTTTCGTGATCAGATCCTTCCGTGCCCGACCTGTCAGGCCGGGTTGGAGGCGCGTGGACAGCGTCTGATCTGCGATCGCTGCAGGGGCGTGCTCGTGACCGTGGACGAGCTCGTCTCGCTGGTTCGCGACGTCGCGCCCGACCGTCTACCGTCGATGCAGCACATCCGCGAGATCAGGATCGGATCGCTGTCGTGTCCACGGTGCACCACGCGCATGACGGTGATCGCGTTCGGCGGTGTGCAGCTCGATCGGTGCGCGGCCCATGGGTTGTGGTTCGAGCGTGGCGATCTCGAGAAGGCGCTCGGGGGTGGTGCCGACGCGGTGGCCGCCTTCCACCAGGACTGGCAAGAGCATCAGGGAGAGACCCAAGGTCGCTCGCTCGGTACGATCATCAGGGGCTGGTTTCGGTTCCGCTGGCGTCGATAGCCAGCTGGGTCTCGCTGCCTCGAAACAGGCCCCATGGGGCCGACCGACCCGGGCAGAAACCGGGCCGCAAACCCACCTGGGCCCCCTCCCCTGCGGCACGCGAGCTGCAACCTCTCAGATCCGTGGGAGCTCTTCGTCGCCTCGCGACCTCCGATCAGGAGTTCGAGTTCGGGGATCGGGTCGGACCGTACCAGGTGATCCGCCGGATCGCGCCGAGCTGCTACGATGCGGAGGCCATCGTCTCCGGCGATCCGATCCGCCTCGACTTTGCCAGTGAGGATGACAGCGCGTTGATCGACGTTCGGTTCTCCCGCGCACGCGTGCAGCTCGAGCTCGTCGGTCACCCCTGCGTCGCGCGGATCGTCGATCAGGGCGTGCTGGCGAGCGGTCGCCCGTGGGTGGCGTCCATGCGGCCACCCGGCACCTCGCTGTCCAGCGTCCTCGCGCGCCGGAAGCTCGAACCAGGCGAGGCCGTGGCGCTGCTCTACTCGGTCGCGGCTGTCCTCGCGGACGCGCATCAGCATCAGGTCGTACACGGGTCACTGCGCCCGCATCACCTCACGCTGTCTCGCGGCGCGCAGGTCTCGATCTCGGGATGGGGGTGGCTGCGAACGCCCGGGATTCCTGCGTTCGGCGATCCCACGTCGACGAGCGTGTTCAATGCGCCAGAACATGACGGCCAGAACCCGATCGACGGTCGTGCGGATGTCTATGCGCTGGGTGCGATCGCGTACCGCGCGCTCACCGGTGTGTTCCCCGATGTCTCACGCGATCTGCTCGATGCGCGCACGTCGCACGGGGCGATCATCGAGAGCATGCTCGCCCTCGAAGCACGCGATCGTCCGAGCGCCGCTTCGGTCACCGCCGACCTCCACGCGCAGCGTCACGCTGATCGCGCGTCCGCGCGGGAGCTCGAGCAACGAACGACCGATCGGATCTCGGTACCCTCGATCGAGCTGGCAACCTCCACGGACCCGACGGCGACCGACCTCGCG
The DNA here is from genome assembly GCA_043776275.1 of Myxococcales bacterium. Classification (GTDB taxonomy): domain Bacteria; phylum Myxococcota_A; class Polyangia; order Haliangiales; family Haliangiaceae; genus JABFXX01. Next base: position 3,719 of record JAYVRN010000018.1, on the reverse strand, counting down.
GCGGCCGACGAGGCAACCGAGTGATCGCGGCACCTACAGCAGGCCTGGCGGGCGGCGAATTCCAGCGTCGTTCCGGGCCGTTACACGATCTGTGAGACGACTCGAGGGCTCCCGGTTCTAGGGGACATGCAACACGACAAGACGACCCGGCTCCGCACGTACCTCTCCGTTCCCGTCCTCGGCCTCGCGCTCGTCTGCCTCGGCGGCGCGAGCCCGCTCGACGGCTGCAACCCCACGGGTGACACCACGCCGGCACACGTGCCCGCGCTCAAGATCACGAGCGTCAACACGAGCGCGAACAGGGCCCAACCCGGCCAGGTGGTCACGGTCGACTGGGAGCTCGAGGATCCGCAGCTCCTCGCGCGCACCGAGGTCCGGATGTACAGCCCGATCCTCGGCCTGTTCGACAAGCAGCAGGTCACGACCCGCGACACGGTCGGCGGGCTCCAGTTCGTGTTCCAGAGTCCGGTGACGATCGAGATCGTCGTCGCGGACGACGCGGGCCACAAGGACTCGGTCGCGTTCGACGTCCGCTACGACGAGCAGTACTTCCTCGACGTCAATGCGACCAACACCATCGCCGGATTCCCTGCGCTCGGATCGCAGCAGCAAGACCTCCACTTCCAGAGCTTCGGCGCGTTCTACGATCGTAACAACGACGGCTCCATCGACTTCCTCGCCAAGGACCCGCGCACCGCGACGGCGCTGCCGCCGGGGCGCGACTTCCTGGCGGTGTCGCAGAACTCCAATCCGTCGACGCAGTACGGCATGACCTTCGGCGGTAGCTTCCCGATCCTCACGCCCAACTTCCTCTCCACCAGCTACGGCAGTGCGTTCCGCGGACGCAAGGCGGACGCGATCGTGTTCGGCAGCACGGTCGCTTACAGCGGCGACGTGTTCGACGTGAAGACCCCCCACGGGACGGTCAAGGGCGTACACGGTGCCGAGCTCGGCTTCGAGGCGATCGACATCGAGCTGGTCTACGTCTCGGACACCGCGGGCGTCATGCAGCTCGCTGACGCCTTCATCGGCAACCTCGACCAGGGCCTGATGACGACGATCATGCGGCACAACGACATCCTGCTGTCGACCGGCTGCGTGAGCTCGACCGCGACGCTCGGCTCGCACGAAGCGTGCTCGAACTACTCGATCTCTCCCACGACCGGCGCGCCGATGAACCGCCAGTACAACATGCCGCGGTCGGGCGTCGGCGAGATCCACGGCAGCCTGCGCGCGACGACTGGCTGGTCGGTGCAGACCGCGAACGACATCCTCCATCCGCAGGTCCAGCTCGGGAAGGTCGAGTTCTCGATGCCGATGTTCACCGATGACGATCAGGCGGCGGGTGGGCGGCTGAACCCGAGCCTCGACGCGATCCAGTTCCGCTGGCAGTAGCGGGCGATGCGGCGCTGCAATATGTTCTGATCGATGGACCGGACCGCTTGCGTCGACGCGCTCCTCGGAGCCTCGCCGCCGGCGGTCCGCGCTGCGTTGGCCACGGTGGATCGAGAGGCGATCACCGCGGCCCTCGACGGGTTGGTGGACAAGGCGGAGGTCGCCAACGATCCGGTCGGGTTCTGCGCACACCTCGGGGCCATCCTCGACGCGGACGCCGAGCCGATGACGGCCCTCGCCGGCCTGGCCGCGCGGGATCTCGGGATCGCGTACGGCTGCCTGCGCGGGGACCCGATGGCGCTCGAAGCGTTCGAACGCGAGCACCTCACCCCGGTCCTCCCTGCGCTGGCCCGGATGGGCGCGTCGGCCGCCGCGATCGACGAGCAGGCCCAGGCGCTGCGCGCGCGGCTCCTCGTCGGTGACACCGCAACCCCAGCGGGGATCCGCGACTACCGGGGCCAGGGCGGGCTGCGCCGGTGGGTCCGGGCGGTGCTCGTCCACCAGTATCTCAACGCGATCCGCGACAACCGACGCGAGGTCGGCACCGACGATGAGTCCGTGCTCGACGCGCTCGCCGACCCCGGCATCGACCCGCGTCTGGCGTACCTCAAGCAGCGCTACCGCGACAGCTTCGCCGCCTCGATCGATGCCGCCGCGGCCGGTCTCCAGCCCAACGAGCGCGCCGTGCTCCACTACACGTTCGTCGACGGCCTCAACCTCGACGCCCTGGGACGCGCGTTGCGGATCTCGCGAGCGAGCGCGCATCGAAGGCTGACCGCGGCACGCGAGGCGCTGCTCGCCGGCACCGAGCGCGAGCTCCAGGACCGGCTCGCCCTCACCCGCGAGGAGGTGGTGAGCCTGCACCGGCTCGTGCGCAGCCAGCTCGAGCTCAGCATGGGCCGGATCTTCGCACGATGACGATCGGCTGTCTCGAGCCGGCCGAGGCGGTCGATCTGGTCGACGGGCGGATCGACGAGGAGCGCGCACGGGCGATCGACGAACACGTCGGAAGCTGCGCCCGATGCAGGAAGATCGTCGCGGAGGTCGCGCAATCGGACAGCCGAGCCGTCGACGCGCCCGGCGGCAGCGCGCCGACCAGCGGCGACCACGTCGATCGCTACGTCCTGATCGAGCCGATCGGGCGGGGCGGGATGGGTGTCGTGTTCCGTGCGCGCGACGAGACGCTGGGGCGAGATGTCGCGGTCAAGCTGGTGCTCCTCGACGGGCCGGAGGCGCAGTCGTATGCGCTGCGCGAGGCGCGCGCGCTGGCCCGGCTCTCCCACCCCAACGTGGTGGCGATCTACGACGCGGGCTTGCACGGCGACGCGACCTTCATCGCGATGGAGCTGATCGCGGGCGTCTCGCTGCAGGCCTGGCTCGCCGCGGCCGCGCGCACGCCGGCGCAGATCCTCGCGGTGATCGCCGACGCCGCCGCCGGCCTCGCAGCCGCCCACGACCTCGGCCTGATCCATCGCGACGTCAAACCCGGCAACATCCTGGTCGGCGACGACGGCCGCTCGCGGATCGCCGACTTCGGGTTGGCGCGCGACGCTGTACCGATCGGGCGCCGGGTGTCCAAGCAGCTCGACGCGCAACAGACCGGTATGGTTGGCACCCCCGCGTACATGGCGCCCGAGCAGATGAGTGGCCACCCGATCGATGCGCGGGTCGATCAATTCGCGCTCGCCCTGACGGCGTGGGAGGGCGTGTTCGGCGTCTCGCCGTTCGACGAGCGCACCACGTGGGAGATCGCCGATCCACCCGCGGCGCGTCGCGCGCAGGTCGGTGCCCACGTCGAGGCCGCGCTCCGCCGCGCCCTGGCCGCCGACCCGAGCCAACGGTTCCCCGATCTGCGTACGTTGGCTTCCGCCCTTGCCGATACACCACCGGCGAAGCGACGCGGCACCAGGCCGGCGATCGTTGCGGCCGCCGCGGCTGCCGTCGCGGGTACGGCGGTCGCGCTCGCGCTCGCCTGGCCTTCGCGATCACCGCCCGCCGAGACGGTCCATCCAGCCGATGCGGCGCCGCGCCGCGAGACCTTGGAGATCACCCCAGATCACGCGACCGCCGCCGATGCCGCGCTCGCCGCCGGGAAGGCGCAGTTCCTCGCTGGACACTTCGAGGAGGCCGCGCGCGACTTCGAGGCCGCGCTCGAACACTTCCCAGTCGCGGCGTTCGCGTTCCAGCTCGGCGTCTCGTTTCGCGATGTCGGGCGTCCGGTGCTCGCGCGCCAGTTCTTCGTGCGGGCCCGCGACCTCGGGGACCCGGGCCAGAGCGCGGCTGCCGAGCGCGAGCTGGCGAAGCTGCCCGCTCCCTGACCAAGA
>JAYVRN010000017.1:0-9182 GCA_043776275.1 Myxococcales bacterium | reverse complement strand
CCTCGTCCTTGCTGCACTTGGTGCGCTTGCACGCGCCGGCCTCGCAGCGACCGTTCGGGCAATCTCCGTCGGCAGCGCACGGCTTGCACTTGCTCGCCTGGCAGACCTGTCCGTTCGGGCACTGCTCATCCTTGGTGCACTCGGGCGCCGCGATGCATGCACCGGCACTGCAGCGCTTGCCCTTGCCGCACTGCGAATCCTCGGCGCACTCGACGCACTTGTTCGCGTTGCAGTGCTGGCCAGTCTTGCAGTCCTTGTCGCCCTTGCAGCTACCCGGTGCCTTGGGCTTGTCACCGCAGCTGACCATCGAGAAGCCGAGCAGCAGCGCGAAGGCGGCTACCAGGACGGCTCCAACATACGATCGGCTCATGGCTGGAACCTAAATGCCTTCGGCACGTTAGTCAAATCGCAGCGGCCATCTGCTAGGTTGTTCGGGCGATGCCCCGCTCGACCATCCTCGTCATCGATGACGAGCCCAACATCCTGACCACCGTCCGCCGGTCGCTGGAGATCGAGGGCTTTCACGTGGAAGTGGCGGGAAATGGCGCCCTGGGGCTGTCCAAGGTCGCCGAGCACGACATCGATCTGGTCCTCCTCGACGTCATGATGCCCGGCGAGAGCGGGCTCGAGGTCCTCCCGAAAATTCGTACGGCGAGCCCCGAGACCATCGTCGTCATGATGTCGGGGAACGCGACGATCGAGACCGCGGTCAACGCCACCAAGGGCGGGGCATACGACTTCGTCGAGAAGCCCCTGTCGGGCGACAAGCTCCTGATCACGGTGCAGAACGCCCTGTCGTTCGCGCGTCTGCGCCACGAGAATGCGCGCCTCCGCGGGCGGGTCCAGACCGACTTCGCGATGATCGGCAAGGGCGGCGCGATGCGGGTGATCTTCGACAAGGTCGGCAAGACCGCCCCGACCACCGGGCGCGTGCTGATCACCGGCGAGAACGGCACCGGCAAGGAGCTGGTTGCGCGAGCGATCCACGAGCACTCCAAGCGCGCGGACGGCCCGTTCGTGAAGCTCAACTGTGCCGCGATCCCGTCGGAGCTGATCGAGAGCGAGCTGTTCGGCCACGAGAAGGGTGCGTTCACCGGTGCCACGCAGCAGCGTCGCGGCAAGTTCGAGCTCGCGGATGGCGGCACGCTGTTCCTCGACGAGATCGGGGACATGAACCCGAGCGCGCAGGCCAAGGTGCTCCGGGTCCTTCAGGAGAACGAGCTCGAGCGCGTGGGCGGCGGCGAGACCATCAAGGTCGATGTGCGCGTGGTCGCGGCCACCAACAAGGATCTCCAGGCGGAGATCGCCGCGGGCCGGTTCCGCGAGGATCTGTTCTATCGCCTCGCGGTGGTGCCGATCGAGCTGCCGCCGCTGCGCGCCCGCCGTGAGGACATCCCGTCCCTGGTCGAGGCGTTCATCGAGCAGGTGTGCGCGGACAACGGTCGCCGTCTCAAGCGCGTGGCGCCGTCGGCGATGACCTTGATCATGCAGCACGAGTGGCCGGGCAACGTGCGCGAGCTGAAGAACGTCGTCGAGCGGCTGACCATCCTCACCGGCGATGCCGAGGTGATCACCGAGGCCGATGTGGGCGATGCGCTGCCGCGGGTCAAGGCGGTCAAGACCGAGTTCACGCGAGGCACCCCGTTCAAGGACCTGGTCGCCGCGGCCGAGCGCGAGATCATCATGGCCGCACTCGAGGCCAACGATCACCACGTCTCGAACACGGCCCGCGAGCTGCAGCTCGAGCGCAGTCACCTGTACAAGAAGATGCGCGCCCTCGGGATCGACCATCGCGCCGACGACGAATCAGGCCCGCACACCTAGGGGCCGATTCTTGGTCAGGTCGCTCGGTCAGTTACCGGCCGTCGCCGTTGGATAGATCACCCGCCCGCGGATCGCGGCGCCCGCGATATCTGGAGCGGTGCCGCTGTCGTCGCGCCACACCACGGCGAACGCATCGTCGAGGGCGGCGACCGAGGGATTGGTCTGATCACCGGTGGTGGTGGTGGGGATCACGAACTCCTCGCCGACGGGCGTGCCGTTCTCGCGGAACGCGCGGCCCCAGACGCCACAACCACTGCCATCGCCATTCGTCAGGCACGAGTGCCATACGACCATCAGGACGCCATCGGCGCGCGTGGCCACCCCGAACGCCTCGCTGGAGGCGAAGTCGGTGCCGCTCTTGTTGGTGACGAGGATCGAGCTGCCGAGCACGGCGCCCGTGTTGCTCGTGCGATAGAGCTCGATGCGACCGGGGCCGGTGGAGCCCGCGATCAACGCCCAGCGGACGAGCACGGCGAACCCGGTGCCGAGCGGTGCCACGCGAACCGACTCGACGTTCTCCGTGGCGGTCTTCGCGAGGAACTGGACGTCGGTCGCGGAGGTATAGGTGTTGGTGTTGTTCGCGAGGCGTACACGGACGCCGCCATCGATCACGAACGCGTACATCACGGCGCCCTGCGTCTGGCCCGTGGAGGCGACCGAGACCTTGCGCGCACTCGCAGTGGTGGACACCGTGGTGGCGGCGGCGAGCACGGTGCAATCCGGGCGAACGATCGCGGCGCGGATCACGCCGGTGGTGATGAAGGCGCTCCACGCGACGGCGAAGTTGCCGTTGGACAGCGGGGCGACCGAGACGACGTCCGTGCTCGCATCGGCGGCCACCGAGACCTGAGCCGGGTTGCCCATGCCCGAGGCGTCGATCGCGCGACACGCGACGCCGACCGTGGTGGAGACGGGATCGTCATAGTCCCAGACCTCGACGGTGGCGGTGCCCGAGGTCGCGATCGCGGGCGTGCTCAATGACGAGGTCAGGGTGGTGCTGACCGGGAAACCGTTGGTCCCTGCGGCGAGCTTGGTCGAGATCGGGCGGCCGGTCTTGTCGAACCGTCGCGCGAACATGTTGCACGGTGCACTGCACTTGTCGCGATACGCCGCGGTCCATGAACCATCGCTCGCGGAGGCGACCTGAAAACCGTGCGCCTCGTAGTCATTCGAGGGGAACTGATCGTCGGCGAAGTCCGTGTTGATCACGAAGTCCGCGGTCTCGAGCATCACGCTCGCGGTCGGCGTCTCGACGGTGCTGGTGGTCTCACCGCGACCGACGAGGAGTCCGTTCTGATCGATCGCCTCGACCTGGATCCCGAGGTCACCGGTGCGGCCGGGCGCCGAGATGCTGAACGTCACCGGGAACGGCGTGGAGCTCAGCGCGAGCTCGTCGGTGCGCATCGTCCCGCTGTTGGACAGCGTGACCTTGAGGTTGGCGGCATCGTGGACCGCGGCGCGATTGGTGACGGTGACGATGATGTACGTCTGGTCGTCACCGCAGCCCCCGAGCGTGCCCGTGCTCGCGGCGGCGAGCGCTGCGAACACAGCGAGAGCAGGGGGCGAGGTCCGCATCACTTGGTGAACACGATGTTACCGAGGTTCGTCTCGGGTGCGCTGTCCGAGCGCGTAGCCGCATAGATCCCCACGCCGCCGGCGACCCCGACCACGGCGACGCCGGTCCAGAACCACCACTTCGTGTAGATCGGCTTGTCGGCGGACGAGACCCTCGGAGGTGGCTTGTCCTCGAGCTGCCGCTTCTTCGCGCCATCGCGCTCGAGCTTGTCCTCGAGCTCGTCGATGATCAGCTCGACCTTCTCGCGATTGGGCGCCTCGGGATCGAGCTGCAGGAACCGCTTGAAGCTGAAGATCGCCTGTTCGTAGTCGCCGAGGTTCCGGTGGCACTGGCCGATGTTGTAGAGGAAGTCGGGCAGCGGCGAGGCATCGAACGCCTTCTGGTACTCCTCGAGCGCCTCGTCGAACTTGCCGAGCGTGAATAGCTTCTGGCCGCGATCGAAGTGGCGTTTCGCGGCGCGCTCGGTGGGATCGTCGGCATACGCCACGCGCGCGAGGAGGAGCGTGGCGCACAGCGTGAAGACGAAGCGGATCACCGACGAGGTCATGGGCGCTTACGGCGGAACGGATCGAGCGTGTGGGAGGGATCGAGCTCGTCGTCGGTCTTCTTCGGCGGCTTGACGTCGGGCTTCTTGGTGCTCGGGTCCTCGCCGTCGTCGGGATTGATCAGGTTCACATCGACGGGCTTGGTGCCTGCCTTGTCCGGGACCTTGTCGGTGGTCTTGGTGCCGGTCTTGACCTTGGTGCCGGTCTTGATCTTGGTGCCGGTGGTCGGCTGCTTGGTCCCGACGACCTCGCGCTCGTGCAGCGTCACGCTGAACTCGCGCTGTGCGGTGGTGAGATCGACGACGACCACGCCATCCCCATAGCCCTCGGCCTTGACGACGAAGGTGCGCCGATCTGCGGGCCCGCCGTCCGCGAGATCGACGTTGAACGCGCACGGCGTGGTGCACAGCTCGGCGGACTTACCGTCCGCGAACACGTGACCGCTCGGCAGCGAATCGAAGCGCAGCTCGACCTGCGAGGGCCGGGTGACGGTGGGCTGGGTGACGGTGGGCTGGGTAACGGTGGGCTGAGTGCCACTGGGCTGGGTAACGGTGGGCTGAGTGCCACTGGGCTGGGTGCCACTGGGCTGGGTGCCACTGGGCTGGGTTGCGGCGGTCTGGGTTGCGGCGGTCTGGGTTGCCTGGCTTGGCTGCGTGCGGCCTGCGTACCAGACCGCGGCGCCGATCCCGAGGGACACCGCGACAGCTCCGCCGGCGAACCACACCCACCACGGCGTGGGTGCCGCAGACGGTGGCTGCGGCAAGCCCACCACCTGGCTGTACTGCTGCGAGTACTGGAGGTAGTGGCCCGACGAGGGATGCTGCTGCACCACGTGCGACTGGCTCGCCGGCGTGGGGACGTGCGGGATCGGCACGGCCGGTAGGAGTGTCTGGATCGGTGGTGGGCGGACGCCGCTGGCGGTCAGGCTCGCGAACCCGGGTGGGTGGGTCTCCATCGAGCCGAGCATCATCAGGAGCTCGTCGCGCAGCTCGACGATCTGCATGTACCGCCCGTTCGGATCCTTGTCGAGGCACTTGAGGATCATCGCCTCGAGCCGCGGATCGATCTCTGCGCCTGCGGGCGTCAGACGCGGGCGGACCGGCGCCTCGGTGAGGTGCTTGCGCACGTACTCGCCGAACGATCGGCCCCGGAACATCGGCTGGCCGCAGAACAGCTCGTACATGATCGCGCCGAGCGAATAGATATCCGAGCGGTGATCGATCGTCATGCCGCCCGCCTGCTCGGGGGACATGTACGCGGGCGTGCCGATCACCGAGCCTGCGGCGGTCTGGAAGCCGATGTCCTCGTCGTCGCGGTTCAGCAGCTTGGCGACGCCGAAATCGAGGAGCTTCACGAGCTCGGCCCCATCTGACGTCGGGACCACGATGATGTTGTCGGGCTTGAGGTCACGGTGGACCACGGACACCGAGTGCGCGGCGGCGAGGCCATCACAGATCTGCACGAGCACGGCGAGCGCGCGGGGCAGCTCGATGCCGGTGCGCGCCCACTTGCCGAGGCTCATGCCGCGGAGGAACTCCATCACGATAAACGTCGTGCCATCGTCAAGCTCGACGATGTCGGGCACGTCGACGATGTTGCGGTGGCGGATCCGGTTAACGGTGCGCGCCTCCTGGATGAACCGGAACACGGCGTCACGGCGGCGGGCATAGTCGCTGCGCAGGAGCTTGATCGCGACCTCGCGGGCGAGCTTCACGTGCTCGGCACGATAGACGTAGCCCATGCCGCCCTTGCCGAGCAGCTCGAGGACCTTGTAGCTGCCGAGCACGGTGCCGAGGCGATCGTCGGGATCGTCGGCGTTCTTGGGGATCGGGGGCGGACGCGTGCCTGGGCGCTTGGGCTCCGGGGTCTTGACGCGCGCGTTTGGCGATTCGATCCGGGTGCGCTGATCCCCGCGCTGCGCATCGGCCGTGCCGAGGGCGAGCGAGGGATGCGACGACTCGATCTCGTCCTCGCCATCGAGGGAGAGCGACTGCGTTGGATCGCGAACCGCGCCCTGAGAATCACTCGGGCGGAGCGGAGCGCGAGAGCGCGGATCGCGAGTCGTCATGTGGCCATACCCCAACCACTCCGACGGGCGGAGCACACCGAGGGTCTGCAAATTGTACGATCCCAACCACCCCCATCGCAACCAAACGATTCCGGGGGGTTGGGGCCGGGCCCTGGTGTGTGCGTCAGCCCACGATCGCCAGCGCGGCTGACCGGGGACGCCCTACAGCGGCTGACCGAGGACGCGGAGGGCGTCGGAGATGGCGAGCTGGACCTGCTTGCTGGTCTCGATGTTGTAGCGAGCGCGTAAGGGTGTGATCGCCTGCGTGTTTCCGAGATCCCGGAGGGCGCGGGCAGCGGAGGCCCGGATGTCCCGGCTTGGATGCTGGAGCTGGAGCTGGAGGGTGAGCACGTCGCCGGGAACCCGGAGGACCCCGAGAGACTCGATGGCGGCCCGGAGCACCAGCAGGTCCCCCCCGGCGCGGGAGTCGCGATATCTCGGGGTGGTCACGATCTGGAACAGGGTGGTGTGGGCCGGATCCGGGTCGGTGCACGGCGTGGTCGCGCAGTAGTGGATCAGCGCGCGGACGGCGCGGATCTGGACGCCGCGATCCATCGGCCCGGCCGGATTTGCGATCTGCTGGAGGCTCGCGAGGGCCTCGGCGGGGCTGTTGTTGAACGCGGTGTTGATCTGCTGGCTCGAGGGCAGCGAATCGATCGGCGTCAACGTGTCGATCACCGGCTGGGTGAGCTGGAACGTGGTGTCGCCGTGCGCCGGGAGTGCGAGCGCGAACGCCACGATCGCGAGCGAGCCGAGCCGCCAGGTCCTCACCGCAGCACCGCGCTACGCGTGAGGATCTCGCGCTGACCGGCCGACAGCTCGATGCCGCCGATCTCCGAGAAGAACATGAGGTTCGAGCTCGCCTCGTCGCTGTCGCTGATCGGATCGCGCCACGCCGGGTGCTGGGCGACCTCGAGCTCGACGTTATGATAGAGGCCCATGTAGCGCGCGATCTCGTGGGCCGTGAGCCGCGCGAGCTGCGTCCACGAGCGGTAGCACAGCGTGTCGACGCCGATCACGATGCCGGACTGGCGCGTGCCCTTGACGCCGGCGGGCCCGGGATTCGGGCCGATCGCCTGGAGGCCGACCGGTGACAGCGTGCGGACGAAGAACACGTCGATCCCCGTGTCGTGCTCGCCGAGTGCGAGCAACGAGCCGGCGTTCTCGACGGCGAGTCCATCGAGATCCGCGTGGTCCGTGATGTTCGTGAACGTGGTGGTGCCGAGGCCGATGCCGCCGCCGGCGAAGATCGTGCGCAGCGATCCGAGGAACTCGGTCTGGAAGAACGACGCGGTGCTCGCCGACGCGGCATCGAGCTTTGCACCACCGAACGCCTGTTCGCAGGGATGGTCCTCGAGATCCAGGAAGTGGAAGTGGAGGTCGAGGAACACCGCGGCGTCCATCTTCACGACCGCGGTGACGCGCGGGATCGCGGACCCGGCGGTGCCGTTCGCGCGGAACGAGGACACCACCACGCGATAGGCACCAGGCTCGAGCGGCAACGCCGGGCTCGACGGCAGCTGGAGCACCGATTGTCCGTAGTCCGGGAGGTGGCGCAGGAGCTGCGCGAAGTACTGATCGGCGGCGATCAGGCCGTCGCAGAGTGGGCTGACACCGGACTCGCAGGGCTTGGTGTAGATCACCGCGCCCGCCGGTGAGGTCACCGAGCGCGCGCCCACCCGCTGCGCCTGATCATCGACCTGGAACACCACGGTCGTCGAGCGTGCCGCATCAGGGACGGGGACGAGGATCGTATCCGAGGTCGGGCTGCTCACCGGGATCGTCCAGACCACCGAGCCACGGGGCGGGAGGCAGCCGTCGAAGATCGCGCCCTCGGACTCGACGCGAGGGATCCCCATGCACGCCGTGCCCGAGCCGCAGTCGCGCGTATCCGCGCACAGATCGACGCAGCGCCCGAGGGCGCAGGTGCCGTTGCGGCACTCGGCGTCCTTGTCACACGGCGAGCCCGCGGGGCGCGAGGCGTTCTGCGCCGTGCAGCTCGCCAGCAGGTGCCCGGCATCGTCGGTGGCGGTGCCATCGATCTGGCAGGACAGCCCGGGGGCGCAGGTCACCTCGCTCTTGCACTTGTCGCCGGCCTGCCCGCCGGCGAGCTGGCAGAAGCCATCCTCGTCGCAGGCGTAGCCATCACCGCACTCGGGGGCGCGCTGACACTTCGAGGTGCAGGTGCCCGCGATGCACTGGAGGGAGCTGCTGCAGTCCCCGTTGCCGCCGCACGTGGCTCCGATACCGCCATCGCCGCCGGGACATCCGGCGACCGCGACCAGCATGAAAACGGAGAGTGAGCGCGACCACATCGGAAACCGTTGCGTCCTGAGTATATAATGCGCCCAGTTCGGGGGACCAAACCATGCGGTTTCGCTTGTCAGAGCTTTGCTTGGGGATTGTCGTCACGACGACCGTCGCGACCACCGCGTGGGCTGGCCCCGCGCTCGACGACGGGTCCCAACCCGCCGTCACCGCCCCCGATCCGACGACCGCTGGGGTCGCCGATCCGGAAAAGACCGTCGAGTACGGGGTCGCACTGCGTGTCCGCAGCGTCCACGTCCCGAAGAGCATCGTCGAGCTGTTCGTCGATCGCGCGGCGGGTGGCGCGAGCAACGTCGGCGTCGGGCTCGACCTGATCCGTCGGCGCGGCACCGTCGAGCTTCAGCTCGGCTTCGAGTTCGAGCACCTCACCCCCACCGAGGGCGTGTGGATCAACAAGGGCGACAACGTCGCCGCCGGTGCCGAGGCCGACTATTTGCTCGACCCCTCGCACGCCCCGGGCGGGTCCAAGCTCGGCTGGTTCACGCTCGAGTTCACGTTCCTGAACCACGCGGTGATCAACAAGTACGTCTCCGTCCGCTATGGCGGCGGCGCCGGGCTCGGCATCATCACGGGCAACCTCTACCGCTACGACATCATCTGCCAGGGTGGCGCGACCAACAACAACCCCGAGCCGGGCTGCGTTCCGCCGCGGTTCAGCGGGCAGGGCGCGTACAGCCAAGGTTCGCAGACCGAGGTCAAGTACGACCTCCCGCCGGTGTTCCCGGTGATCAACGCGATCATCGGCGTCCAGTTCCGGCCGATCGACAAGATGGTGATCAACCTCGAGGGTGGCATCCGCACCCTGCCGTTCTTCGGCACGTCCATCGGCTACTTCTTCTAA
>JAYVRN010000016.1:0-9195 GCA_043776275.1 Myxococcales bacterium | reverse complement strand
CCAAGAAGCTCCGGCATCGCATCGTGCTGGAGAACCTCTCCGAGGAGGCGATGATGCTGTTCAAGCAGGCGAGGAACGCCGCCGCGGACGCGCAAGGCGCCAGCTGCACCGACGACCAGCTGGTGCGTGCACTGGCGGCGGCCGTGCTCGATCCGGCCGAGGGCGCTGCGGGCAAGCCGCGGCACCAGATCGCGATGACGACGTGCCGCGCATGCAAGCAGTCGCATCGCGTCGGGGCGGGGATGGAGATCGCGGTCTCGGCGGCGGAGCTCGAGCGCGCGCGGTGTGACTCCGAAGACATCGGCGATCTGGAGAGAGAGGAGCCCGGGCGCAGACTTCAGAAGTCGATCCCGGCGGCCACCCGCAGGAAGGTCTTCGTGCGCGACCGGTGTCGATGCATCGTGCCTGGCTGTCGCTCGACCAGGTTCTTGGAGGCGCATCACATCAAGCCGCGCTCCGAGGGTGGAGGTCACGAACTCCGAAATCTTGGGCTGCTCTGCGATTTATGCCGGGCCCGGCATAAATCGCATAATGCGATTCGCACCATCTCCAGCTTCACGAGGGCGTGATCGCGATCTGCGGCACAGCTCCGGACAATCTGGTGTTCGAGCTCCCGCTCGCGCCCCGCGGGGACTGAAGTCAGATCAGGCCCGGGGATCGCTGACAAGCGAAGAGTTGAACGAAGCAGGCCAGGCGGCGCGCGGGCTCGCGACCAGCGGTGCGCCAGCTCGGCTCCTGTTCGTGAGCATCCGGGCGGCCGTGTTCGATCGCCGACTCGCGCACCGCGGGGACTGAAGTCAGATCAGGCCGGTGCGGTCCTCTGACAAGCGAAGCGCTGAACGAAGCGGACCAGGCGGCGCGCGGTCAGCGCGGGCTCGCGACCAGCGCCGCACTAGACCAGGGGCATCGGTGCGTCTCCTCGATCGCTTCCCCTGCCCGCGGGCTCGAACCTGCTTTCGGGCGCTCAGGGCTTGTACGAGAACCGTGCGTTGATCGTGGCCTTCGCGCCCACGCCGATCTTCACGGTCATCGACTTCGCGCCGAGCGTCGGGTGCCACGCTTCGAGAGTGTACGTGCCGGGCGTGAGGCCCGAGATCGCGAACACGCCGTCGGTGCCGGTGACCGAGAAGAACGGATGATCCTGGACCACGACGAACGCGTGCATCCATGGATGGACACCGCACGCGAGCTCGATCACGTCATCGGCAATAGCCTTGCTCTCGATGCTGACGTCGGCGGCCTTGGCGGCCTGCATCTTGTTGACGAGGTCCTTGCCCTTGAGGATGCCGCGGACGTTGTGGAAGGTGCCGTCGCTGTTGCGAATCGCGATCTTCTGGCCGGCGACGATGCCGAGCAGGTGCGGCGCATAGGCGCAGCCCACCTGATCGATCACGGCGGGCGTCGCGGGCGCGGGGTGCGTGCCCGCGGAGCCGTTCTTGATCCGGACCAGCACGCCGGCGAGCTTGCCCTTGGTGACGACGACGTCATCGGCGTTCGCGGTGGCGGTCTGCTTCGCGCAGAACGGGTCGCTCTTGCGATCGAGGGTCGCGCGCTCCGGTGGCTCCCCCTCGAACAGGACCGTCCCCTTGATCGATCCCTTCGCCACCTCGGGCGGTCGAGCCGGCGCACCCTTGGGGGCATCAGCCGCGGCGGGGGCGGCCACGAGGAGGACGCCGAGGAGGGCGCCGAGCAGGGTGGTCAGCCGCGGGTGCGTCATGACCGGGTTGGACGGTACAGCCGTGCGCATGTTCACCCGGACGGTACCAGGACCCGGGCTCCGTGCCCTATGCTCCCGAGGTGACCGAGCTGCCGGTGAAGCTGGGGGAGCTGGATGCGGTGCCGCCCGCGCTCCGGTACCGGATCCGCGACGTCCTCGGGATGATGCCCACCGATGGCGGTGTCCTCGACGGGGTCCCCCTCGAACGGCTCGTCCGCGTGATCGATGACGGCGAGCCGTGGGTCGGCGCGGATCCCTCCCTGGCGGAGGTCGGGTACTGGATGATCCAGGCCAAGCACGCGGTGGAGCTCCGGCGCCGCGGCTGCATCTGGCTGACGCGGTTCCCGTCGGTGGAGACGGCGAAGCGGCTCGCGGCGCTGGTCGCGGACCCGCTGACCCCGGAGCCCGTGCGCGAGCAGGCGACATGGACGCTCGGCTACCGGCAGCTCCGCGCGATGCACCCGAGCACGCTGTGGCCCGCCGATGCCGTGCAGCTCGCCGATGAGGCGCTGGCCAAGCTCGCGGACGCGGCGACAATCGCGGGCAAGGTCACGAGCGAGCAGCTGCCGCACGCGCTGCGGCATGTGAGCAGTGAGATGGTGGCGGCGATCTTCGCCAAGGCGCCCGGGCTGTGGGGGGATGCCCTCGAGGCGTTCGCGAGCCCGCCGCTGGCGCGCGTGCTGTTCGTCTCGATCGCGGACATCCAGGCGCAGCATCGGCTGCGTGCGCTCCGGCTCGTGGGCGCCACACTCGGAGAGGAGGCGGTCCCGCTCCTGGTCTCGCGCGCCGCGGAGGCCGCGGTCGACGAGCGGCTCGAGATGCTGTTCCTCGCGATCGGTCTCGGTGGCGAGCAGCACGTCGGCAAGCTCGAGGACGCGCTGGCCGGAATGAAGTTCGCCGATCTGCTCCGGCAGCGTGCGAAGTGGCACCTCGCGAATCGTGGCGTTGTGCCCACGGTACGTGGGCTCAAGGTCGCGCGCGCGAGCGCGGTGATCCCGCTCGCGGAGCGCACTGCGAAGTGCCGCCAGGCCGCGGATGATCTCGGCGCGCTGACGAAGTTCGCCCGTCACCCCGAGGCGTACCTCTACGCGATGTGGGGCTGGATGGTGCGCGGGGCCGCGGATCCGCTGCGCGCGCGCGAGTTGGTCTCCGCGCATCCCGAATCGCAGAAGCTGGTGCGCGAGCTCTATCTCGAGGATCTCGCGCGGCGTGGGCGCGTCAAGCAGCTCACGGCGGCGGCGCAGACGCTGCAGGGCGCGGACCTCGGCGCGCTGCACCTCGCGATCCACGGCCGTCCGCTCGCCGCACTCGAGCTCGCGGCGACCGCGCGGCTACAGACGCCGGAGCTGGTGTGCGCCCGCGCGCTCGCCTGCTATCGCGCGGGGCGGCCGGATCTGATGCAACGGTTGCTCGCCGAGGATCTGCCACCGTCGGAGATCACGAACGACGACGCGCTCGATCCGTTTCCCGGCCCGCACGAGCGGTGGATGATCGAGCGCGCCACGGCGCATCAGCCTGCGATCGCCGCGCTCGCTGGCGGTCATGCCGGTGTGATCGGCCTCGCGAAGCCCGCACCACACGACGGCGAACCCGATCGTCCGACGATCGAGCCGACCTTCGCGGTGGTGCGCCGCCTCGGCCGAGGGCTCCCCGGCTCGACCGTCTACCTGGCGGGCGAGTTCAAGTACATGAACAAGGACGCGATCGGCAAGGCGGTCGAGGCGGCCGGGGCGAGGCTGGTCAGCGGGCCGTTTCCGGGCACCGACTACTACGTCCACGGTGACTGGTGTCTGGTGCAGACGATCGCGCAGCTCGAGCGCCAGGGTGCGCGCCGGCTCCGCACCGGCGAGCTGGAGGGCATCTAGTGCCGGCCCTGCGCAAGCCGCATCGCATCGCGTTCCTGCTGCCGGACGTGACGATCACGGGCTCGGATGTGGGGCTCGAGCCCGAGGCCGCGCTGCTCCTGTGGGTCGCGCTGATCGAGGTGTGTCAGCGCCACCCGGGCCTCGCGGTGTACGACCCGGACTCGACGCCGCTGCTTCCCCACGAGGGGCACTTCGCACCCGCTCACGCCGCCGTCGGATCTTCGCCGTCGGATGGCTTCTACGCCTCGACCCGACGCGACGAGCTGGTGTGGCTCGAGCTCACGGCGCCCAAGGCCTCGGCCGTTCGGCTGCATACACTCGCGCGCGATGGCGCGAAGCAATCGTTCGATGCGCTCGGCAAGAACCTGGGCGAGCAGGTACAGCAGGTGCTCTCCGCGTGGCTTGTGGCGCGCGGGCTCGGTGCGCTCCCGCGCAAGTTCGACGCAGTGTCCGGTGACGAGCTGGTGACCGTGGTGCGGATGGTGACGCCGGTGCTGGTGGAGCAGGCGCGCGCGTGGGCCACACCCGCCAAGGCGGTCCCGAGCGAGGCCGATCTCGACGCGGTGTTCGGCGGCGACGAGAGCACCGACAGCGGAGCCGAGGCCAATGCCCTCGACGACGTCGTCGACGGCGACGACAATGAGGGCAGCGATGGCAGCGATGACAGCGATGACAGCGATGACGAGTTCCCGGTCGAGGTCTCCGAGGAGGAAGAGGCCGAGGGCAACGTCCCGGTCGCGGTCGCCGAGCCCGCCGTCAAGCGGCCGAAGGTCGCGCGCGCGCTCGCGAACCGCCTGCCGCCACCGCTCAAGCTCGCCGCGCTGCGCTTGCTGCAGCTCGCGATCCGCGAGGAGCTCGACGATCTGATCCTGGCGGTCGATCCCGAGCACCCGCAGGCGCTGTTCGAGAAGTATCTCGCGAGTGCGGCGCAGGGGCACGACTTCCCGCTGCTCCGCCGCGTGATCGCGGCCGCGCCGTGCTGGGCGAGGCCGTACGCGGAGCTGGTCCGCGGTGACGCCGACGAGGAGGACGGCGATCAGGCGAACGACGGCGCGAACGACCGCGCAAAGGCGATCGCGCCCACCGAGCTCGAATCGGTGGCGGGCGCCGGGATCGCGGCGCTGTGCCGGCCTGCGCACCTCGACGTGATCGAGCGCGTGGCGGAGCTGCTCGAGAGCTCCGGCATGGTGGATGAGGGCGTGCGCCTCCTCGAGCGCGCACTCGTCCAGCACGATGACGAGTCACGCGCGCATATCGCCCTGGTCGAGATGGTGATGGAGACCGATCGCGAAGGAGCGCTGCTCGCGCAGGCGCACGCGAGTGGCAGGATCCATGGCTGCCCGATGGAGCCGTCGCTGCCGTGGTACCCGGATCAGATCCAGATCGATCTCCTGGTCGCGAATGCGCTGCTGCGGGTGGGGCGCCTCGATGAGGCAATCGCGCTGCGCGGGAACCGCCTCGAGGGGCGCGAGGCCACCTGGCCGCGGCACACGCGGATCCTCAACAACTGGCGCAAGGATCCGCGGTTCGTGGCGTGGTGTTATGCGCGGGAAGGCTACTTCCGGGGTGATCCGGCGCGCGCCGTGGAGGGGTTCGGGCGGATCCAGCCCGACGACGATGTCGACCTCGCGGTGTTCCTCGATGCTCTGGTCGCGATGGGGCGCGAAGACGAGGTGCTGCTCGCGTGGGCGCAACACGGTCTCGGCGCGGGGCACGACGGTCCGTTCGCACGGCTCGCGGCGGCGCGTTCGCTGCTCGCCGCCGGTGAGTGGCGTCGTGGCCTCGAGGAGCTCTGGCGGGTGGAGCTCGCGGAGCCCGGCCGTGACGAGCACGTGGCCATCGCCCGCTGCGGTCTGTTGCTCTCGTGCGCACCGATCGAGGTCGCGGAGCTCGCGCTCGGCGAGCGCGTGGCGATCGGGGCCAACACCCTCGCACGGCGGATGGCCCGCGACATCGCAGACTTCATCCCGGGCGCCGCGAAGAGCTCCGTGGTCTCGCGCGCCCTGGGCAAGCTGGGTGGTGCCGAGTCCGAGCCGGCGCTCGGTGGCTTCGCAGCGAACACGCGGAGCAAGGCCGCGATCGATGCGCTGTTCGCGGCAGTGGGCCCACTCGCCAGATCCGAGGACGCGATCGGGCGTGCGGATCGCCTGGTCAATGGCTGGCTCGAGGTCGTGTTCAGCGAGGCGAGCGAGGAAGATCCGCCGTCGCTCGCGCAGGCCGCCTGCTATGCCGCCGCGCAGGCCCTGTCTCGCTACCTGATCGCCACCGCGCTACCGGCCACGCCGATCGCCGGAGCGCTGCGCACCGTCGCTGGCGAGGCGCTGGCGCTGGTCCGCCGGTATCAGCGTGCGCTGTCGGATCGCGATGCGCGGGCGTTGTTCAGTGCGCTCGAGCCGGTGTTGCGACGCGCCGATCGCTGGGTGGCGAGCAACTGGATCGGCACGATCGAGCGCAGCCTGGGTATCGACGAGCGCTCGGGAGGGGACCTGGCCGGGTTCGCGCGCGATCACGCGACGATCGCGGCGCGGATCCTCGGCCCCGAGGAGTCCGCCGTGCTCGCGGCCTCCATCGCGCGGCTCCACCGCGATCGCCCGAGCAACTGGGCCGCGGCCGTCAACGCGCAGGCGATGCAGCTCGCGCTTCACACTGGATACCTCGGCGCCGACGAGTGGGCAGACTCCGTGGTCGCGCTGCTCGAGACGGGCGAGCTCGATACCGACAACGCGATCGATGAGCTCCACACCTGCTGCTATCTCGTCGAGAGGATCAGCGCAGGCCCCTCGGTCCATGCGGCGCGCGTGCTGCTCGCGGCGGGGCGGGGGCCGGCGGCGCTCGCAGTGCTGACGGCGGGGCTCGGCGCGGCGGGAGAGGCGTGGCGTGATCGCCAGCTCGCGTCCCTCGCCGAGGCCTGGAACAAGATCAAGATCGATGTCCCGCTCGCGTTCGAGAAGGTCGCCTCGCAAATGTTCGAGGCGCTCCAGAAGGGCGAGCCGGCGCGCGCCGAGCGGCTCGGCAAGTTCTCGGTGGCGTTCGATCCCCACAATGCCGAAGCACATCGCAACCTCGGCCTCGCGTACGCGCAGCAGGGCAAGGCGGCCGAGGCGCTGCCGCACCTCGTGCGCGGCACCCGCGAGCAAGCGACGCAGATCCTCTCGGGCGTGCTGTACCAGAGCGGCAAGCTCCCCGAGGCGATGGCCGTGCTCGACTACGCGAGTCGCTGGTACGTCCGTGCCGATCAGTGGCTGACCTACGGTGGGATCGCGTACGCGGCGATGGACAACCCGCGCACCGTTCGGGCGTACGCGCTCGCGTATCAGCTCGATCCCGAGGCGTTCGACACCTCCCAGCTCAACGCGTACGCGGGCGTCCTCGACGAGGTCGGTGACTACGTGACGTGCGAGAACGTCGCGAACAAGCTGATCTCGCTCGCGGGCGATGACGTGATGTGGAAGACCAACGGCTGGAACCACAAGGCGTGTGCCTGCATCGGCCTCGGGCGGTTCGACGAGGCGGTCAAGCTCGCCACGGATGCGGTGGCGCAGAACCCGATGCCCGACAACACCGCCGGGTTCGCGGCCACCCTCGAGCGCGCGCGGACCAAGACCAAGACCACGCCGCCCGAGCTGGGGCCGATCGGCAAGCCGCGCGAACCGGTGTTCGAGCTCCTCGAGGCAGGTGACGCCACGGCGGCGGCGGTGCTGACCGCGGATCCGAGCTGGCGCGTGCGGCGGGCCGCGCTCGAAGCCACCCGCTATCGGTTCGGCTCCGAGAACGATGTCGAGGTCACGCCGCGTGCCCGTGCGGCGGCGAGTGCGATCCTCGCGGCCTCGATCGGGGTCACTGATCGCGATGCGGTGTCGTGCCGCGCGCTCGCGCTGCAGATCCGCGAGCAGGCGTACTTCGCACGCGATCCGATGCCGCGCCTAGGCGACCGGATGACCCGCGATGCGTTCTACGTGGAGTTCCGCGCCCGCGGCGGCGTGGTGCTTGGAGAGGCCGCACCACCACCACCGACGTTCAAGGATCGCGTGGTGGTGCCCGGGGGAAAGATCGAGCGGATCAGCGACTACGTTGCACTGCTGCGTGACCTCGCGGCGTTGCCACCGAGCGAGGCGA
Source organism: Myxococcales bacterium (assembly GCA_043776275.1). Taxonomy (GTDB): domain Bacteria; phylum Myxococcota_A; class Polyangia; order Haliangiales; family Haliangiaceae; genus JABFXX01. Next base: position 1,497 of record JAYVRN010000016.1, on the reverse strand, counting down.
TCGCGCAGTTCGATCTCGACGAGGCGGGGTACGTCGAGGTCGCGAAGGCGTGGGCCGCGGCGATCGATGCGGATCCCACCGTCGCCCCCGCGATCGGCGCCGGGCTCGCGAAGCGATGAGGCGTCGCGATCTGCAGCGCGCGCTCGGAGCGCTGGTCGTGTCGATCGGGATCTACCTGGTGCTGTCACCCTTGACGGTCGCGGCCGTGCTCGCGCGCCCGCACGAGACCAGCTCGCAGCTGATCAACCTGCGTGCGAGCTGGGGCGGTCCGGTGCTCGGCCTCGGTGCGTTCCTCGTGTGGAGCCCCGGTCTGCGGCCGTGGTCGCACACGGTGCTCGGCCTCCTGTTGTGGTCGATGGCAGGCATCGGGCTCGCGCGGACGATCGGCTTCGTGGTCGATGGCGCGCCCGATACGAGGCAGTGGATCTGGCTGACGCTCGAGATCGCGATCGTGGTCGGCGCTGCGTTCGGGCTTCGCGTGCTCGCGCGGCGCTCGAGCACGCGCGCGTAGCCTCGACGTCGCCTCCGCTCTCCAGGTTGCCTCCCGCAGGAGGCGATGGGCGGACGGGAGGGCGTCGCAAACCATCGAGAACGCTGGCCGACGGCCTGGTACACGGCCTGGTACACGGTGTGCTGTACCCGTGCCCATGAGCATCACTCCCACCGTCATCGTAGTAGCCGCCCGCTGGGGGTCGTGGTCTGTCCGCGACGTGTTCATCGTGACGCCGCCATGGCTGAGAGCCTGGCGGCGTTAGTCGTTTCGGGTCCTGACAACTTCGCGTGACAGCTCGTACACCCGTGGCCGCACTCGCGCCGCCGCGTGAGCGCACAACTCCGCGAACTCGCGGTGTCTCCGATCCGGCACGAGCGCTGCACTTCGGTTTGGTCGTCGACGAACTTCCTCGTCACACAATCCGAAGGACACCGCATCATGATGACCGAATCGTTCCAGACCATCTCTTCCGATCTTCTCATCACTGCCACCGGCGGCGCGGATGGCCCGCCGGCGCGGCCGCCGCAGGGGCTCAGCACGGGTGACGTGATCGAGGTCGCCGGGCAGGCGACGAAGGCCGTCGTCTCGGGTGGTCGCAGCCTGCTCGGAAACCTCGGCCAGGCGTATCGTCAGTTCAACGATCCGCGCGTCGGCACGGGCTTCTCGGATCGCCTGGCGTACGGCTTCACCGGGCTGTTCGGCATCGACCCTCTGAAGCAGAAGTAAGGTTCGATCCCAGATGGTAAGCGTAGGCAGCGTCGAGCCGTGGACGAGAGTCCACGGCTCGATGACGTTTCGGCGTCCGTGCGGTGCTGGTGGCAAGACGATGCAGCGCGCGTCGAATCGTCCACGATCACGATCCTCAGGTCGCCGTCAGGCCGCCGTCGACGGTGATCACCGAGCCGGTGGTGAACGACGCCGCATCCGAGAGCAGATACACCACGGCCCCCGCGATCTCCGCGGGCTGTGCGTGACGCGCGAGCGGCGTGCGCTTGACCACGTGG
>JAYVRN010000015.1:0-9261 GCA_043776275.1 Myxococcales bacterium | reverse complement strand
ACGGTGCGCTGATTCTTGGCGACCACCCACGCGAACGGCCAGGCAGGCGGAGGTGTCTTCACGAGATCGACCCCGGCGAACGTCGACGGCCAGTGCTTGTAGAGCTCGGACGCCTCGACGAGGCCGACGCTGGTCTTCGCGTAGGTGACCCCATCGATCTCGACGGAGTCCTTCTCCCTCGTGACCATGTACATCGATTGCGCCTTGGGCTCGGGACGCGCGAGGCCCGCGCGTACATCGTCCTCGGTCGCGTACCGCTTCGCGCCCTTCTTGAGCCCGTAGTAGTCCCGCGGGAGCAGCTTCCCGCTGGGGAGCTCGGGCTGGGCCGCGGCCTCCGGCGGCTTCGAGCTCGGCGCCACGTAGCGCGCGCAGATCCAGCCCTTCGGCGCGACGGCGAGCCAGAACTTGCACTGCTTGTCGCCGGCGATGCTCGCGCCCACCGGCAGCCGCGTCGAGACGATGATCTTGCCGAGCGGCTCGGAGCTCAGCTCCGGTGACGCGTAGACGTGTGCCGAGCTCTTCAACACGAACGAGGTCGTGGTGGCCGGCCAGGCGAGGCGCGCGAGCGTCGCCGGATCCGCGGGAGCCGGCGGCGTGGCCACGGGCGGCGCAGCGGGCGCGGCGATCACCACGGGCGTGGATGGCGGCGGGGTCGCGGGCGCGTTTGGTGGCACGGGCGCGGGCGCTGCTTCGGGTGGACGTTCGCTCGAGCCTGCGTGCGGCTGCGTCGGGAACTCGAGATCGTGAGCGGGTTGGCCGCGCGTCGGGCTACCTGACGCGCACGCCGCGAACAGCAAGAACACCCCGAGGCGAGTCACGGGCCGAGTCTGGCACACCCACCTGCAATGCGCAGGCGAGGCGTGAGACTCGTGTGACTCTCAGCCTGACTTCACCGCAAGCGTGATCGCTGTGAGGGGACGGGACCGGGAATCCTCGCGCCGATCGCGGGGCGACCCGCCGCGTTGATCGCGGGGCGGTGCCCCGTGGTGCCAGCGGCGGTGAGGTCGCGTCGTCATGATCTAGAACTCCAGTCCCTCATAGATCGCCGACGCGCGATTGCGATCGTCGAGGCCGGCATTGTGAATGCCCACGATGGTCAACGTTGCATGATCGATGATCGCCGCGCCGCTGCTGCCGGGCTCGGTATCACACAAGTGAAAGAAGCTCGCTGCGGCGGCACCTTGCCGAACGCGACACGATTGCGACCATTCCAGAGCGCGTCCGCGTGGATGGCTGAAGATCGTGATGCGGGTACCGTCGCCGACCCTTGCGTGCGCGAGGGCAACGTGGGGCGTCGGTGCCGGCGAGACCTCGACCAGCGCACCGTCGAACTGGTCGCCGTCGAACTTGGCCCCGATCAACTTCGTACAATCCGAATCGAGATACCCACCTTCGCTGGAGCGAACACCCCAGTGCACCACGCAGGTGCCAGGTTCGAGCGGCACGTTGCCCACCGTCTCTGCGCCGATCCCGTAGTCCTTGAAGCAGTGCCCCGCGGTGAGCATCACGCCATCTCCGATATGGGTTCCGGTGCAGTGGAATCGCTTGCCGTCGACATGAAACTCGATGAGTCCAACAGCGTCAAGCAACGATCGATAGCGCTGCGGGATGTTGCTCCCATCTTCTGCGACCGGGATCAGATCGTCCTGTCCGATGATGTCGCCTTTGCCATCGCCGGTACCGTAGTCGTCCGGCAGGGAGTCGTCCGAATCGACACCGCATGCGGGCAGGCAGACCGCGGCGAGCGACAGCGCTGCGACAAGCAGGCACCTCTGGAACATCATGCGACGAGATCGGTGCAACGGCGGTGCCAGCGTCGAGTTCGGCGCCAAACACGCTCGTACGCGGCGCAGACGAGCTTGCCTTACGTGCCGCACGGTAGGTTCTGGTAGAGGGCGACTCGAGCCGCCAGATAATCTCGGTCAACGTGGCTGATCCGCTGACCAGATAGTTCGAGCCACGCTGCTGGACCGAACACCGTGGCCGACCATGCGTCGTCGGGCCCAGCGTGCTCCCACCGGCTAGTAGCGCGTGCGCGATCCGGCGGGCTTCAGCAAGCCTTCGAGCGATGTCGCGAGCTGCTTCGTGTCGGAGTCGATCGACATGTCCGAACAGCGCCAGTACGCGCCGTTTGGCCCTCCCAAGGCTCCGTCACGGTCGAACCAGACCTGGGTTGGGCCGTAGCCGATCATCACGACCCCGCGGGGAATGCTGCCATCCGCGACGAAGTTGCCAAACACGCCTTCCTCGGGTTGGTGGCCTCGTACACCCCATAGAGGTCGTTCAGCTACCGATCCGGGAATTCGCGAGTTGGGCCGGCGTGTCGGGGTAGAGTCGCGCCATGGAGCACGAGCACCGAGAGGAACCGGCCAAGGCCCCGGCCGCGGAGGCCGCGCAACGTCCCGCTGGCGGAGAGTTCGCGACGCTCGTCGGCATCATGCTCACGGTGCTGGCGATCACCATCGTGATCCAGCAGCTCAAGTAGCCCGCGCATCGAGAGTCTGCACGGGCGTTCGGCCCGTGATCGACCTACTGCGCCGGGCCCGGTGGCGGCGGCGGCGGGACCTCGAAGCTGACGAACGCCGCGATCTTGGTCTCCGTGGCGTCCTCGACGTGATCCCGGCCCTGCGTGACCTTGCGCGCCTTGTCGAGGTTGGTGACCACGAGATCGGCGCCGATCATCGTCAGGATCAGGACGTTGGTCTCGAACTTCATGACCGCGAGGATCACGTCGGTGGCGCGCAGGTTGAGCTGTGCCACCAGGCTACCGAGGGCGATCACGATCAAGATCCCCGAGGTGATCATCACCGTGACGTAGAGCTTCCGGACCTTCTTGATGTGCCGCAGCGCCTCCTCGTCATCCATCGGCTTCGCCAGGCCGAACCCGGCGCGCGCGAGCAGGCCCTGCCCCACCATCACGCCGATCACACCGAAGATGAACCAGCCGCTGCCGGTGAACTGATACGGGATGATCAAGATCACGTAGGCGAGCAGCGCATAGAGCGGCGCCGCCATCACGATCAGCCAGCCCGGCGCGGAGACGCCCGGGAACAGCAGCTTGATCACGAGCGATGCGCGGACCAGGCCCGGCATCAACGAGATCGCCTTCGGTGCGAGCTGCAGCATCGCCAGCATCGCGAACATGAAGGGCATCAAGACCTGCTTGTAGACACCCTCGAAGCCGAGGGCGACCATCGCATCGCGGTTCATGTGGCCGATGCCCTCGAACACCGTGCGCAGCGGATACAGGAACACGATGAACGGCGTGATCATGAACAGCAGCCAGCCCCAGAACAGGCGACGGCGCTGCTTGCGCCAGTTCGCCCACTGCTTGAGCTGGCTCCAGCACACGTAACAGAACACGCCCTCGGCGAACGCCGGCGCGAACTTGACGAAGAAGATCGGCATCCACCGCGTGGAGCGCAGGGAATCGGTGATGCCGACCACCGTGAGCGGGATCAGAAAGCACGCGACCAGGAACAGCACCGACCGGCGCCACGCGAGGAACGCCTGCAAGGTGACGTCGTGGATCGGAGGCGAGGCGTTCGCGAGCTCGATGCGCTCCTCGGGTAGCACCTCGTTGGGCTCGATCCGCAGGCGGAACGCGCGGCGGGCCGAGATCTTCAGGAAGCTGACGAACTTCGTGTACGGGGTCTCGAGCGGCTCCGGCGGCGACCACGCGGGTGGGAGCTGGGTCTGCCCCGAGGCCGTGTACTGGCTCGGCCCCGACGGGATCGGCCCGGACGGCATCGTTGGCATGCCCGCCATCGGCCCGGACATCGCGGGCCCCGAAAACGGTGCCGGACCGCCGAATGGGTGAGCCGGCGCTGGCGATGGCGACGCCGCGTGACTCGGCAATGGCGCGGCCGCCGGTGGTCCGATCTGCGGTGGCGGCGCTGCGAACGCGGGCTGCGCAGGAGGCGCCGCAAACGCGGGCTGCGCGGGAGGCGCCGCGAACGCGGGCTGCGCGGGAGGCGCTGCGAACGCGGGCTGCGCGGGAGGTGCTGCGGGCGTGGCCTGCGGCGGCGCCGCGGCGTCCGGCGGTGGCTGGATGCCCGGGGCCTGCGACGGACGCGGAGCCGGGCGCTGACTCGCCATCGGGGGAGGTAACGTGGAGCGCTGCCGCGACACGGGCACGCCGGCGAGCGTGCTCGGCGGAACAGGCCCATCGGGCGGCTTGCCCGGCGGACGATCTCCACCATCCGATGACATCGGCGCATCGTAGCGAAAACGGGGCCGCAGATCGCGTCGGCGAGCCCCTGACGCTCCCGCTTTCGATTTTGGTGTGTGTGCGCTAGAACGGGCGCCGTGACGATCAAGCCGAGCAAGGGGAAAGGGGATGCGCCGAAGGGCGGCAAGGGCGAGGACGCCGGCAGCCGTGGCGACCGCAGCAAGCGCTTGCTCGATCTCGTGATGATCCTGCTCGGCGCCCGCACTCCCGTGACGTATCGGGAGATCCGCGAGCAGTTCACCGCGTACCAGACCCTCAACGTCGAGGCGGGGCTCCGCGCGTTCGAGCGCGACAAGGCCGATCTCCTCGAGCTCGGCGTGCCGATCCGCTACATCACGCCCGACGAGGACGATTCTCTCGAGGACGGCGGCTACGTGATCGATCTCAAGCGGTTCAAGATGCCCGAGGTCCGCCTCACCCCCGACGAGATCTCGGCGCTCGTGCTCGCCGCCTCGGTCGCGCACGCGATGCCCGGCGGTACGTACCCGAAGATCGTCGATCTCGCGCTCAAGAAGCTCGCGTTCGATCTCCCCGAGCTCCCCGACACGCCGACGGTGTTTCCGCGCCCCGCGCCCCCCACGCCCGTGCTGGTCCACTTCCCCGAGCGGCGCACGATCGGCGTCGATCGCCCCGAGCTCGGCGAGATCTACGCCACGCTCGAGTCCGCCACGCGCCAGCGCAAGCGGGTGACGCTCAAGTACCAGGCCGCGGCGACCGGGATGCTGAGCACCCGCGATCTCGATCCCTACGCGCTCGTCTATCGCGAGGGCGCGTGGCTCGCGGTCGGCTGGTGTCACCTGCGCAAGGAAGTCCGCTCGTTCCGCGTGGACCGCATGCACGAGGCCGTGCAGGCCCCCAAGCCGAAGTCGCCAGACTTCGAGCGCCCCGCGGACTTCGACGTCAAGGCGTACGCCCAGCGCTCGCCATGGACGTTCACCACCGATCCTCCCGAGGAGGTTCAGCTCGAGCTCGCCCCCGAGGCGGCGGAGGTCGGCAACGAGGATTTCGGGACCGCGGCGGTCAAGCGCCACGACGGGGATCGCCTGCTGATCACGTTCGACTGCGGCAACTTCGAGTTCGCCGCCACCCGGATCCTGTCCGCCAAGGGCGCGATCCGGATCCTCCGTGGAGACCAGCTCCGCGCGCGGATCGCGGACGAGCTCGCGGCGATCTCGCTCCACTACGGGGAGGCGCTCGATGCGTGATGTCTCGCAGAAGCTGCGTCGCCTCCTGTACGTCGTGCCGTACGTCGCGAAGCACCCCGAGGGCGTCTCCGTGGATGCGCTCGCGAAGATGCTCGGCGCCGAGCGCGATGAGATGCTCGCGGATCTCGAGCTGCTGTCCCAGGTCGGCCCGCCCGACGGTGACCCGGGCGAGTACCTCCTGGTCTCCGTCGACGAAGGGCGCGTGTTCGTCGATCTCGCGCATCGCCTCACGCGCCCCCTGCGCCTGACGCCCGCCGAGGGCGCCGCGCTCCTGCTCGGGATCCGCGCGCTGCGCGAGAGCGGCATCGCGCCGTTCGACGATGCGATGCAGGGCGCCGAGAAGAAGCTGCTGATCGCCCTGGGGCGCGATGCGCGCGAGGCGGAGAGCCTGGCGACCAGCACGGTCGTCGCCTCGATCTCCTCGCAAGCCGACGCCGCCGTGGCGAGCCACCTTCGCACCCTCGTCACCGCCACGCGGCGCACCGAGCGCGTGGAGATCGACTATGCCGCCGCGTCCACCGCACAGGTCGAGCGGCGCCCGTTCGATCCGTACGGCATGGTCCACCACGCCGGTGAGTGGTACGTGGTGGGGTACTGCCACAAGCGCGGCGATGTCCGCACGTTCCGCATCGATCGGATCTCGGCGCTCCACACCACCGGCATCAAGTTCGAGCGCCCCGACGGGTTCGATCTCGAGGCGTACCGTCGCGATCGCCTCTACGTGCCCTCGGCGGACTCGATCAACGTCAAGATCGAGCTCGATCAGCTCGCGGTCACGCGGATCGGCGCCAACTGGCCGGTCGGCGAGATCACCACGCGTGACGACGGCTCGGCCGTGCTCGACGTCGATTGCGATGGCTTCGAGTGGGTCACGCAGTGGGTGCTCGGCCTCGGCCGCCACGCCGCGATCCTCGGCCCCGAGGAAGCGCGCGTCGCGATGCGCGAGCGGATCGCGCGGCTGCACACCGAGCTCGCGGTCTAAGAAACGTCGAAGTCGCGCGCTTGGCTGTCCGGCAATCCGCCCGGAAACCGGACGCTCGTCCTACGCACGGACGAACCGGACACGCCGTGCGTGCGATCGCCGGAGGCTACCTGTGGCGCGCGGATTGCTCGGAGTTCCGGAATGCACCCGGGCTATAGTCAGGACATGCGTGCCGTGTGGTTGGAGCCCTCCGAGGAGTACCTCAGGGACCGCGAGCGCATGGGCGGAGGTCGCCGTGACGAGGTCTGGGACGGAGTGCTCCACATGGTGCCCGAGCCGACCCTCACTCACACCGACTTCGAGTTCGAGCTACGCACCGCCCTCCGTCCGATCGCGGCGCGGCGCGGCCTCCGCGATCACCAGCAGGCACCGATCCGCGATCCCGCCGGGGGGTGTAAGAACTACCGCAAGCCCGATGTCTGCATCGTGGCGCCCGATCAGGAGAATGACGCCGCGGTCGACGGCGCTGCGGTGATCGCGATCGAGGTCCTCTCGCCCAACGACGAGAGCCGCGACAAGCTCCCGTTCTACGCGAGCCGGGGCGTCCAGGAGGTGTGGCTGATCCACCCCCGCACGCGCGTGGTCGAGGTGTTCACCCTCGTCGGCACCAGCTACGAGGCGGTCCCGGCGATCCGCGGGATCATCGCGGCGCCAGCGCTCGGGATCACGCTCGAGGTGATCGAGGGACCGAAGCTGCGGATCCGGGATGCCGAGTACGTCGCGGACGTGTGAGCGCGGCTAGTTCTTCGCGCGCGTGACCGCGCGGCTACTTCTTCGCGGGCGTGACCGCGCCGCCGATCTTGAGCGCGAACTGCACCGACGCGGCGCCCTCGGACACCGTGAACTGGGTCTCGAGCGTGCCCTTCGTGCTCGGGTACAGCGCGCCATCGGCGAGCGTGACATCGGTGGTGCCGCTGCCCTTGATCCCCGAGACCTTGGTGCCGTCGCCGACGTCCTGATCCGCGCCGGTCACCTTGGTCTTGCTCTTGATCGTCCAGGTGGCGCCCTGGTGCGCGACCAGCTCGTAGTCGGTGACCTGGGTGACGTCGAACTTGCCGGCGACCTTCGCCGTGCTCGTGGCCTGCCACTTCGCGCCCACACCCACCGGCTCGGCGGGCAGCACCGGGAACTGCGGCAGGGTCATCCCGACGAGGACGAGCGCGCCCGCGGACATGTCCGTCGGTTTCTCGATCCGCATCGCCACATCACCCGCCGCGCCGTTGCTGCCGAGCGACGACGAGATCACCAGGCCGGTGATCGAGCTGAACACGGGCTTGAACTCCGCTGCCGAGGGCTTGGAGCCGGCGACCTCGCGCACGTCCGTGGAGCTCACGGTCAGCGCATACGTGGCGTTGCCATCCTTGTCGATCGCCTTGGTCTCGGCCTCACCGGCGAGGACCATCGTCGGGACGACCTGATCGGCGGGCGGCTTGCCCGCTTCGGTCTGCTTCGCGGCGAAGTCCATCGCGACCTCGATCTGCTGCTTGCCGCCGGCCTTGGACGTGTAGCGCAGCGGCGCGCGCTTGCCCTTGCCCGGCGCGACCAGCTTGACCGTGACCTTGCTCCCGGGGAGCGTGGCCTCCACCGGCCCGATCGGCTTCGGCGGCTCGGGCGGCGTGTCCTCCTTCGGCTTGTCGGCGACCGGGGTCGGCGTGGCCGGCTTGTCGTCCGGAAGCGGCGCGGTCTGGATCGGCTTGGCCGGAGCACCACACGCGGTCACGGCGACGAACAGGAGCAGCGAGAGGCGAGACATCCGGGGACGCTAACATCGAGGATCGCGCGAGTCGAGGACGGCCCTCAGATCCGCTCTAGATCAGCGGCAGGAACTCGACGCCGATGAACGGGATGATCGGCAGCCCCGGGACATCCTCGTCGGCGAGCTTGTCGTAGCTGAACTCGCGGCCCTCGACGTTGCCCCGGTTGGTCGCGTTCTGGATGTCGATGTAGAGGTTGATGTCGCCCCAGCAACGATGCCAGCGCCGGTCCGCGCGCAGATCGAGCGAGACGAACGCCGGCAAGGTCCCCGCCCACGGACGCTGGATCACGAGCTCACCATCGTAGGTCGACGGACTGTACGGATTGCCCGACGTGACCTGCAGCCGTGCACCGAGCCGCCACGCGCTCCACGATCGGGACACCGCGACGTTGAGGTTGTGGCGTTGATCGAGCTCGAAGGGGCGCCAGCCTTGCCCCTGCCGCGGATCGTCGACGCGCTCGGAGCTCGACAGCGTGTACGCGAGCATCGTGAACCACGGCCCGACGTTGCGCTTGATCAAGACCTCCGCGCCGAAGCTCCGCGCCCGGCCGAGGTTGTCGCGATAGATCGCGAACCCGAGCTGCTTCTCGAGGAGCAGCTGGAACGTGGGCCCCAGACCACCGAGGTTCGGCTCGGGCAGGTCACCGCCTGGGCGCGGGTTGCGGATCTGGACGCCAACGTCGGTGCCGTAGTTGAAGAACCCGGTGATCGACGCGAGGATCTCGTGGGGCAGCTTCGCATCCACACCCAGCGAGAGCTGATCGATGTGCGAGCTGTCGAGGTTCGGGTTGCCGTTGTTCGGATCCACGTCGCCCGCCGTGGGCGGCTGGTGATAGCGGCCGATCGCCTGCCGCATGGTGATCGCTGCGCTCAGCTGCTGATGGATGTTGAGCCGCGGATCGACGACGACTTCTCCCGAGAGCCCATACGCCTCGACGCGCAGGCCGGGCTTCACGGCGAACCGCTCCCCGTCGAGCTTGAGCCGGGTCTCCCCCCACAGCGCGAGATCGGTCCAGCCGATCGTCGACGATCCACGCACCGGCTCGTCGCCGCTCGCGCCGACGTTGACCTGGGTCTGCGCGAGGTA
>JAYVRN010000014.1:0-2773 GCA_043776275.1 Myxococcales bacterium | reverse complement strand
GCTGGCATGGGGATCGCGGCGACCGGGAACACGGGCGGGGCGGGAGGCGGCGGGGGTGGCGGGTACGGGATCAACGACTCGGGCAGCGCGGGCGCAGCAGGTGGCGTCGGCGGGACGAACACGTCCGCGATCCCGCCGAATCTCGGAGCGAACAGCGGGGTCGGCGGCCCCGCGAGCGCTCCCGCCTCCGAGCGGTTGAGCCCGTTGCATCCGGGCTGTCCTGGCGGAGATGGCGGCGCCCGCGGTGCCAATGGGCTGCAGGGTGGGTACGGCGGCGGTGCACTCCAGATCTCCGCGAGCACCTCGATCTCGGTCGCCGGTGAGATCCACGCGCCAGGTGCCGGCGGGCTGGGTGTGCTCAACACGAACATGACGGGCGTCGGAGCCGGTGGAGGTGGCTCCGGTGGCGCGATCCTGCTCGAGGCGCCACAAGTCCTGCTCGCGAACAGTAAGCTGTGTGCGAACGGTGGCGGTGGCGGCAACGGCGGCACGCCCGCGCAGAGCGGCCTCGCCGGCCAGCCGGGTAGCTGCAGCCTCGTCGGAGCGTTGGGCGGCTTGCCGGGTGCGAACGAAGGTGTCGGCGCGACCGCGACGGTGGATGCGGTGAAGGGGCAGATGGGCGTCTCAGCCACGATGGTGCGCGGCGGCAGCGGCGGCGGTGGTGGCGTGGGCCGGATCCGGATCAACGGCGCCGTGACGATGTCCGGATCGGCGCTGTCGACCCCGGCGTTCTCGCACCCGTAGCGTTGTAGGCTCGCTGGCGATGTCGTTCCCGTTCGGTCGCTGGGTGATGATCGAGAGGCTCCCCGAGGAGCCGATCGTCGCGTTCGTCTACCTCGATCAGCACGCCGGCCCGTCAGCGAAGGGCGGACTCGAGAGCGAGTCACGGCAGCTCGCGGCGATGCCGTCGCGTACCGTGCGCCTGTCAGCGCAGACCAGCCTGCGCGTGCTCACCGACGACGAGGTCACCGCGCGCAAGCTACCGGCGCAGCCGAGCTGGCTCGCGACGTTCGGGCCGCAGCCCTCCGCAAACGCGCCGTGGCGCTCCGATCCTCACCTCACCGGCAAGTTCCATCCGCAGTTCCCCGACGACATCCAGGTGTTGATCCACGACGGCGACCCGCGGCGAATGCGGCGCGGTCCCGAGCTGTGCTGGGTCCGCGTGCAGCGGATCGATCGCGCGCCCACGCGGCCAGTGACGGGCGCGCACGGTCTCGAGAAGAGTCACTTCGTGTACGTCGGCGAGCTGCTGAACGGTCCCCACACGCTCGAGAACGTGAAGAAGGGGGACCGGATCAAGCTGCTGAGCGTGGCGGGCATGCCGCACCCCCTGCACGTCAACGACGACTATCTCCGCGAGCGGCTCGAGTGGCAGATCACGCCGTGCGACAAGTGCGGCGCGAGCGAGTGCTTCGATCCTCCCAGCGTGATGGCGCGGGTCCGGTTCCCCGACGCACCGCCGGACTCCGAGATCCAGGCGTTCACCTCGTTCTGCGCGAACCCCAACTGCGGCGGCCTCCAGGAGCTCAAGCGGCTCTAGCAGGCTGCTGAAAACGCCGCGGAGCGGCGCTTTTCGGCCAGGCTGCTCCCGTGCCCGTGCCCGTGCCCGGTTCAGAGTCAGGTCTCGATCGCGCAGCTCTCGTCGAGAGATCGGACGTTCGATGCAGGCTCTGATCGGAGATCGGGCACGGGCACGGGCACGGGCACGGGCACGGGGCAGGGTGACTTCAAACGCCTTCGGCGTTTTCAGCACCCTGCTGGCCCAAGCGTCCATTGGGCTAACGGGGATCGCCGTGACATTTCACGGTGTTAGTTGCCGGCCGCAACGGGAGTCGTGTAGCGTCTAGGGACCATGGCACGCATGACGAAGGCGGACATCATCGAGGCGGTCTACGAGAAGGTCGGCGGGTTCTCGAAGAAAGAAGCGGCCGAGATCGTCGAGACCGTGTTCAACGTCGTCAAGGAGACGCTCGAGCGCGGCGAGAAGATCAAGATCAGCGGCTTCGGCAACTTCGTCGTTCGCGACAAGAAGGACCGGATGGGCCGCGATCCGCAGCGCGCGGTGCCGATCCTGATCCCGGCCCGACGCGTCCTGACGTTCAAGCCGAGCCAGGTGCTGAAGAACATCCTCAACGGCCTCCCGCCGGTCTGAGTCCGGTCTGAGTCCGGTCTGAGTCCGGTCTGAGTCCGGCTGCGTTCGCCGGTCTGAGTCCGCCGGCGCGCCGCGGTGACCAAGGACGCTTGCAGCCTCGGTGTGGATGGAGTATCGACTACCCCTCTGAAATCGAGGCGTAGCGCAGCCTGGTAGCGCACCAGACTGGGGGTCTGGGGGTCGCAGGTTCGAATCCTGTCGCCTCGACCAAGTTTACGGCCGATCGCCCCCAGCGATCGGCCACCTTTTTATGGCGCGCCCCCTGGTCCTCTGCTCGAACGACGATGGCATCGAGGCCCCACACCTCGAGGCGCTGGCGTCGCGGTGTGAGGCGTTCGCGGACGTCCTCGTCGTCGCGCCCGAGCGGCAGCGCTCCGCGGCGTCGCACGCGATCACGCTGCACAAGCCGCTGCGCCTGACCGAGGTTCGCCCCCGGCGCTATTCGCTCTCGGGCACGCCGGTGGACTGCGTGTACCTGGCGATCATGAAGCTGTGCGACCGCAAGCCCGACGTGGTGGTCTCGGGCGTCAACGATGGCTTCAACCTCGGCTCGGACGTCTTCTACTCCGGAACCGTGGCCGCGGCCGTCGAGGGTGCCCTGCGTGGCGCGGCCGGCATCGC
>JAYVRN010000013.1:0-2777 GCA_043776275.1 Myxococcales bacterium | reverse complement strand
ACCAGCGGTCCGCGGCGTGGCGCCCCACGTAGTCGATCGCCTTGTCGGTCTGCTGCTTGGACGAGCTGCCCTTGGTCTGCTCGGGGCCGGCGTTCGCCACGCTCTGGTGGAGCATCGCGTTGGTGTTGTCGTACTCGGCGAAGCCCTGGTCCATCCGCCGCACGCGATCGAAGTACCAGTAGTTGGTGATCGCACCGCTCGTGAAGCCCATCGGATCGAGGGTCTCGGCGAGCGTGGTCGCCTTCGGCAGGAGGCCCGGCCAGCCTTCGATCGAGGTGTCGTAGTGGACATCGAGCGGGAGGCGGCCCGTGAGGATCGCCGGCATCGAGTACCGCGTCGACGGTGCATGCGCCCAGCTGTTCTCGAACACCGTGCCACCCGCGGCGAGCTTGTCGAGGTTGGGCGAGGTCGGGCGAGGATAGCCGTACGCCCCGAGGTGATCCGCGCGCGTCGTATCGATCGTGATCAAAAGGACGTTGAAGTCCTTCGGTACGCTCGCCGGGACGGGGACGAACCCCGCATCAGCCACCGTCGGATGCGGATCTGGATCGCCACCGACGCAGTTCTGATCGATGCCATCGCCGGGCTGCTCTGGGGCGCCCGGATGCACGGTGCGATCCCCATCGTCACAGTCACCACCGCCGAGGAACCGCGAGTAGCCATCGCGATCCCAATCGAACGCCACGCGCAGCGTGCGCGCGATCGGCCCTCCGAGCCCGGTGTACGCGCTGGCGGCCTTGATCACGCTGGCCGAGCCTCCAGCGGCGAGGACCCCCACGAGGAGCCCGACCGCGCCGCCGGCCCATACGGCCACCCGCTGCCACGTGCGCCGATCCGCGAGCCGGAGCACAAGGACGGTCGCCGGGCGCCACGCCGCACCGGCGAGGATCACGCCGCAGGCCACGACGACGGGGCCGCGGAGAGGCAACAGGCGCGCGGTCTCCCACTGCCGGATCGTCCACACCGCGAGGCCCCCGCCGACCATCACGCCCGCCGCCACGAACGGCGCCCACGGGCTCGACAGGGCGCGCAGCCGGGGGTGATCTGAGATCCGGTGCAGCGCGCGCTCGGCGAGGCGACCGAGCACGAACCCGATCGGGATCGCGATCGCCACCGCGGCGAGCGTGCCGATCATCGCCACCACCAGCACGAGATCGGGCGCCTTGCGGCCCGCCGTGAACTTCGCGATCCCGCGGTACGCGAGGAGCAGCGAGGCCGCGAGGCACGGCAGTGTGGTCAGGGCGATCGCGAGCGCGGCGATCGGCCGCGGGGTCGTGTCACGCCGCTCCTGGTGGGATCCCCACGCGAACCGCAGCAGATCCCCGAGCCGGCTGCCCCGCGACAGCACGAGCAACGTCGCCGTCATCACCAGGCCGACCAGGGCCCCCGCGGCTGCATCGGTGATCCCGGAGAACACCACGAACCGGAGCCTGCCCCCGACACCCGGGACGAACTGGGCGGCCGGCCCCCACGACCACACGGCATCGATGACACCGGCGGCCAGCCCGGCGATCGCGCCGGCGATCACGCCGCCGCCGAGGACTACCGCGAGCGGGCGCAGGGCCGGGTCGCGAGCGGGCTCCATCAGTCCCCAACAGGCTACTATGTTTCCGCCCATGTCGTCTGATCGCGTGCGCTGGCTGCTGCTCGCCGTCGCTGCTGGCGTGCTCGTCGCGCACTCGCTGACGTTCAACTTCGTCACCGACGACGCCTACATCTCCTTCGTGTTCTCGCGGAACCTCGCAGAGCACGGCGAGCTGTCGTTCAACCTCGGCCATCCCGTCGAGGGCTATACGAACTTCTTGTGGACCGTGCTGATCGCCCTCGGGATGCTCCTCGGCATCGCCCCGGAGGTCAGCTCGCGGGTGCTCGGGCTGGCCTGTGCCCTGGGCACCCTCTATGTGGTGTTCCGGCTGACCGAGCGCGTCCTCGGCCGGCCCTCGGCCTGGGCGGCGGTCCCGCCCCTCCTCCTCGCCTGCTCCTCGGGGTTCGCATGCTGGACCTCGGGCGGGCTCGAGACCCAGCTGTTCACCCTGCTCGTGGTGATCGCGCTCGATGGCGTGGTCGATGCCGTGCAACGCCCCCGCGCGATCATCCGGGCGGGGATCGCGCTCGCCCTCGCCGCGATGACCCGCCCCGAGGGGCTCCTGGTCGCGGGGGTGCTCGGCCTCGTCCAGTTTTCGACGATCGTGTCGACCTACCAGGCGTACCGGAAGTGGCCGAGCCGGGCGGTCGATCTGATCGGCGCGGGCCTGTTCCTCGGCCTGTGGGCACCGTGGTTCTACTGGCGATATCGCTACTACGGGTATCTGTGGCCCAACACGTACTACGTGAAGGCCGCCGGGCCCTGGCTCGATCCGAAGCTCGAGGTCGAGATGTACACCAACGGTGTCCACTACCTCTGGGTCTGGATCGGGCAGACCAAGCTCCTGTACGCCGCGCCGTTCGCCGTGATCGGCATGCTGCTCGGTCGCTCCAGAACGCCGCGGTTCGTGCTCGGCGCGGCGAGCCTCCTCCTCACGCTGACGTACCTGCCGTACGTGATCACCGTCGGGGGAGACTTCATGGGCCTCCACCGGTTCATCATGCCGATGTTCGTGATCGCGGCGGTCTCGGTGACGCTCGGCCTCGAGTTCCTGGTCCAGCTCATGCCGAGCCGCCGGGTCGCGAGCGCGATCGTCGGGACGCTGGTCGTCGGCGCGTTCGCGGTCACCCAGTACCAGCTCACCCGCGCGTCGTTGCGCTGGGGGAACTTCGACAACGATCGCGGCATCGAC
>JAYVRN010000012.1:0-9284 GCA_043776275.1 Myxococcales bacterium | reverse complement strand
CCCGCCGTGAAGACCCGGTTCGCCGAGTTCTACGCGGCGCTGTTCGACAAGACGATCGAGGCGAACCCGGGCGCGGTGGTCACCGAGTACGCGTGGACTGCCGTTCCGAACTACCACTGCGATCCGTGCACTGACGCCGACATCTCGAACCCCGACCTGATGACCCTCGGCGGCGACATCGTCGGCGGCCAGATCGCGAGCGGCAACTTCGTGCTGACGCGCCTCCACGCCCGCTACGGCAAGGGCGACATGAAGGACGACCTGCGCTTCCGCGAGGGCAAGCCGGTCACCGGTGGCCGCGAGCAGTGGAGCAAGCAGGGCCTCGAGTACGGCGCGGCGCCCTCGACGCAGAACTTCTTCCAGGCTCGCTATGCCGTCCGCCACTGGTGGACCGGCCCGGTCAAGTGCAAGAACCCACAGCGCGGCGTGTGGGGCGGTCCGCCCGACGGCAACTACCAGCCGACGCTGGCGGCCGGCAAGCTCGCGTTCGCACCGCGCGGCAAGCTCGCGGTGGCGAGCATGGTCAACCGCGATCTCTGGGAGATCGGCCTCAAGCGCCAGCGCACCGCCCCGGCCCCGGCCCCCGGCCCGACGGCCACGCCGCCGAAGCCGAGTGGCGTCAAGGCGATGGGGTTCGGCGCACTCGGCACGCTGCTGCTCCTCGGCCTCGGCGTGACGATCGCGCGCCGCCGTCGCGTCTGAGCTGAAGAAGGGGGCTGCCCCGTTCCGCGGACCGGGTCACGGCGCGCGGGTCGCCTGTACACCGCGCTGTGCCGCTTCGTCCTTCACCTGATCTTGCGTCGTCGTGAACACGAGCACCGTCGCGGCTTCGGCGGGCAGCCTCGAGAATCGCAGAGCGAGGCTCGAGCCGCGGATGGTCGGCACCACCTCGCAGATCTCACTGCTCGCGACCGATGGTGTCGACGCGGTCGGCTGCTGTGCTGCGGCCGCGAACCAGCGTGCTTCGACGCAGACGCGCGAATTGTCGGCGTCGCAGTTACCGTCCCCGCGCCGACGTCCTCTCGCCAACATGCAATCCAGCGTCGCGGTCACGACGATCGTGTCGCCCGTCTTCGAGACCACCGCGCGTGAAACACCGGCGACTTCGGTGCCGGTCTCGCATCCCGCCAGGGCGATGACGAGCGTCAACACGGACCCTCTCACCTCCGCATGATGCCACGCCTGCACCCCGCGCCGCGCAGCGGGAACAACGCGTGACCTCACGGGCAGGTCGCGATCTCCTTGGTGGTCGTGATGGTCGGCGAGCCAGTCGGTGGGAACGAGATCCACATCACGTTCCAGGCTTCGCTATGCCACACCGCGGCGATGGTCCTGGCGTCGACCCGGGCCGCCTGCAGACCCTCGAGGAGCCCGTCGGAGAGCGTGAGCGTGCCGAGCTGCTTTGCGGTCACCGGATCGAGGACCGTGACGATCGCATCGGACTCCTCGGGGATGATCGCGACCCGCTTGCCGTCGAGCGCGATCGGCTTGCCGGCGTGGAACCAGTCTCCCTTGGTGGCTCCGGTCCCGTCGATCACCACGGCCATCTCGCAGGGGCCGGCACAGTCGGCCCAGTTGGCGATCAACAGATCGCCAGCGACGTCGACGCCCGTATTGCCGGCCGTCGCGCTCGGATCCTTCGCCGCGTACTCGCGTGGCGGCGTGAGCTTCAGCTGCTTGTCACCACGAACGTCCCAGGCCTTGCCCTCGATCACCACGACCTCGAGGTTCGTGGTCGGGTGCGGGACCGCGTCGCCGTAGTAGCCTCCCTCGGCCTGCTTCGCGTTCGCCGCGGCGATCGCGGCCGTGAGCTGCTCGCCGAGCTTGACGCATGTCTTCCCCGCGCACGCCGACAGCTTCCCGCCCTTGCCGCGGACCTTGGCGCTGGGCTTGGGTTGCGCGACCGCCGGCGGCCGGACCTTGCGTGGCGCACGGTTGGGGGCGACCGCGATGCAGCGCTGCGGCTTGTCGTCCACGGTCCAGCACGTGATCACATCCGCGCCGACCGCGGCGACCCGGATCGTATTCGCGAACGACGGAGCGCACAGCGGCGGCGGGGCGGGCTTCCTGGCAGGCTGCGCGAGCGCGAGGCTGGCCGGCGCGAGGATGGACAAGGCGAGCCCGAGCTTCATCTGGCGCTGGTAACACGCAGCACGGTGCCATGCACTGCAATCTTGGCGCGCCGCAGGCCGCCTCCTGTGCTCGTGAGGAACCTCGATCGAACCCGCGCTCGATGTCTCGCCGCCACGGAGCTCGATCAGCTCGCCGCTTGGAAGCCAGGCGAGTTGGCACTCACGAGTAACGCGGCAGCTCGAGCGCAAGCTTGTCGGCGACCGGTGGGGGTTGGAACTTGTTGTTCGCCATATGAGCCTCAAAGTCCGCCGGCAGCTCGACGTCGTAGATCTCGACATAGTAGGCGAGGGTCTTGGGCCACGCGTAGACTCCGTCGGTCATCACCGACGCGCTACCTGCGCTCTTCCGTGGATCGAAGATGTCCTCGTCGCGACCGGGCGACATCACGAGCGTGGTCGCCGAGCGCAGGTACGCCACGGCCTGCTCCTTGTTGCTCGCTGCGCGTTTGCCGCGGCTGGCCACCAGCGACGGTGCATCCGGATGATCGTCGTACCCGAGCTCGAGAAAGTTGCCGGCGTATCGGAGCTTGATCTTCACCACGGAGGGCAGCATACCCCTGACCTGTCCGAACGGTGCACGGGCACCTTCGCCGGGCAGCACGTCGCCAGAAGCAGGGACCGCGAAGGTAGCGAACCATGGCAGGTCACATCTACATCCATTGCCGAGCGGCCGAGATGATCACGTACGGCCGGATCATTCGGCTGATGGCCGAGGGCTACTTCGGCTCCTCCACGCACGTGAATCCGCCGAACCGGGGAGAGGCCTCGGCGCGCACCGACTGGACCAGCTTCGAGATCTTCTGGGCCGGCAAGGATCACCGCCCGATCCACGTCGAGCGGATCACCGATCCGAAGCTGCTGGAGGCGCTCGCGACCGAGGTCGCCGAGAAGTTCGAGGACCACGAGGTCGAGGACAAGCACGGCATCGTCGCGCGCGTCCGCGCGTCTCGCCAGACGTTCCACTTCGAATACGGCGAGCTCACGGAGGTCGCGTGGGAGATGCTCGACGACGCCGAGATGCATCTCGCGTCGCACCTTGACGGCATCATCGAGTCGATCGAGGGCTTCTGGACCGCGGAACTCGATCAGCTCGTCGCCTGGAAGCCAAAGACGTGAGGCCGAGCGCGCGCGGCTCACGGGACCGCGCAGACCTCGGAGCGGATGAGGAAGCGCACGCCATCGGGCGCCTCGATCGAGAACCCGGCGCCGCGGCCGGGCACCAGGTCGAGCGTGAGCTGCGTGTGCTTCCACAGCTCGTACTGATCGCCGCCCATGTAGAACGGCTGGCCGCCGACCTCACCGAGCAGCACGTCGCGCGCGCCGAGGAGGAACTCGCCGCGCTGGTAGCACATCGGGGCGCTGCCATCGCAGCAGCCGCCGGATTGATGGAACATCAGCGGCCCGTACCGCGCGACCAGGTCGGCGATCTTCGCGAGCGCAGACGTGGTCGCGTCGATCATCTCAGAAGAAGCCCATCGGCTTCGGATCGTAGCTGACCAGGAGGTTCTTGGTCTGCTGGTAGTGGTCGAGCATCATCTTGTGATTCTCGCGCCCGATGCCCGAGTGCTTGTACCCGCCGAACGCCGCATGCGCCGGGTACAGGTGGTAGCAGTTCGTCCACACGCGGCCGGCCTCGATCGCGCGCCCCGCGCGGAACGCGGTGTTGGTGTCGCGGGTCCACACGCCGGCACCGAGGCCGTACAGGGTGTCGTTGGCCACGGCGATCGCGTCATCGAAGCCGTCGAAGCTGGTGACCGAGACCACCGGTCCGAAGATCTCCTCCTGGAAGATCCGCATGCGGTTGGTGCCCTCGAAGATCGTCGGGGCGACGTAGTAGCCCTCCTCGAGGCCATCGCCGAGGCGAACGCGCTCGCCGCCGGTGCGGAGCTTCGCGCCCTCCTTCTTGCCGATGTCGATGTAGGACAGGATCTTCTCGAGCTGATCGTTCGAGGCCTGTGCGCCGAGCATCGTGTCGGTGTCGAGCGGGTCGCCTTGCTTGATCCGCTTGGTCCGCTCCGTGGCGAGCTCGAGGAAGGCGCCATAGATCTTCTTGTCGATCAGGGCGCGCGAGGGGCAGGTGCAGACCTCGCCCTGGTTGAGCGCGAACATCGTGAAGCCCTCGAGGGCCTTCTGCCGGTAGTCGTCGTCCTTGTCGAGCACATCGCCGAAGAACACGTTCGGCGACTTGCCGCCGAGCTCGAGCGTGACCGGGATCAGGTTCTCCGATGCGTACTGCATGATCAGGCGACCGGTCGTGGTCTCGCCCGTGAATGCGACCTTGGCGATCCGCCGGTTCTGCGCGAGCGGCTTGCCGGCCTCGATGCCGAAGCCGTTGATGATGTTGAGGACGCCCGGCGGCAGCAGGTGGCCCACGAGCTTCGCCCATAGCAGGATCGTCGCCGGGGTCTGCTCGGCGGGCTTCAGGACCACGCAGTTGCCGGCCGCGAGGGCAGGGGCGAGCTTCCAGGCCGCCATCAGCAAGGGGAAGTTCCAGGGGATGAT
The DNA here is from genome assembly GCA_043776275.1 of Myxococcales bacterium. Classification (GTDB taxonomy): domain Bacteria; phylum Myxococcota_A; class Polyangia; order Haliangiales; family Haliangiaceae; genus JABFXX01. The sequence goes on along the minus strand of JAYVRN010000012.1, from coordinate 4,650 downwards.
CTGCGCGACCACGCCGAGCGGCTCCTTGAAGTGATAGGCGACGGTGTTCTCGTCGAGCTCGGCGAGCGAGCCTTCCTCGGCGCGGAGGCAGCCGGCGAAGTAGCGGAAGTGATCGATGGCGAGCGGGACGTCGGCGGCGAGCGTCTCGCGGACCGGCTTGCCGTTGTCCCAGCTCTCCGACACGGCGAGCAGCTCGAGGTTCTGCTCCATGATGTCGGCGATCTTGTTGAGGATCACCGCGCGTGCGCCGGGCGCGGTCTTGCCCCACGCCCGCTTGGCGCCGTGCGCGGCGTCGAGGGCCTTCTCGACGTCCTCGGCGGTCGAGCGTGCCACCTCCATGAACGCTCGGCCGGTGACCGGCGAGAGGTTCTCGAAGTACTGGCCTTTGACGGGAGCGACGAACTCTCCGCCGATGAAGTTGCCGTAGCGAGACTCGAAGTTGACCTTCGCTCCCGGCGTGTTGGGTCGTGCGTAACGCATGTGGTGCTCTCCTTGGCCGGTCCGTCGTGCAAGGGGTCCGCCACCACGCCAGGTCTGCGAACTCCCGGTGCCGCGCTGCGTCGAGGTGGAGCGAAACGAGACAGCTTGTTTCGCTACAATGACTCGCCCTGGGACGATGGGCGCTTGCATGGGCCCGTGGAGGCGCCCACGCTCCAAGGGTGAGCGAGCTCCTGATCCTGCCGGACGTTGGAGCGACCGCCTGGGATCTGTTCCAGGCCGGCGGCGCTCCGCAGGTCGAGGGCGACGTGCTCGCATGCTGGGCCCGCGCGCGCGCCCTGGGCGCACCGATCGAGGGCGCGCGGCTGGAAGATCACCTGCTGCGCGGTGATGCGCTGCGGCTCCACGCGGGCCACGTCGAGCTGGTCGCGGCGATCGGCGACGCGGTCCTCGATCGCGCCACCGCCCGGGTCGCCGACCGTGACTTCGTGCTCCTGCTCGCCGATGCCGATGGCGTGGTGGTCAACACGCGGGGCGGCGGTTGCTTCGAGGAGACGGCGCGGGCCCTGCGCCTGATCGAGGGTGCCTCGTGGAGCGAGCGCGATCGTGGAACCAACGCGATCGGCACCGCCGCGGCGGCCAACCGCGCGGTCGCGGTCCACGGGCATGCCCACTTCGGCCACAGCTATCGCGACCTGGTCTGCTATGCGGCGCCGATCCGCGGCATCGATGGCACGCCGATCGCGGTGCTCGATGCCACCGCTCATCTCGCGAGCGCCGACGAGAACGTGCGCCAGGTGATCCTCCGCGCGGCCACCGCGCTCGAGGAGCTGCTGCGGCTCCAGGCCTATGCGGCCGCCGGGGTGTCGATCACCCGCGTGCTCGGCCGGAGCGTCGAGCGGATGCGCGATCCCGCGCTGGTGATCGAAGCACCGGGGCGGATCCTCCGCGGCAACCCCGCCGCGGCCGCCGTCTGTCACGGAGAGCTCGCGGGCCGCGAACCGGAGGGCGTCCTTGGCCTGTCCTGGCCGCGCTGGTCGCCGAGGCGCTGGCGCCCACCATGGGCGGGGTCCCCGTCGAGCTCGGTCGGCCCGAAGATCGTCGCGCGTATCGCATCCGGGTCGAGCCGATCGCGGCGCCCGGGGGCGCGGTGATCGCCGTGATGGTGGTGCTCGAACCCGGTCGCCTCGCGCCGCGCCTCGTCGCTGCGGTCGGCACGCGCGCGGCCGGGACCGTCGAGGATGCGTTCTCGCCGATCTTCGCCGAGGATGCCGCCGTCCAGAGCGCGATCGCCTGGAGCCGCCGCCTCGCCACCAGCGAGCTCCCGGTGATGCTGCTCGCGGAGACCGGCGCGGGCAAGGAGCTGTTCGCGCGTGCGATCCACCTCGCGAGCGCCCGCGCTGCCGGGCCGCTCCACGCGATCAACTGTGGCGCGCTAGCCTCCTCGCTGCTCGAGACCGAGCTGTTCGGGTATGCGCCGGGCGCGTTCACCGGCGCCGAGCGCGGTGGGCGCACGGGGCTATTCCACGCCGCGCGGGGCGGAACGCTGTTCCTCGACGAGGTCGCGGAGATGTCGGCCGCGATGCAGGCGACGCTGCTGCGGGTGATCGAGACCAACACGTTCCGTCGCGTTGGAGACACGCGGCTCGAGCGCACCGATGTGCGCGTGATCTGCGCGACCTGTCGCGACCTCGGCGCGATGGTCGAGGCCGGCACGTTCCGCCAGGACCTCTACTACCGCCTGAAGGGCGCCACGGTGCGGATCCCGGCGCTGCGCGAGCGCACCGATGTGCTCGCCCTGGCCGCACACCTCCTCGGCCCGGGCGCGGTGCTGGCGCCGGCCGCCGCCATCGCGATCGCGCGCCACCCGTGGCCGGGCAACGTGCGCGAGCTCAAGTCCACGCTCGCGGTCGCGCAGCTCCAGGCCGATGGTGCCGCGTGGATCGAGCTCGAGCACCTGCCGCCGGAGCTCGCGGCCGTCACGCCAGCCTCGGCCACCGGCGCGCTGGACGTCGTGGAGCGCGAGACCCTCCACAAGGTGATCGCCGAGTCCGGCGGGAACCTCAGCGTCGCGGCGCGCCGCCTCGGGATCGCGCGGAGCACGCTGTACCGCATGCTGCGCCGCCACCGTTCCACATGATCCGCCGGTGAGGTAGCGTCGGGGGCCGTGCGAGCCATCGACAAGGTCCTGATCGCGAACCGCGGAGAGATCGCCCTGCGCGTGATGCGTACGTGCAAGGCGATGGGCATCGCCACCGTCGCGGTGTTCTCCGATGCCGATGCCGAGGCCCCGTACGTGCGGTTCGCCGACGAGGCGGTCCGGATCGGCCCCGCGCCGGCGCGCGAGAGCTATCTGGTGATCAACGCGCTGCTCGATGCGGCGCGGGTCACCGGCGCGAGCGCGATCCACCCGGGCTATGGCTTCCTGTCCGAGAACGCGGCGTTCGCCGAGGCGGTGACCGAGGCTGGCCTCGTGTTCATCGGCCCGCCGGCCTCCGTGATCGGCAAGCTCGGCAGCAAGCAGCAGGCGAAGCGGATCGCGAAGGCCGCCGGGGTGCCCACGGTCCCCGGCTACGAGGGCGACGATCAATCGGCGAGCGCGCTGCTCGCCGCGAGCAAGACCATCGGCTATCCGCTGCTCGTCAAGGCGAGCGCCGGTGGCGGTGGCAAGGGCATGCGGATCGTCCGCGCCGAGGCCGAGCTCGCCGAGGCGCTCGAGCGTGCGCGCGGCGAGGCGCTGTCGGCGTTCGGCGATGACACGCTGCTGCTCGAGAAGTACGTCGAGCGGCCGCGGCACATCGAGATCCAGATCCTCGGCGATCAGCACGGCAAGGTCGTGCACCTGTGGGAGCGCGAGTGCTCGATCCAGCGCCGACACCAGAAGGTGATCGAGGAGGCGCCCTCGGTGGCGCTCGATGCCGCGAAGCGCGCGGCGATGGGCAACGCAGCCGTCGAGCTCGGCGTGGCCGTCGGATACATCGGCGCCGGCACCGTGGAGTTCATCGCGGACCAGGCCGGGAACTTCTACTTCCTCGAGGTCAACACGCGGCTCCAGGTGGAGCACCCGGTGACCGAGCTGACCACGGGCCTCGATCTGGTGCGCGAGCAGATCCGGATCGCGCGCGGCGAGCCGCTCGGGTACGACGCGGCACCTCCCCAGCGCGGCGCCGCGATCGAGGTGCGGCTGTGCGCCGAGGATCCCGAGCGCGACTACCTGCCCACCACCGGGACGCTGTACGCGGTGGACGTCCCCAGCACGATCCGCGCGGACCTCGGCGTCACCGCCGGCACCGAGATCGGGATCCACTACGATTCGATGCTCGGCAAGCTGATCGCGTATGCGCCCACGCGGGGCGAGGCAGCCCAGATCCTGCGCCGTGCGCTCGACGAGCTGTGGATCCCCGGGCTCGTGACGAACCGCGAGCACCTCGCCCGGATCCTCGCGCACCCGGCGTTCCTCGCCGGCGAGCTCGACACGCACTTCCTCGAGCGGCACGCGGGCGAGCTCGCCGCGCCGATGCCCGGTCTCGATCGCGTGCGGGTCGCTGTGGTCGCGCTCACGCTGCACGGGATCGCCACGCGGCGGGCTGCGATCCCGGGCACGCCGCTCGCGCCCACGGGCTGGCGGAACGTCCACGTCGCCGATCAGCAGGTCACGTACACGTACGGCGAGGGCAGCAGCGAGGTCGCGCTCGGCTATCGGCCCACCCCCGAGGGTGGCATCGCCTTCGCGATCGGCGGCAAGACCACGATCGTCAGCCGGTTCGGGCTCGAAGGAGATCGGTTGTGGTTCGTCGAGGGCGGTGGCCATCGCCGCACCGCGCGCATCGCCGTGCACGGTGCGCGGGCGTGGGTGCAGGCGGAAGGGCTGACCCTCGCGCTCACCGAGCTGCCACGGTTCCCCGAGCTCGTCGCGCGCGTGGTGGCCGGCGGCCTGATCGCGCCGATGCCGGGCAAGGTGGTCCGCGTGCTCGTCGATGCAGGCCAGGAGGTCGCGGCCGGCGCGGCGCTCGTGGTCCTCGAGGCGATGAAGATGGAGCACACCGTCCGTGCCACGGTCGCCGGGACCGTGCGCGCGGTCCATGTCGCGGTCGGTGATCAGGTCGATACCGATCGGCTGCTCGCGGTCGTGACGGCCTGACCTGCGGTGCGGGAGCTCCGCCCACTGATCTCGCTGTTCGTCCGGTCCTGGCTGGTCTCGCTGGCTGGGCT
>JAYVRN010000011.1:0-9289 GCA_043776275.1 Myxococcales bacterium | reverse complement strand
GGCTCGCGCGCGGCCTGGGTGATCAGGTAGCGCTCGCGCTGATCGTCCGAGATCGGCCGGCGCATCGCCTCGGCCACGCGGGTGGCGCGCAGCCGCTGTGCGGTGCTGCGATCGGCTTCCTCGGCGAACCCGAGCAGATCGAGCGCGGTGAGCACGCGGTTGGCACGCTCGACGTCACCGGTGCGGTTGTAGAACGATGCGAGGAGGCGATAGGCCGGGGCGTGGTGGATGTCCCGCTCGAGCACCTTGCGGAGCTCGCCGATCGCGCGCTTCGGATCATCGACCGCATAGATCTCGGCGAGCGCCACGCGATCGCTCGGGCTATCCGGCTCGACATTGAGGATGCCGCGATACGCCTCGATCGCCGCGGGCCGATCGCCCGACGATAGGAGGATGCGTGCGAGGCCGCGCTGGAGCGGCACGGCAGCGCGCGGACCGCCTTGCGCCATCGCGGCGTGGGCGGCCTCGATCAGGATCGATTCGGCCTGGCGCTGGTCGCCACCGTCGGCGGCGCGGCGCGCGAGCACCAGCGCGGGGGGCGCGTACCCAGGATCGTACTCGGTGGCGCGACGATACTGCGGCGCCGCGGCGCGGATGTCTCCCGAGGAATCGAGGATGCGGCCCTTGTAGTAGTAGTAGCGCGCGAGCGCCGAGGCCGAGAGTGGCTGGCCCGGGGCCGTGGCGAGCTCGATCACCCGATCGATCGCCTGGCGCGCATCGGTGTACTTCGCGATCAGGAAGTACTGCTGCGCGAGCATGTAGTACGCGTCCTGATGGGCGGGCTCGGACTTGATCACGTCGCGCAGCACGCCGATCGAGCGATGGGGATCCATCTCGCCATCCGCGTGGATCGACGCCTGGCGCATCCGAGCGCGGAGCCGATCCTCGGGCGAGGTCGCGTTGGTGTTGACGAACTTCTGGATCGCCGTGATCGCCTCGGCCCAGTGCCGCACGTCGGCATGAAACTCGACGAGAGCGGACAGCACGGTGAAGTCCGAGGGCGCGAGCTCCACGGCCTCGCGGTAGAGCTCGGCGGCCTGATCGAGATCACCATCGCGCTCGATGATCGAGGCGCGCCCGATGTGCACGCGCGCGAGAAGCGCGTGCGCGTCATCGCGACGGCGATACAGCTTGTCGAGCTCGCGATACGTGAGATCGAACTCCCAGGCCTCGGGCCGCTCGCGCGCGAGCGCACCGAGCTCGTCGAGTGCCTCGGCGTTGGTGGGCTTGAGCTCGAGCGCCACGATGAAGCTCTCGGCGGCCGCGCGGGGATCCCCGGTCATCCGGGCCACCACGCCACGTCGCCGGTAGAAGTCGCTCCGCGTGCTCGGATCGCCATCCCGCATCGCCTTCTGCGCGAGCGCGGTGGCGAGGGGCTGGGCCTTCTCCCACTCTCCGGCGTCGAAGAAGTGCTCGAACAGGGCCTGGTTCGCCGGGAGGCAGTCCGGATCCACCGAGAGTGCGCTCTCGTAGTAGTGCATCGCCTTCTCGGCATCGCCGAGCTGCTTGTCGAAGATGCGGCCGATCTGCGCGAACACGCCCGCGCGCTCCTTGTCGTCCTGCCACAGCTTGACCTCGAGCTCGAGCGTCTCGATCACGCGCGGCCATTCTTCGCGGCGGCGGTAGAGATCGCGCAGGCCGTGCACGGCCGGGAGGCACGCGGACGAGGTCTTGATCGCGGCGTCGTAGTAACGGATCGCGTCTTGCTCGCGCCCGAACTTCGCCTCCATCACGGAGCCGCAGCGGAAGTACAGGAGGGCCTTGGTGTTGCGGTCGTTCGTGACCTTGATCAGCTTGCGCGTGACCTCGATGAACTCCGCCCACTGCTCGGTGGACTCGTAGATCCGGCCGAGCGCGTCGAGGGCATCGCGGTTCTCTGGCTGGATCTCGAGGATCTTCAGGTAGTGCTCGGTGGCGGTGTCGACGTCGCGTGCACCTTCTTCGGAGACGCGCGCGATGCGCTTGAGCAGCTCGACGGACTCCGCCTTCCCGGAGGTCTGCGACAGCCGCATCTTGAGGATATCGATCAGGCCGCTCTTGTCCTGCGCGTCCTCGTAGTAGCGCTCGAGCGTGTTCGCGGCGCCAGCGTCCGCCGGATCCACGGAGAGCAGCTTGCGCTGGAGCCGCATCGAATGACGCGCATCGCTCGCGTGCTCGCTGGAGAGCTGGGCGGCCGAGCGCAGCGCCTCGGTCCTGCGGGCGGGATCGCGCTGGGTCTCCGCGCGCTTCTCGTACGCATCGATCAGCGCCTGCCAGTTCCCGCGCTGGTTGCAGAGGGTCTCGAGGATCTTCACCGCCGCCGCCGGCTGCGAATCGACCTCGATCACCTTCTGATAGGACTCGACGGCGGCGTCGACCTGACCGAGGAAGTTGAGCTGCACGTTGCCGCGGCGCGAGTACAGATCGCCGAGCCGATACGCACGGGAGACCCCATTCTCGACGTGCGCGATCGCACTCTCGTAGAGCTGCATCGCCGCCGCCCAGCGCTCGGCCTTGTAGCAGACCCGCTCCATCGCGGTGAACACCTCGCGGTTCGTGGGGTCCGCGGCGAACGCGGCGGTGTATGCCGCGAGCGCTCCGTCGACGTCCCCGCGGTTCGAACGCAGCGTGGCGACGCGCGCGAACAGCTGCGCGCGGGCAGGGGCGTCCTCGGTTGCCTCGGCGCGCGTCTCGAGGATCCGGGCAAGCTCGCGATCCCGTCCGGTCTGCTCGTAGAGCCCTTCGAGCGCCTTGGCGGCGGTCTGATCGTCGGGGCGTAGTGCGAGCACGCCCTCGTAGGCTCCGACGGCGTCGGGCTGACGTGCCAGCCGCGTGGCGCGGAGCTCGCCGAGCTCGAGCAGGACCGCCACTTGCCGCTCGACATCGCTCGGCTTGATCGTGGGGAGCTCTCGCTCGAGAACGACGGCCACCTCGGGCCAGCGCTGTGCGGCGCGGAGAAGACGGAGGAGATCCTGCTGGCGCGCGTCCTCGGGCTGAGCGGTCTGCGCGATCAACAGCATGCGGATCGCGCCATCCGTATCGCCGAGCTCGAGCTCGTAGAGCTTGGCGAGCTCGGCCGCACGCTGCGCTTTCTCGGCGGGGACCGTCGCGGCTTCGAGCTGCTTGCGGCGGACCTCGGACAGCTCCGACCACTCCGCGATCTTCGCGAGTGCCTCGGCCAGGACCTCGACGTTCCTGGGGGTCTGCGGAGCGCCGCGGAAGGCCCGTGCGAGCTCGTCCCACAGACCGAGGGCGCGCGCGGGTTCCTCGATGCCGATCAGGGCCTCGGTCTGGTCCGGCTCGCCGCTGAGCACGTCGAGATACGCGGCCACCACGGCCTCCGGCTCCTGGCCGAGCTCGGTCAGCGTGCGTGCGAGCTCCATCTGCAGCTGCATCCGCCGCTCGGGCGGAGGATCGGTGGCGATCTCTGCGCGCACGATCGCGAGCGCCTCGTCGAGCCGTCCAGCCTGGCGGTGGAGGCGCGCCTGCTCGCGGAGTGCCTCGGGGTGCTTGGCCTCGACGGCGTGCGCGAGCGCGGCGAGCGCGGCGGCCTCGTTCCCGCGGCGCTCCTCCCCGGCGGCGATCTCGAGCCAGATCTCGCCCTTCCGCACGGGCGTCGGAGCGAGCTCCACCGCTCTGGTGCGGAGCTCGATCGCCCGCGGCCATAGCTCGTCGCGATCGCACAGCTTGGCGAGCGTGAGCATCGCGTTGCCATCATCGGGGCGCTCCGCGATCAGCCGCTCGAGCGCCGCGCGTGCGCCCGCCGGATCTCCGAGGTGCTCGTCGAGCAGCTCGGCGTGCTCGCGTGCGGCCTGGGCACGGGCATCCTTGCTGGTCAGCGAGCTCGCAAGCTCGGACAGCACCTTCGAGAGCTGCTCGTAGTGCTTGCCGGCGCGGTAGACGGCGGCGAGCGCGGCACGACAGAACGGATCCTTGGGTCCGAGATCGGACGCGTGGCGGAGGGACTCCTCGGCCTCGATGAAGTCGCCGCGCGCCAGATCGACGATGCCGCGCGCACACCACAGCGCCGCGGCGCTGCGCTCTTCGGTCTCCGCCTTCGCGCTGCTGGTGTAGGCCTCGGCGAGCTGATCCTCGTCGCCGCCGCGGTGGAGGCGCACGACGTGATCGTTGGTCGTGGGCAGTGTGGTCTCGGCCGCGGCGCGCGCCCACAGCTTGATCGCGTTGGCGGGCTCGCCGCGGCGCTCGGCGATCGCGGCGGCCCAGCGCAGGAACAGCCCGCCTCGCTCCTCGAAGCGGACCATCGTCGCAGCGTTCGGTGCGGCGAGCTCGAGCGCATCGAGCCAGCGCTCCGCGACCACGCTGTCGACGGTGTCCACCACGGCGCGTGCGAGCTCGCCGACGCTGGGATCGCTGGTCGCCGACGCGAGCTCGAGCGCGCGCCACGCGTGGGTCGCGGCGACCTGGAGGCTGGAAGGATCGCCGGCGAGGCGACGGTGCGCAGCGAGCGCGGCGACTCGATCGACGGCGCCTGCAGCCGACCACGCGGCGCGCAGATACGCGATCCGGCTCGCGACCCCCGGGAGCTGCGCAGTCGGATCCTGGGCGAGCTGGAGCCACAGCGCGAGCGCCTGCTTGTGCTCGCGGTCGCGCTCGAGCTCGGCGCCGATCGCATGCCGCGTGGCGAGCGCCTCGATCGCGCCGCCGGCGAGTGAGGCCACGAGCTCCGCGCGCTTGTCGAGGATCTCGTAGCGGCGTTCGTCGTCGAGGATGGTGGCGGCGGCGATCGCGAGATCGAACGTGCGGAGCCACCCGAGCTCGGCGCGATCGAGGTTCCCCACGCCCGGGTAGTGCTCGAGCTTCGCCCAGCACGTGGTGAACGCTGCGGCCGCATCACCGGTGCGATCGAGCAGCAGAGCGGCCGTGGCGGCGACCTCCTCGGGGGACGAGCTGGCGGTCAGCGCGCCGCGCCGCAGCTCCACCACGCGGGCCCAGTTGCCGAGCGAGGCGTGAGCGAGCGCTGCGAGCTCGATCACGTGAGCGCGCCATGGCGCCGACAGGGAACCGGCGAGCAGCCGATCAGCGATCTCTGAGGTCCGGTCCGCGCGGCCGTGGCGCCACAGCCACGCCTCGGCGAGCTCGATGGCGAGGGCTCCCGGGTCGTCGCCGATCCGTTGCTCCGCAGCGGCGAGCGCATCGGGGCTTCCCGACGCCAGGGCCGCGGCGAGCCGCAGGCGTGGTGCCAGCGGGTGGCGATCTGCGAGCTCGAGGAACCGCATCGCCTCATCGGGCTGGTGCAGCGCGTCCCAGCTCGCGAGGGCGGTGCGAACGTTGAGATCGGCGAGCCGGCCATCGTCGTCGCCCACCAGCAGCGCCTCGGCCTCGCTCGAGACGAGCTCGAGCATGCGCTCGACCAGCGCGCCGGCATCCGGCGCCTCGAAGTTGCGCGTGACCTCGGAGACCTCGTCGGGGTGGGGTTGCACGAACACGACGTCGGTCTTCGCAGGCGACGGCGCCATCGGCGCACGAACGTGCGGAATCGGCGGCGGCTTGGTTCCCGGCCGTCGGATTCGAGGCGGATCCGCCATGCGACTGTGGATCGTATCAGGACACCTGGAAAAGACGCCAGAACTCGACCCTTGGGTGTTACCCTCGCTCGCGATGAGGTTGCGTCGGGCGATCTGCGTCAGCCGTGACGAGGGCGTCCGCCGCGTCGTGGGGGCCGCCCTCGCGTCCTGCGGGCTCACCGTGGAGCACGCCGAAGCCCTGCCCGCTTCGACCGACGATGTTGCTGTGGTGGTCGTCGACCGGGCGTCCCGGCAGGCCGCCGGGGACCAGCTCCGCGCGGTCGCGGCCCCGGTCATCGTCGTCGGGGATGACCTGGATGACGACGGTCTCATCACCCTCATGCTCGAGCATCCGGTCAGCCACCTGGTCAGCGACCCCGGCGACAAGGACCTCGGGATCACCACGGAGAAGCTTGCCTCGGGCGACGTGTTCGGGCTCGAGAAGTATCTGCCCCCGGGCGCCAAGGTCGGTGAGCGGGTGATCCGCTCGGAATCCGAGAAGCGCTACGCGATCGACGAGGTGTGCGCCTGGGCGGAGGCCGTGGGGGCGCGGCGCCCGGTCATCCACCGGATGGTGTCCGTGATCGACGAGCTGCTGATGAACGCGCTCCGGGATGCCGACGAGGGCGGTCACCGTCGCGCGGTGCTGCGCTGGGCCTCTGACGCTGGGACCCTCGCGATCTCCGTCGGAGATGGGTTCGGTGCTCTCAGCCAGCGCGACGTGATCGACCACGTGCGGCGTGCGCGCAACGAGCGGGGCCGCCCGCAGCCGAAGTCGGAGTCCGAGGGCGCGGGGCTCGGCCTCTACCTCGTGCTCGCAAACGTCGCCTCGTTGATCGTGAACGTCGCTCCGGGGCTCGCGACCGAGGTGGTGTGCTTGTTCGATCTCGCGAAGCCGAGCACCCGGGGGGCGATCCCGTCCGGCGTTCGCTCGCTGCACGTGTTCTCGGCCGTGAACTGATCAGGCGCGTCTCAGGCGTGACTCGGGTCGCGCCGGGTTTGGCTCAGGCCACGAGCTTGAGCCGCGCGCGGAGGTCGCCTTGCGCGCCGAACAGGTCCTCCTCCCAGCGCGCCAGCAGCTCGGTGGTGTCCCGCTCGTCGGGATGAAACGAGGGCTTGAAGTACGCGAGGTACGCGGGGACCAGGCGCGTGAGGTGGCCGGGCCAGATCCACAGCCGGCCGATGCCGCGCAGCCACGTCCACGGGCGGAACAAGATCCGCCGGGTGGCCATGAGGCGCGCATGGACGACGGCCTGCACGGCGAAGAACACCATCGTGGTGAGCAGCATGATCAAGGCGCGGCGGAGATAGCCGCCGCCGGCGGCGCGATAGACATCGAACGCCACGGCCTTGTGCTCGGACTCCTCGAGAGCGTGCCACAGCCACAGGCCGCGCACCGAAGGATCGATCTCGTCGCGCATCCGCGGATCGCGGAGCAGGCTCTCGGCGAGCATCGCGGTGAAGTGCTCGAGGGCGCAGGTCGCGGCGAGCTGCGACTTCGGAGACAGAAGTTTGCGCACCAGCTTCAAGAAGCCGCGCAGCCGGAGCTCGACCTTCGGCGCCACCGCATACCCGTGGGCCACGAGGAGCTCGTTGAAGGCGCGGTGCTCCTTTCCGTGCATCGCCTCCTGGCCGATGAAGCCCTTGACCTCCGCCTCGAGCTTTGGCGTCGTGACGAACGCCTTGTGCTGCTTCACCGATTCCACGAAGAACCGCTCGCCCTCGGGGAACAGCAGCGAGAGAGCGTTCAAGAACGTGGTCTGGAACGGATCGTCGTGGCACCAGTCGCGACGGACGGTGTTCGGGTCCAGCGCGAAGTCGACGTCGCGGCGTGGGATGTTCATGAGCTCAGTCTGGGGCGGCCCTGCGATCCGCCCTAGGTCAGCGCAGGCCGAGTGGTTATCATCTGGGGCCACGTGTACGACCTCCCCGGTGCCTACCTCCGTGACCTCGTCGAGCTGACGCGGCGCTGGAAGGTCACGCCCGAGGCCTTGCTGGCGGACCTCCCGGTCACGGCCGCGGCGCTCGCGGATCCTGCGACGCGGGTCCCGCTCAAGATCTGCGAGGCGATCATCGCGCGGGCGCATGCGCTGACCCACGAGCCGGCGCTCGCGTTCCATGTCGGTACGCAGATGCGTCTGTCGTCGCACGGCTTCCTCGGGTTCGCGGCGATGACGGCGGGGACCGTCCGCGAGGCCCTCGCGCTCGCCACCCGGTTCGCGAGCACGCGGACCTCCGCGATCGGCCTCGCGCTGCATGTCGAGGGCGCCACCGCGAGCATCGTGATCGAGGAGCGCACACCGCTCGGTGCCCTCCGCGAGTTCGTGGTCGTCGCGTTGCTCGTGGGCATCTGGCAGCTCGGGCAGGGCCTCACCGGCGCGCCGCTCGACGGCCACGCCGAGTTCGCGTTTCCCGCCCCCGGGTACATCCACGGCTTGCCCCTCGCGGGCCGCGTCCGGTTCGACCGCCCCGTCCACCGCCTCGTGTTCGCGGCCCGGCTCCTCGATCTGCCGTTCGTCCACGCGGACCCCGTCGCGACCCAGATCTCCACGACGCAGCTCGAGCGCGAGCTCGCGTCCGTTCTCGATGCCAGCCTGCCCTCACGCGTACGCGCCGTGTTCGCCGCGCGCCCGGACTTCCCGCCGATCACCGCCGTGGCCAAGCAGCTGAAGATGTCGACGCGCTCCCTCAAGCGCAAGCTCGCGGAGCACGCCACGACGTTCTCGGCGATCCGCGACGATCAGCGACGCCAGCGCGCGCTGCTACTGCTGGACAACCGCGCGCTGTCGATCGGCGAGGTCGCCACGCGGCTGGGCTACAGCGAGCTGCCTAACTTCACGCGGGCGTTCCGGAAGTGGACCGGGATGACTCCTGCCGGCTATCGAGGGGACGGTTTCAACTTGAGCAACTTGCGCTCTCCAACTACCTGAGAACACGCAGCCGGCGTCCACAACGGTCCGGCGGTCCGGGCCCCCGGCGGCCCCTTCGATCGACACATCGCCCGGCGGTCCCTTCGATCGACACATCTCCCGGGCGGTCCGGGCGATCCACTCATATTCGGCCGTCCGGCCGTCCGGGCTCGGGTCAGAGCAACATCATCACGATCGGGATCACGAACCCGGCGACGAGCAGGCCGACGTGCAGTCCGCGATCGCGCTTCGACGTGAACGCGATGTAGAGGCCAAGGAACGTCGACGCGATCAGCCCGAGCGACATCAGGACGAAGAACGCCTTGAGCGGCCCGGTGGTCGGCTTGTTGCCGGTGCCACGACCCTCGGGCGAAGGCCCGGCCGGCGCCGTCGCGGCAGCCGTGGTCGCGGGCGTCGTGGTCGCGGGCGTCGTGGTCGCGGGCGGCGTGCTCGCGGGCGTGGTGGTCGCGGGCGTCGTGGTCGCGGGCGCCGTGGTCACGGGCGGCGTGCTCGCGGGCGTGGTGGTCGCGGGCGCCACGGACGCTGGCGGACGGGGGGCACGCTTCCTGGGCAGGCTCGCGGTCTGGTGCATATGGATCTGGGCGATCCGGACGATCCAGCTCGCTGGTTCGTCGCCGCCTTCCCCTTCGTGGGAGCCAGTGATCTGGAAGATCCCGCTGAGCGAGAACAGCAAGATCGACGGTGCGAACAGCACCCCGAGCCACGCGTGGATGCGGCGGATCGACTTCATGGCGCGGACCCTAGCACTGGGGTTGCCGCGTCCGGCGTGTCCGGCGTCGCGTGCGTCTCAGTGATCTCGCGGGGATCGCGATCGCAAGTTGCTCAAGTTGAAACCGTCCCCATTCGCCCCATTCG
>JAYVRN010000010.1:0-2782 GCA_043776275.1 Myxococcales bacterium | reverse complement strand
GGCTGGCGCCGAGCTGCGCGCCAAGCTCGAGCGCGTGGATGTGTTGATCAACAACGCCGGCCTCATCCATGCCTCCCGCGAGCTCACGGTGGATGGCTTCGAGCGCACGTTCGCGCTCAATCACCTCGCCGGCTTCCTCCTGACCTACGAGCTCCGCGACCTGCTCGTGGCGAGTGCACCCGCGCGGATCGTCACCGTGTCGTCTGCGGGCCACAACTTCGCGCGGTTCGAGTGGGACGATCTCGCGACGATGAACCGCTGGAAGGGTGAGACCCTCGTCTACGGCGCCTCGAAGCTGTGCAACATCTGGTTCGCACGCGAGTCGGCTCGCCGCCTCGCCGGCAAGGGCGTGACGTCGAACGCCCTCCATCCTGGCCCCGTGGCCTCGAACTTCGGCCAGTCGGGCTCGTGGCTGTTCAAGTACGGCAGCCGCCTCGCGCGCCCGTTCCTCCTCACCACGGCGCAAGGCGCGCGGACCTCCGTGTACCTGGCGAGCTCTCCGCAGGTGGACGGCATCACCGGCGAGTACTTCGCGAAGTGCGCGATCAAGCGGCCCTCGGCGCGCGCGCGGGATGACGCCAGCGCACGCAAGCTGTGGGAGCTCAGCGAACGGCTATGCGGCGTCTCCTGGTCGTAGCGCTGGTCGTCGCTGTGGTTGGTGCCGCGTGCTCGTCGCGCGAGGACCAAACGCCCACGCCGCCCGCGCCGCCACCGTCCGCCCCCGCGGCCCCAACGGCCCGCACCGCGCCGGTGGGCCCGAGCTCGACGATCACCGCCCGCGACTACATCGGTCCTGCCGCATGCGGCGAGTGCCATCCCGACGAGCACACCCGCTGGTCGCAGAGCCTCCACCCCGTGATGAACCAGCGCGCGGAGACTGCCGGCGCGGTGGTCGGCGACTTCGCTAACACCGTGGTCGCCTACGCCGGCGGCGAGGCGCGGTTCACGCACGATCGCCAGGGCTATGCGATGACGCTCGCCCGCGCGGGCACCACCGTCCGCTATCGCGTGACCCGCACGATCGGGCGGCGCGGGCTCCAGGAGTACGTCGGTACGCAGGACGGTGGCGCCGGCCTCGAGGTCAGGCTCCCGTTCGGCTGGTGGCCCCGACGCGGAGGGTGGTATCCGCAGCCGTATTTCGATCCGTGGTTCGCGGCCGAGACCAGCTTCGATGCCTACGCGCCGGTGACCGAGCCGTGGGCCGAGCGCTGTCCGTGGTGCCACAGTACGTACCCGTTCGAGCAGCGGATCGCCCGCGCCACCCAGAAGGCGATCGGGCACGGCCTCGAGCAGCACTTCACCGCGCCCGGTTGCTCCGATCGCCTCGCTCTCACCCAGCAGGTCACCACCGGCATCAGCTGCGAGAGCTGTCACCTCGGTGGTCGCGCGCACAAGGCCGGTGCTCCGATCCACTTCGTGCCCCAGGGCGCCCCTGCTCGCCCGGGTGCACCCATGCCGACCTCGTTCGCCGTCGAGCGCAAGGATCCCGCGATCGTCAACACCGTGTGCGCCCAGTGCCACTCGGGCCCGTCACCGCGCCTCCCCGATGGCACCGCGCTGCGCAACTCGAGCGAGGCGCTCGATCTCGCCGCCTCGCCATGCACCACCGCCCGCTGTCTCGATTGCCACGATCCTCACCGCGGCGGCTTCGACGAGGCGCGCGCGATCGCCGCCTGCACGAGCTGCCATCCGCGGTTCGCGCAGCCCGCCGCGGCGCTCACGCACAGCGGCCACACCGCCGCCACCACGTGCCTCGATTGCCACATGCCCCGGATCGTCATGGGGATCGATCGGGTGGTGCGCACGCACCGGATCTCGTCCCCCACCGATTCCGCGATGCTCGCGGTGGCCGCACCCAACGCCTGCAACCTCTGCCACCTCGATCGCTCGATCGCGTGGACGGCAGACGAGCTACGGCGCGGCTACGACCTCGCGCTCGATCCTCGCAGCTGGCGCGCCTACGGCGGGACCGATCGCCCCGTCGGCGAGGTCTGGCTCGACAACAAGGAGCCCGCCTATCGATTGCTCGCCGCCGCCGCCTACGCGCGCTCGCCTCTTGCTACGTTCGCGCTCCCAGCGCTGACCAAGGCGCTCGCAGACCCGCTCCCGCATCTCCGCGTGTGGACGATGTTCGCGATCGAGGACGTGATCGGCCGCAAGCTCACCCTCGCCGAGTTCGATCCGCGCGCCACCGCCCTCGTCCGCGCACGCCAGCTCGCCGCGCTGCGGCTGCGCTGACCCGGGCCGGGAGCCTCGGGCGCCGAATGCTCGCTTCACGTCGGGGAATCTACTAGCTTCGACCGGCGATGAGCGAAGACCCCATCATCACTCACGCCGACGGCCGCGTGGAGCTCCGGTCGCCCGAGACACTCGAGGCCTCCCCGGTCTACAACCACGACCTCGCCCCGGTACCGGTGAGCAAGCGCACGTGGTCGACCTGGGACTATGCCGCGCTGTGGATCTCGATGGCCCACTGCATCCCGACGTACACGATGGCGTCGGGCCTGATCGGCGCCGGCATGAGCTGGTGGCAGGCGCTGTTCACGATCCTTCTCGGGAATCTGATCGTGCTCGCGCCGATCCTCGCCAACTCGCACCCCGGCACCAAGTACGGCATCCCGTTCCCCGTGCTGGCCCGCGCCGCGTATGGCGTGACCGGCTCGAACCTCCCGGCGCTGATGCGCGCGCTGATCGCGTGTGGCTGGTTCGGGATCAACGCGTGGATCGGTGGCTATGCACTGCAGACGTTCTTCGCGTCGTTGATCCCCGGGTGGTCCGAGCT
>JAYVRN010000009.1:0-9320 GCA_043776275.1 Myxococcales bacterium | reverse complement strand
GATCGATGAGGCCCATCGTGCGGCCCACCATGGTGGCGAGGTCACCCCGGAGCATCTCGGTCTTGACGCTCCACAGCCCATCGCAGCCCTTGTTGGCGCGACCGGCGAGGGCGAACGCGGCGGTCTCGGTGATCCGGGCCTCGCCGACGATGCCGCTCTCGTCGACCAGGGTGATGATGTCCCCGGGCTTGGGCTCGGTGCCGAAGCAGTTGCCGTTCTTGTCGGCCTGGACGTCGCAGATCCGGGGGGTGGCGCTGGTGCCGCGGTGACGCTCGACGCGGACGACCTTGCCGCGGGGGCGGACCTGCGGGTCCCCGATCGCCGGGCCTGCGATCAGGCCGACGAGGAGAACGGCGCGCCACGACCGGGTCATGCCACCCAGCATAGCAGCTGTGCTACCCACGTCCCATGACGTCTCTTCGCTACACCGTGCGCCTCGACGCGCCCGATCGGCACCTCGCCGAGGTCTCCCTCCGGTTCGCCGCCCAGGGGGCCACCACCGACGTCACGCTGCCGTCCTGGTGCCCGGGTAGCTACCTGATTCGCGACTACGCACGGTTCGTGCGCGATCTGACCGCCTCCGGGGACGGCAAGCCGCTCGAGGTCGCCAAGCTCGACAAGGCGACCTGGCGGATCCAGAGCGCTGGGGTCACCGAGCTCACGGTGCGCTACACGCTGTACGGGCACGACCTGACCGTCCGCACCAACCACATCGACGACACCCACGCATTCCTCCACGGCCCGGCGACCTTCATGTACCCGCCCGCGCTGCGCGCCGCGCCGATCGAGGTGGAGCTGATGGCGCCGCCGGACTGGTCCCTCACCACGGCGATGGCCTGGGGCACGGAGCGGCCCGGTGTGCTGCATGCCGCCAACATCGACGAGCTCTACGATCACCCGATTCATCTCGGCCTCTCGCGCCAGTTCAACGTGCCCGCGAAGGTCCCGACGCGCCTCGTGATCTGGGGCGAGCGCGCACCTGGCGGCACGTTCACCGAGAGCCGCCTCGCCGAAGATCTCGGCGCGATCGTCGACGATCACATCGCGCGCATGGGCGAGGTTCCGTTCCCGCACTACACGTTCGTGCTGATGCTCGCGCACGATGCGTATGGCGGGCTCGAGCACCGCGGCTCCTCGATCAACCTGTTCCATCCGCACTTCGCCGCCTCGCGGAAGGCCTACGAGGGCCTGCTCGAGCTGCTCTCGCACGAGCTGTTCCACGCGTGGAACGGCAAGCGCATCGCGCCGCGCCCGCTCCTCGAGTTCGACTACACGCGCGAGGCGTACACGCCATGCCTGTGGGTGATGGAGGGGCTGACCAGCCACTACGATCGGTTCGCGCTGCGCAGCTCGCAGCGGATCACGGCGAAGAGCTTCCTCGAGAAGATCCTCGACGATTGGGCGCGCCTGATGGCCACGCCGGGCCGCGCGCATCAGAGCCTCGAGGCCAGCTCGTTCGATGCATGGATCAAGCTCTACAAGCCCGACGAATCGAACCTCAACACCACCGTCAGCTACTACCTGAAGGGCGGCCTCGCGATGGTGGCGCTCGATCTCCACATCCGCCGCCGCACCGAAGGCGCACGCACCCTCGACGACGTGCTCCGCCTGCTATGGACTCGCTATGGCGCGCGCGGTGAGCCGCACCCGGATGATCTGCAGGGCGTGTTCGAGGAGGGCACCGGCCTCTCGCTCGGCGAGGTGTTCGATCGCCAGATTCGCGGCACCGACGATCCCGAGCTCGCCGAGGAGCTGCGCCACGTGGGGCTCGAGCTGCGTACCAGTGCGGATCCTGCACAGGTGGCGGATGGCGCACACGCGGTGTGGCTCGGCGCCACCGTCGCGGGCACCAAGGTCACCGGCGTGATGGATGGCAGCCCCGCGCAGGTCGCTGGCCTCTCGCCGGGGGACGAGCTGGTCGCGCTCGATGGGTTCCGGGCGACCTCCGAGGGCGAGCTGCGCAGCCTCGCGGGTGCGCGCAAGCCGGGCGACGAGGTCCTGCTGAACGTGTTCCGCCGGCACCGCCTCCTGGCGTTCCCGGTGATCCTCGCGCCCGCACCGCCCACGCGTTACGAGATCATTGGGCTCGCGGATGCCGGGGCTGCCGCGACGCGGTACATGGCGTGGCTCGGGGAGTCCCATCCCGGTACACAGGTGCTCGCGACGATCACGACGACAGCGCGTTGGGTCTGACCCTGCTACATTGCCGGCATGCGCTGGTTCCTCGTCGCGACGCTCCTCACGTCGGCATGTAGCAACAAGAAGAGCGCGGAGGGGCTGCCGCCCGCGGATGAGTGGTCGCAGAACGGCCAGGGCGCGATGGTGCAGACCGGCCCCAACGCGATTCCTCCGCCGGCGCCACCTCCGGGCATGTCCAACCCGCGCGGCGGCGGAGGCGGCATGGCGGGCGGAAGCGATCCGCACGCGGGGCTCGGCATCGATCCGGCAGATCCTCACGCGGGTCTCGGGATCGATCCCTCGGATCCGCACGCGGGCCTCGACATGAACGGAAGCGGCGGTGGCGGCACGGATGTCACCAAGCTCGGGCTGCCGCCTCCTGATCCGAATCGCAACATCGATCCCACGCGCTACGTGAAGGGCGTGATCCACGTCCACATGAAGGCCAAGGATCGCGCGAAGGCCGGGATCCCTATCTTCATCATCGTCAAGCGCGCCGATGCCGCGGGTCAGCCCACCGGGACGCCGCTCGCGGTCGACAAGCTGGTGTGGAACAACAGCGATCTGCCGTTCGAGCTCACCGAGCAGAACGCGATGGTCGCCGGCACCGCGTTGACCGGCGACGTGATCGTGACCGCGCGCTACGATCAGGACAGCGATGCGCTGAGCAAGGAGCCCGGCGACATCGTGGGCCAGGCGAAGGTCACGCTGCCGGCCGACAACGTCCAGATCTGGCTCGACACGATCCTGTAGCGGATCCCAGGACGACCTTAGAACGCGCCGGAGAGGCTGAGACCACCGCCGCCGCCCGGCATCATCGCAGGCTGCACCGTGGTGGACTCGGCGGAGGTCTTCTTGCGGCCCTTCATGTACAGCAGGGCGCCGCCGACGACGAGCGCGCCACCCACGGAGAGGAAGGCGATCTGGAGGTACTCGTCGCGCTGGCCTTCGTCCTGGTACGCGACGATGTCGTCGCGCCACATCCCGGTGTTGTTCGAGATGTCGTCGCTGATCTTGCCGGCCTGCGAGCCGAAGTAGAACCCGAGCCCGACCGAGACCACGCCGACGCCCGCGGCGACCAGCCCGGCGATCTTCAGGGTCTTCCCCGGATCGGCGGCCTTGCTGACCGGCGGCGGCGGCGGCGGCGTCTCGATGACCTTCGGCTCGACCTTCGTCGGCGCCTTGCACACGCCCGCGTCATCGACGGTGGTGTTGGTGAGCTGGCTCTGGAGGAGCTTCGCCTGGCCGGTGGCGTACGTGGCAAGGGGACCGGCGGGGTCCTTCTCCAGGTACATGCAGAAGTACTTCAAGGCCTCGACGGGCTTGGTGGCGAGCTGGTACTCGGCGCCGATGTTCGAGAGCAGCGTGGGCAGCGGGATGACCGCATACGCCTTCTGATAGATCTCGATCGCCCCCGAGTGATCACCCGCCTGGCTCTTGGCGATCGCCTGCTTGACCAGGTCCTGGACCGATTGCTTCTGGGCGGGCGTCGGGGGCGTGGCGGTGGGCTGCGCCCACGCCGGCCCGACGACGAGGACGGATGCGAGTACGGTCGCGACGACGCGAGAGCTCCCCAGCATGCGACCAGGCTATCACGCCAGCTGGGCGAACAGGGGCCCGAGCTTTCCCGTGACCTCGGCGTGCAGGACGCCGTTGGATGCGACCAGTCCTCGTCGGTGCGCGAGCTCCGTGCGGTACTCGATCGGACGCCCGAACAGGTCCGAGAGCCGGCCACCCGCGGCCGCGAGGATCGCCTCGGGTGCGCAGGTATCCCACGCCTTGGTCTTCGCGCTCGGGTTGACGTAGAGATCGCGCACGCCCGAGGCGATCAGGCACAGCTTCACGCCCACCGATCCGACGTTGATCTCGTCGGCGATCCCGAGCTCGGTCTTCACGCGATCGATATCCGCGGTGCGGTGCGAGGCCGAGGCCACGAGGCGCGCCTCCGCCGCGGCGGCGACCGTGGACACGCGGAGCGGGCGAAGCTCGCCGCGATCGAGCACGTGCGCGCCGCCATCCGGGGTCACGAAGAACGTGCGATCGATCGTGGGCTGGTGCACCACGCCGACCGTGGGCACGCCGTCCACCGAGAGGCCGATCATCACCGCGAAGCCATCGCCGCCGCGGATGAAGTCCTTGGTGCCATCGATCGGATCCACGAGCCAGACCCGCTTTCCGGCGAGGGTCTCCACCGCGGCCGGCAGCTCTTCGGAGATCAGCGCATCCGCGGGAAATGCCGAGGTCAGTCCCTCGACGATCAGCTCCGAGGCTCGCCGATCCGCCGCGGTCACCGGCTCGTCGCCCGGCTTCATCTCGACGGTGAGATCGCCGTTGCGCAGCCGCACCACCTCGGTCCCCGCGATCCGCGCGAGCTCGAGGCAGCGCAGCAGCTCCCGACCGTAGGCGCCGTGCTCCCCGGGGACCGCCATCAGTTGTGACCGCCGGCAGGCCACAGCAGCGCCTTCGCCTCGTCCACGGTGGCGACCGAGCGCCCCGACAGCTTGACCAGCTCGACCGCCGAGGCGACGAGCTCCCCGTTTGACTTCGCCATCTCGCCGTTCGGCAGGTAGAAGTTGTCCTCGAGGCCGACGCGGAGATCGCCGCCCAGCGACAGCGCCGCCATCGCGAGTGGCCACTGCTCGCGGCTGATCCCGATCACCTTCCAGCGCGAGCCAGCCGGCACCTGTTCGGCCTGGAAGGCGAGGTGGCGCGCGGTGGCGGGGATCCCGCCGAGGACGCCCATGATGAAGGAGAAGTGGAACGGCGCATCGATCAGGCCGAGGCTCGCGAGCACCTTGTGCGAGTTGGTGTGGCCGACGTCGAAGCACTCCATCTCGGGCTTGACGTTGTGCTCCTTCATCGCGCGCGCGAACGCGATGATGTCGTCGAATGAGTTATTGAAGATGAAGTTGAACGCGAACTGCTTCTTCGCATCGTTCCACTTCGCGTAGTTCATCGATCCCATGTTCAGCGCGGCCACGTGGGGGCGCTGCGAGAGGTGGTTGACCCGCTCGAGCATCGGGCCGGCGCCGCCGGTGGACCAGTTGATCATCACCGGGCACCGCGCCTTGGTCTCCTCCATGATCTTCGCGAACACGGCGTTCGACCACGTGGGCGAGCCATCGTCATTGCGCGCGTGGATGTGCACGATCGCGGCGCCGGCCTCGTGGGCGCGGCGCGCCTCCTCGGCGATCTCCACCGGGGTGTACGGGATCGCGGGGCAGTGCTTCTTGGTGGTCACGGCGCCGGTCAGAGCGCAGGACAGGATCACTTTGTCGTCGGCGGGCACGGAGGGAGCGTTGCCTCTCGCCCGGGGAGAGTCAAGCGACGCACAGGTTACGTGTCGCGGCTCAGTACGGGGCGAACGTGTACGGCTGGGTCACGTTCACTGGCGCGGCGGTGGGCTTGGCGAACTCGAAGGTCCGGATGCGCGTGGCGACGCAGCTCGCGACCTTGGGGTCGACGCCCGTCGCGGTCGCGGTGGTGACCTTGCCGTCGGCGCCGATCGCGAGCTTCACGACGAGGAGCCCGGCGATCGCAGGATCGACGGTGAGCTGCTGCTCGTAGCAGAAGCGGATCACGTTCACGCGGCTCTTGAACACGCGCCGAACCAGCTCCTGCGCGAGCCCGGCGCCCACGGTGGTCTTGCCGAGGGTGACGCGCGGGCCGCCCGGCCTTCGCGCCGGTGCGCCGCCGCTACCTTGCCCCGAGCCGTGCCCGGCATCGTTCCCGGCATCGTTCCCGGCACCGATCCCGGCACCGCCCCCGGCACCGACCCCGGCGTCCGCGTCGCTGCCGCGGCTCGAGCTGCCCCCGATCCCCTGGAGCCCACCGCCGCGGGTCCCGCCGGCCGGCTGGTCGGCGACCTCGCCTCCGTCATCGGGATCGATGTACGCGACACGATCGGGCTCGGCCGGCGTGGGCGTGGCTGGCTCGGGGGCCGGGGTCGCGACGGGCGGTGTGTTCACGATCGGCGGATAGGCCGCGGAGCTCGTGGCCGAGGTCGCCGACGACTTCGCGGCGCCGCCGCAGCCGGCGAGTACGAGCACGAGTACGAGTACGTTCGCGAGGGTCCGCATACGCGGGCAGTATCACCCGAACGCGTAGGCCGGGATCTCGGAAAGCTCGGCGATCATCCGTGCACGCGGGTGCGCCTCGACGAACGCGCGCTCGTACGGCGGCGTGCGATCCGAGGTCACGAGGCCCACGCGTGCGCCGAGCGAGAGCGGCATCGCGAGATCGAGCTCGAAGATGTCACCGATCACGACCAGGTCCGCGAACGTCGCGCCCGCGGCATCGACGATCGCGCGGAGGATGTCGTGATACATGCGGCGGCGCAGGAGCACCGGGCGATCGAGTCCAGGGACCGCGAGCTCGGCGTCGACACCTGTCCAGGCGTCATCGACGTCGAACTTGCGGGCATAGCCGCGCACGCGCGAGGTCAGCCAGGCGACGCCCGAGGTCTCCCGATCGAGCGCCGAGACCTTGCCGGCCACGGCGTGGGTGTCCGAGTTGGTGACGATCCAGGTGTCGGTCCCCGCGAGCGCGCGCAGCACCTCGCCGGCCCCGGCGCGGAACACCGGGTGCCCGAGCGTCTTGGCGTAGTTGTAC
Organism: Myxococcales bacterium; assembly: GCA_043776275.1. Lineage (GTDB taxonomy): Bacteria > Myxococcota_A > Polyangia > Haliangiales > Haliangiaceae > JABFXX01. The sequence continues at coordinate 2,531 of JAYVRN010000009.1, read as the reverse complement.
TTGTAGAGCACCGAGCCGAGCAGCCTGCCGCGATCGGTGGCGCCGGGCAGGGCGTCGAAGCGATCGAGGATCCGGTGCGCGATCGGCACCATGCGCAGGTATGGATCCACGGTGGCGGGTGCGACGGCGCGGCCCATCCACAAGAACGGATGCGACGCCGGTGCGCGCATCAGCTCCGCCTCGACCTCGTCGGCGATCGCCGTGATCTCGGGATCGCCCGCGGGACGGCCGGTGAGCGCGGCGAGGTCTTCGAGGTAGCCATCGCGAAACGGACGACCCTCGGCCTCGGCGTCGGTCATCGTGCCGTCGAAGTCCAGGACGAGCACCGTCATCGCGGCGACCCTACCAGATCACTTCGAGCGCTGCTCGTACACGCCATCCCAGTCCTCCGGAGGCGGCGCTTCGACGAGCCGCTCGCAGCGGGCCGCCATCACCTCGGCCACGGGATCGTCCCCGAGCGCCGCGAACTGCGCACCGGCCGTGGCGAACTCGCGCGCGCGGTACGCGGCGAGAGCTGTCGCGAACATCGGATCCACGCGCGTGCCCTTGCGGCCGACCAGCTCGAACACCGGCACGGCGCCGGCCCGGCCCTTGACCCGCACGAGATCTACCCCGCGGAACACGAAGCCATCGCCCGCGGTGCGCGCCGTGGCCTCGCCGCACAGGATCGCGATCCCGTACTCCTTGGTCAGCGCCTCGAGCCGCGCCGCGAGGTTCACCTGATCGCCCAGCACCGTGTAGTCGAACCGCGCGGCCGAGCCCATGTTGCCCACCGCCATCGCGCCGGTGTTGATCCCGATCCCGATCGCGACCACTGGCTTCTTGCTCCTGGCCCACGTCGCGTTGAGCGCGACCAGCACCTCCTGCATCCGCAGCGCGACCTCGCATGCGCGCGCGGGATGATCCACGAGATCGATCGGCGCACCCCAGATCGCCATCACCGCATCGCCGATGTACTTGTCGAGCGTGCCGCCCGAGGCGAGCACGAGCTCGGTCATCGGCGTGAGGTACTCGCCGAGGAACGACGCGAGCTTCTCGGGCGCCATGCCCTCGGAGAACAGCGAGAACCCGCGGATGTCGGAGAACAGGACCGTCAGCTCCTTGCGCTCGCCGCCGAGCTTGGCGCGCGAGGGCTCCGCGAGGATCCGATCGACCACCGGCCCGGCGACGTACTGCGAGAACACCGCGCGCAGCTTGGCCTTCTCGCGCCCCTCGGTGGCCAGGCCGCCGATCGTGGCGGCGACCAGCACCAGGGTGGCGAGCACCGCGGGCAGGCCGATCGCGATCACGGTCCCCTTGGCGAACAGCACCACCGCGAGCGCGATGTAGAGGGCGAGCGCGGCGATCGCGATCAACGGCGGGATCCACGGCCGGCGGCGCACCCGCCGCAGCTGGGCGGCGCACACGCAGCCGCAGAGCAGCAGCGTGGCGAGGATCGTCGCGAGGTCTCCGGTCTGGCGGATCAGCCGGCCGCCGAGCAGGTTCTCGACCAGGGTGGCGTGCAGATCCACGCCGTCCGCGGCGAGGTCCAGCGGCGTGATCACCTTGTCGAACGCGGCATAGGTGAAGCCGACGAACACCAGCTTGCCGGCGAGCGCGGCCTCGGGCGTGCGGTGCGCGAGCACATCGGCCGCCGAGATCCGGGTGATCCTGCCGGGGCCGAGATCGTCGAGCACGATCGATGCGCCGTTGCTCACCGGCAGCTCCATGCCGCCGGCGTAGAGCGTGCGATCGCCGATCAGGTACCGGGTGTCGCCCGGCTTGCCGAGCTCGGCGAGCACGACGGCGAGCCCGAGCGGCATGTAGAACCGGCCCCCGTACTCGGACACCAGGGGCATCCGGCGCGTGACGCCATCGTCGTCGCGGATCGTGTTGATCGCGCCCGCGCCGGCCGCGCCCTTCGCGAGCTCGGGCATCGTCATCGTCACCCAGTTGCCGCTGATCGGGCGGCGGGCCCCGCCACCGCCGGCATCCGCGACCTCGCCGTAGCGCGCGCGATCGAGGCCCACCGGCTCGGGGGCGCTCGCGACGGGCGTGTTGCCCACGAAGTTCGCCGCGAGGAACACCCGCTTCGAGCGCGTGATCGCGGCGGCGAGCAGCTCATCGCCGCGCAGCTCCTCCACGATCGCGGCGAGCACGGCCTTCGCCGGCTCGAGCTTGGCGTCGGGATCGGTGGCGAGCTGCGCGTTGAGGGCCTTGACGCGGTCGGCGAGCGCCGGTTCGAGGACGATCTCGGGCGAGTCGAAGAACAGATCGAGCGCGATCACCTTGGGCTGGTACGCCGTGAGCGCATCGATCAGCTTCGCGTAGCCGCGGCGGGTCTGGATGACCTCGGGCGCCTCGCTGCGGAGCTTGTCGTCGATGGCCACCACGACCACGCGATCGACGCTCGGATCGCGCGCACCTCGCAGCTTGAACCGCGCATCGATCGAGAACCCCTCGAGCTTGCCGATCCCGGGGAGCGCTCCGACCTTGGTGTGGACGAGGGCGAGGACCAGGGCGATCACCGTGCCGGCGATCGCCGTCAGCAG
>JAYVRN010000008.1:0-9331 GCA_043776275.1 Myxococcales bacterium | reverse complement strand
TCTTGAACGTGCTCATGATGTTCACGAGCTCGGCCTTGCCGTTCGCGTTGAACGCGATGTTCTCCGGCTTGGTAGTCGTCGTCCCTGCGGGCACGGCCGCGATCGTGCCGATCGCCTTGGCCTGCGGATCCTTGGGGTCCATGACGGACATCGGCGCGACGTAGATGATCATCTCGGGGGTCGCGACGTTGAGCGTGTTCTGCGTGACCTCGTACGTCACGCTGTCGATCGTCACCTTGATCACGGGCTCGTCGTTGATCGACTTGAGCTCGGGCTTCTCGGTCAGCAGGTTGATCGGCTGGTACAGGCTGACGTCGAGCGACAGATCGCACGTGTGCGACGACGTATTGCAGGTCCCCGAGCAACCCATCTGACACGCCTGCTGTGCCGCCGAAGCGCAGACCGTGGGCTGTGCGGAGCAGTTGGTCCCGAGGAGTAGGTCCGCCTGCTGCTGGTTCACCTGCCAGCCTGTGGCGTCGACCGTGAAGTTCTTGTCGGGCAGCGTGAGATCGAAGTTGGTGACGTCGGAGCTGATCAGCCCGCAGCCACTCGCGGCCAGGGTGACGAGCAAGGTGGACACGCGGATCGCTAGGTGACTCATAAGGAACTCCCCGTACGGAAGGGTCCATGATAGCACCCGCACCGACGGTGACCCCAAGTTTGGGACCGTGCGTGACGGTCGCTACACCGCACTCCAACTCACCTACAGAGCTTCGATCAGCTGCTCTGCCACGGTCCACGGGTCGGCCTGGTGGTCCACCACGGCCTGAGCGATCTCCGCGAGCCCTCCGCGCGCGGCCATCGCCTTGGTTGCGCGATCGGCAAGGAGCGCGCGAACGAGCTCCCCGAGGTGAGCCTGCGTACGCGCCAGGGTGCGCGCTGCCGCGGTGGGGCCCTGCCAGCTCCGCGCGCGATGGGCTTCGACCGCCTGCGCGAGCTCGCGGATCCCGGAGCCATCTGCGGTGCCCCTGGTCGCGATCGTCCGCACGATCTCGACGTCCTTCCGCTCCCCGTGCGCGCGCAGATCAAGCATGTGCATCAGATCGCGCTCGGTGCGATCCGCGCCCTCGCGATCCGCCTTGTTGACAACCAGCACGTCCGCGATCTCGAGCAGGCCGCTCTTGATCGCCTGGATGTCATCGCCCAGGCCCGGCACGGTGACCACGACAGTTGTGTGCGCGGCCTTCATCACGTCCACCTCGTCCTGCCCGACGCCGACGGTCTCGATCAGCACGCGGTCGAAGCCCATCGCATCGAGTACGTGCGCCACGTCGAACGTGGACCGCGACAACCCACCGAGGTGGCCACGGGTGGCGAGACTGCGGATGAACACGCCCGGATCGAGAGCGTGCCGCTGCATGCGGATCCGATCGCCCAGGATCGCGCCGCCCGAGAACGGCGAGGTCGGATCGACGCAGACCACGCCGACCTTCTCGCCGGCCGCGCGGTAGTGGGCGATCAGCGCATCGACCACGGTTGATTTGCCCGCGCCGGGGTTGCCGGTGATCCCGACGAGGTAGGCCTTGCCGGTGTGAGGGAACAACGCCTTCAAGGCATCGAGCGCGCCCGGGCGACGATCATCGAGATCGCGCATCAGGCGCGCTGCGGTACGGACATCACCCGCCAGGATGGCGGCGACGCGATCAGCGACAAGCATGGGAGCAGTGTCGGTCATGGCTTCTTGAACCGTTGTTCGGGGCCGGCCGGCGTGTAGAGCTGGAGCGCGCGCACATCGGAGCTTGCCGTGAAGCTGTGCTTGGTCGCCGGCGGGACCTGGACCACGCTGGTCGCCGTCACCGCGAGCTGGACACCGGCCACGGTCATCGTGCCGCTGCCGGCGAGGATGTAGAGCAGCTCGGACTCGTTGGCGTGGACGTGCTCGGGCACCGTGACGCCCTTCGCCAGCGTCAGGATCTCGGCCGCGAACGCGGAGTCCTTGGTGATCGAGGGCTCCGCGTAGATCAACGCCGGCCCGTACTGCTTGGCCTTCGCCTGCGGCAGCAGCTGAGCCCCCATCGGCGCGGACAGCACCGCATCGAGCGGGGGCGTGGGCAGCGCACCGGCGCGCGCCGAGCCCTCGCGCCCACCCGGGAACATCACGAGCACCGCATGGACGTCCGCGGTCCCGGCACGGATCTCTCTCGCGCCACCCTTCGGCACGTACGCCATGTCTCCCGCCGCGACCTGGCGGTTCCCCGGCGCACCGACCGAGGCGACGGTGGCCGGCCCGAGGAAGTACCAGAGCTCGCTGCGCTGGGCGGTCCGCATCCCCGTCGATCCGCCCGCCGCCACCGCGAGCTCGAACATCGAGGCGGCATCGTTGGCGGTGTTGTTCTCGTCCAGGAGCACGGCGACCGAGACCTTGCCCTGCCCGCTCCACGCCACCAGGTTGCGATCGATCACGCTCTGCCCATCGGGAGCGCGGAACCGGAACGGCAGCTGGATCGACTGGCCGTAGAGCGGCGGCGCCCAGGGATAGTTCGTGAGCACCGCGACGAGGCAGCTCGCGAGACGGGGATTGTGGGCCGTGTCGTCGATCAAGCCGACGACCGTGGCGCCCGCGGCGGGCCCACCGATGTCGATCTGCGCCTTGAGCTCGCCCTCGATATCGAACCGCTCGGTGGCCGCCGCCGCCCAGCAGCCCTGCGCGGCCTCGTCGAGCTCGTTCATCGCCTTCTGGATCGCAGCGAGCTTCTCGTCATCGGTCGCCGACGGCGCAGTGGCCGCCGACGCGCTGCCGACCGCACTGCCGCCGGTGGGCTTGATCGGCGCTGGCGTCGAGGACGGACATGCGGCCAGGACCAGGAGCGCAGCGCAGTGCCGCACGCCGCGCAGGGCAGCCACTAGCCGACCTTGGGACGCAGGACCGTCTCGACCCAATCGATGATCTCGTTCGTGCTCGCCCCCGGCGTGAAGATCTTCGCCACGCCCATCGCCGTCAGCTTCGGCAGATCATCCTTCGGCACGATCCCGCCGCCGAACACCACACAGTCGCCGACGCCGCGCGCCTTGAGCGCATCGATCACCGCCGGGAACAATGTCATGTGCGCACCCGACATGATCGAGAGGCCGACGGCATCGACGGCCTCCTGGACCGCCGCCGCTGCGATCATCTCGGGCGTCTGATGAAGCCCGGTGTAGACCACCTCGTAGCCGGCGTCCGCGAGTGCGCGCGCGACGACCTTGGCCCCGCGATCGTGACCGTCGAGGCCGGGCTTGGCGACGAGGATACGGAGCTTGCGCGGCGTCTCGGACATGCCGCGGTTGTCGCCTAGCTGGCCGCCCGAGGCAAGCCCTGCGCTCACGGGCCGCGCAGGAGGTTCCGCGCGATCACGAGGCGCTGGATCTCGCTGGTGCCCTCGTAGATCCGGGTCGCGCGCACATCGCGCAGCGCCCGCTCGATCGGAAAGTCTCGGACGTAGCCGTAGCCACCGTGGATCTGGAGGCAGAGGTCACAGATCTTCCAGGCATGCTCGGTGGAGAACAGCTTGGCCATCGCCGCGAGCTGGGAGAACGGCTGCTTGGCCTCCTTGGCCGCGGCGGCACGCAGGGTCATCAGCGTGCCCGCATCGAGCCAGGTCGCCGCATCCGCGAGCATCATCGCGATCGCCTGGTGCTTGATGATCGGCTGGCCAAAGGTCTGGCGCTCGCCGGCGTAGCGGATCGTCTGCTCGAGCGCACCGCGCGCGATGCCGATCGCCTGGGACGAGATGCCGATCCTGCCGCCATCGAGGGCCTGCATCGCCAGCGCGAAGCCGCGCCCCGGGCCGGAGAGAATCTGGTCGTCGGCGACCTCCACCCCGTCGAGCACGAGCTGCGCCGTGGACGAACCGTGCAGCCCGAGCTTGTCCTCGAGGCGCGCCACCGTGAGCCCCTTGGCATCGCCCGGCACGATGAAGGCCGTGATCCCGTTGTGCTTGGCCGCCACGTCGGTGACCGCCCAGACCACCAGCGCGCCCGCGCGATCGCCGCTCGTGATCCACTGCTTCGCGCCGGTCAGACGCCACGTTCCGCCGCGGTTCTCCGCGGTGGTCCGCATCGCCGCCGCATCGCTGCCAGACTCCGGCTCGCTGAGCGCGAACGCGCCGCACACGAGCTCGCCATTGACCAGCCGCGGCACCCACTGTCGCGCGACCTCCGGGCGGGCGTTCGCCGCGATCAGCTCGGCGACCATGTTCGAGACCGAGACCGCGACGGCCACTGACGCGTCACCACGCCCGAGCTCCATCATCGCGAGGGAGTACGCGACCGCCCCCATCCCGGCCCCACCGAGCTCCTCGGGGACGGCCACGCCCAGGAGGCCGAGGGCCGCGAGCGCCGCGAGCTCCTGCAGTGGGAACTCGCCCGAGACATCCCGTGCGGCCGCCTTGGGGGCGAGCAGGCGCTCTGCAGCGTCCCGTGCCGTGCGCTGCACCAGCAGCTGCTCCTCGGTCAGCGAGAAGTCCATCTCACGCTGAATCAACCACAGCTGCGACGGCGCGCCAAGCTCAGTGCGTGCGGTACTTGATCGCGAGCTTGGCGACGATGCCCTTGGGGTCAGGGAGGCGCCAGCCGAGTGCGGCCTTCTCGGCGCAATCGCCCCAGGCGTCATCGATCGGGCTCTTGGCCGACGCGAAGCCTACGGACTGGGCCTTGCCTGCCGGGCCAACGTAGACCGTCACGGTGACGTCGGACGGCGCCGGGACCTTGCCCTTGGCGCACGCGTCGAGCTTCACGGTCTGCCCGCCGACGGCCTTCAGGCCCTTGTCCTCCTCCCAGGAGATCAGCTTGCCCTTCGCGGTGAAGTCGAGTGGGACCGAGAAGTCCGCATCGCCGCCCACGGGCTTGCCGAACGTCGCCGACCGCGCCACCTCGAGCAAGCACTTCTCGATCGGCCACGCCCCGAGGTCGCTCTCGGCGAGCTTCACCTGGGTCACCGTGCCGTCCTTCTTGATGTCCCAGGTGAGGACGACGTGGCCGCCGAGCCAGCGCCGCTTGTTGAGCTTGGACATGTAGCAGTCCGTCAGCTCCTCGTTGTGCGGGGACAGGCCGGCCTCGATCACCGGGAGCTCCATGTGGCCGCGGGCGTTGACGATCGTCACGCCCTCTTCCTCGCTGGGCTCCTCCACCGGTACACGCGTCAGCGGCTTGGCCGAGACCTCGGTCACCGGCTTCTCCGCGGGAGCCGCCTTGCCGCCACACGCCCCGACGTACAGCATGGGTCCGAGTAGCAGCAGGCGCCGCATCACATCGCCTCGAACGCGTAGGTGTGCGAGGTGGGGTACGCCTTGGGCAGCTGCGGGAACTGGATGCTCTTGACGTGTCCGATCACGCACGCCTCGAGCGCCTTGGACTCGAGCGTGGCCTTGATGACCTTGATCGGATCCGCCTTGCCGCCGGGCGTGATGATGATGTCGAGCGTGATCTTGCCGTGGGAGTTCTTCGGCAGCTCCTGGTTGTCGACCGCAACCGCGAGACAGCGCGACATGATCCCGGCCTTGCGGTTCAGCAGCTGCTCGATCTCGTCCATCTTCTCGGGCGTCACCATCGAGCCACTCTGATCAGGCGCATCGCTGTGCGGCCCGCCCAAGGTCCCGGCGCTCTCGTCCTGGGGCGTCGTCGTGCCCTTCTTGCCACCACACGCCGCCAACGCGGCGAACACCACTGCACCAAGAAGCGCTTGCTTACCCATCGTCATCCACCTTTCGACAAGTGACCCGCGATCACCAAACGCTGGATCTCGCTCGTACCCTCGTAGATCTCCGTGATCTTTGCATCCCGGAAGTGCCGCTCCATCGGGTACTCGGTGACATAGCCGTTGCCACCGAAGATCTGGATCCCTTCGCGCGCGGCCTTGTTCGCGACATCGGAGGCGAACAGCTTCGCCATCGCCGCCTCCTTGCCATACGGCTGCTTCGCGTCCTTCAGGTACGCGGCGCGGAGGGTGAGGAGGCGGGCCGCATCGATCTCGGTCGCCATGTCGGCGAGCTTGAACTGGATCGCCTGGTGCTGCGCGATCGGCTTACCGAACGTCCGCCGCTGCTGGGCATACGCGAGCGAATCCTCGAGAGCGGCGCGCGCGATCCCCAGGGCCTGCGCCGCGATCCCGATCCGGCCGCCGTCGAGCGTGGACATCGCGACCTTGAAGCCGCCGCCTACGGTGCCGAGCAGATGCGCCTCGGATAGCCGCACGTCATCGAGAAAGATCTGGCTCGATTTGCTGCCGCGGATCCCGAGCTTGTCGTCGGCCTGACCAACGCGCACGCCCTTGGTCTTCATCGGCAGGATGAATGCGGTGATGCCTTTGTGCCCCGCCGCCCGGTCGTTCATCGTGAACAGCACGCAGACGTCGGCGACCGGACCATTCGTGATCCAGTTCTTGGGGCCGTTGATCACCCAGTCGTCGCCCTGCGTCTCGGCCGTGGTCTTCTGCGCCGCCGCGTCGGAGCCCGCCTCGGGCTCGCTGAGCGCGAAGCAGCCGAGCAGCTTGCCACTGGCGAGCGGGGTCAACCACTCGCGCTTCTGGGCCTCGCTGCCGAACCGATAGATCGGATCGCAGACCAGCGAGTTATTGACGCTCATGATCACGCCGGTGGAGGCGCACGCGCGGGACACCTCTTCCATCGCGAGCGCATACGAGACATGGTCGAGCCCGGACCCGCCGTACTCCTCGGGCACCGCGATGCCGAGGAACCCGAGCTCGGCCATCCGCTTCACCAGCTCCGCCGGGTGCCGGTGCTCGCGATCGATCTCCGCGGCCTTGGGGAGGACTTCGCTGGTCGCGAACTCGCGCGCCGTGGTCTGGACGGCGAGCTGATCTTCGGTGGGCGTGAAGTTCATGGCTATTGTCCTTTGAACACGGGCTTACGCTTCGCGATGAACGCCGCCATCCCCTCACGCTGATCGGCGGTGCCGAACAACAGACCAAAGCTCCGCTGCTCGAGCGCGAGCGCCTGATCGAGCGGCGCCGACTGCCCCTCGTGCACGAGGCGCTTGACCTCGGCCACGGCGAGCGGCCCGTTCGCCGCGATCCGCAGCGCGACCTCGGTCACCTTCGCCATCAGCTCCGCGTGCGGCCACACCGCGTCGACGAGGCCGATCCGCAGCGCCTCGGCCGCGCTGATCCGGTCGCCGGTCATGCACAGCTCCTTGCACTTCGCCACGCCGACCCGGCGGGCCAGCCGCTGCGTGCCGCCGAAGCCCGGGATCACACCGAGCGCGACCTCCGGCTGACCCAGCTTGGCCTTGTCCGATGCATAGATGAAGTCGCACGCGAGTGCGAGCTCGCAGCCCCCACCGAGCGCGAAGCCGTTGACCGCGGCGATCCACGGCTTCTCGGAGCTCTCGATCGCATCGCCGAGGGCGCCGCCCATCTCGGAGAACGCGCGGGCCTGCACCGGAGTCATGTCGACCATCTCGGCGATGTCTGCGCCCGCGACGAACGCCTTGTCGCCGGCACCGGTGAGGATCACCACGCGAATATCGGTCGAGATCTCGAGCTCGCCGGCCGCGTGCGCGAGCTCGCCGATCACGTTGCTCGATAGCGCGTTGAGCGCCGCCTCGCGCGTGATCGTCACGATCGCGATCGGACCATCGATGCTGATCTTCAAGGTCTCGAAGCTGTCGTAGCTCATGCTTTCTTTTGCCCCTGCGAGTCGTACTCGTAGAATCCGCGCGCCACCTTCTTGCCGAGCCAGCCCGCGGCCACGTACTGGCGCAGCAGCGGACACGGACGGTACTTGTCGTCACCGAGCTCGCGGTGCAGCACCTCGGCGATCGCGAGGCAGGTATCGAGCCCGATCAGATCGGCGAGCTCCAGCGGGCCCATCGGATGATTGAGGCCGAGCCGCACGCCGGTGTCGATGTCGGCGGCGGTGCCGAGGCCCTCGTAGAGGCCGTAGCAGGCCTCGTTGAGCAGCGGCAGCAGCATGCGGTTGACGATGAAGCCCGGGATGTCCCGCGCGCCGATCGTGGTCTTGCCGAACCGCTTCGCGAGCTCCATCACGGTGTCGACGGTGCCCTGGCTCGTCGGCAGCCCGCGCTCGATCTCGACGAGCTTCATCAGCGGCACGGGGTTCATGAAGTGCATCCCGACCACGCGATCGGGCCGACCGCTCGATGCGGCGATCTTCGTGATCGAGATCGAGGACGTGTTCGAAGCGAGGATCGCCTCGTCCTTGCACACTTCGCCGAGGCTCTTGAAGATCGCGAGCTTCAGCTCCTCCCGCTCGGGTGCCGCCTCGATCACCACATCGCACTCGGCCAGATCGGAGTGCACGTTGCCGGCCTTGAGATGCGCGAGCGTGGCATCGCGCGCGCCGCCCTCCATCTTCCCCTTCTCGACGAGCCGATCGAGCTGCTTCTTGATCTTGCCAATGCCGGCCTGCGCGAAGTCAGGCGCCGCATCGACGATGATGACGTCGAGACCAGACTGCGCCGCGACCTGCGCGATGCCCTGCCCCATCTGGCCTGCACCGAGGACGCCGAGCTTCTTGACCTCCATCACGGACGCTCGATGAGGAGGGCGATGCCTTCGCCGCCACCGATGCACAGCGAGACGCCGCCGCGCTGGACGTTCTTGGCCGCCATCGCGTGCAGCAGCGTGACGAGGATACGGGTGCCCGACGCGCCGATCGGGTGACCGAGCGCGACCGCGCCGCCCCACACGTTGACCTTGTTCGCATCGAGCCCGAGGGCCTGGTTGTTCGCGAGCGAGACCACGCTGAACGCCTCGTTGATCTCCCAGAGATCGACCTGCTTGGCGTCCCAGCCCGCCTTCTTGAGGGCGTTGTTGATCGCCGGCGTCGGCGCGGTGGTGAACCACTCAGGCGCCTGCGCGTGATAGCCGGTGGCGACCAGCTTCGCGAGGACCTTGAGCCCGCGGCGCTTGGCTTCCTCTGCGGACATCAGCACCACCGCGGCCGCGCCATCATTGATCGAGGACGCGTTGCCGGCCGTGATCGTCCCATCCTTCTGGAACGCCGAGCGCAGCGACGGCAGCTTCTCGATCGAGCCCTTGCCGGGCTCCTCGTCGGTCTCGACCGAGATCTCGCCCTTCTTGTCGGCGATCTTGACCGCCGCGATCTCCGCCTTGAAGTGACCCTGCTTCTGCGCGTCGAGTGCACGGCGATAGCTCTCGGCCGCGTGCTCGTCCTGCGCGCTCCTCGGGATGCCCTTCTCCTTCGCGCACAGCTCGCCGCACATGCCCATGTGCTGGTTGTTGTACGGGTCCCACAGCCCGTCGTGGACCATGGTGTCGACGGTCTCGAGCGGGCCCATCTTGGTGCCCGTGCGCGAGGCCTTGAGCGCGTGCGGCGCGTTCGACATCGACTCCATGCCACCGGCGACCGCG
>JAYVRN010000007.1:0-9345 GCA_043776275.1 Myxococcales bacterium | reverse complement strand
GAAGAGGACACAAGCCGCATGAGACCTCGCTGGAGCAAGACGGATGGCATCCGCATGGTGTGCCCGCGACCCGCGGCTGACAAGGGCGCGGCGCGAGTTGCCCGCCGATTGGCGTGTCGGATGCCTTGAAGTCGCACATCGCAGCAGACCTCCGTAGGATCGACCTCGATGACGAAGCGAAGCTCGGGAGCGGGTCCTGCACGGCTCTCCGCTGGGGACCGCGTCGCCGTGCCGATCGCGAACGGTCGGTTCGCCCTGATCTGGATCCTCGACGCGGACCGCGATCGCAACCTCACCTTCCTCGTCATGGACGGGTTCTGGGACGCCGTCCCTGACGTACGTCGCGTCGCCGCGGCACGGCCGTCGAAGGCCTCCAAGGAAGACCGGCTCCTCGGCTACGACGACGTGTGGAAGGGATGGTTTCGGGGCGGCGTCCCGGCCGACTTCACGATCGTCGGGAAGCGTGCGCCTTCGAAGAAGGAGATCGGATACGCGAAGAACCTCTCAGGGACGATGGTGTTTGGAACGGCGAAGCGGCTCCGCGACGAGCTGTCCAGCACCTGGCGCTTGAAGCACGACCGGCGCAGGGTCGAGTCCGAATGGGCAGCGGCCGACGCGATGCGCGAGAAGCGCGAGGCCAAGCGGCGGAAGTCGATGACGCTCACGAAGCTGCTGCGTAGCCCGCTGTTCAAGCGCCGGTCGGCGCGCGGTGCGCCGCGGGCCGCTCGCGAGGCGCAGCGCATCTTCCGCGCTGCGACGAAGGAGCTGATCGGGCTCGCGGGCGGAACGAAGCGCGACCGCACGAAGGTGCTGAAGCGCATCACCACCGAGCTCAACGCTCTCGACGATCGAACGGGGTGGATCGAGACCGTCGAGCGCGAGCAGATCGTCGCGCGCATCGAGGAGCTCGCCACGCTCGTCGGGCTGTCGAATCGAGGGGAAGTGCTCACGGGCCATCGAGACTGGTGACGAGGCGCATCTCGAGTGACTGCGGTGGTTTCGCCGCCTTGCCGCTTGTCGCCAACGCGAACGCTGGGTTGCAATGGTGCACCCTCATGTCCGTGAAGAGCCTCGCCGTCGTCTGCGTCCTCGCGTTCTCGCTCCGCGTCTCGGCCGCTCCCAAGTGGCGCGGCGCCAAGGTCGACTTCGACCTCACGAGCGCCGAGCTCGCCGACATCGTGCGCGTGATCGCCGATACCGGTCGGGTCAACATCGTGCTGGTCGACGTGCCCCCGATGAAGATCGCGGTGAAGGCGAAGGAGCCGTGGGACAAGGTTCTCGACGACATCGTCAAGAACGCGAAGCTCGACTACGTTCGCACCGGCAGTCTGTTCCTGATCGGCCAGCCTGCGTGGGTCGCGGAGCGCCGGAAGCAGAACAAGGCGAAGTACAAGGGCGTGACGATCGACCTGCAGATCAAGGACGCCGCCGCGACCGCCGCGGTCCTGCTGCTCGCGCGCACTGCCGGCACGGCGTTCGAGACGAAGGGCGATGGCCCCCGCAAGCTGTCGCCCCTCAACCTCCGGCGCGTGCCCGCCGATCAGGCGTTCGAGCTCGTCCTGCTCCAGAGCGGCGCCACGGCCGTCGACAAGCCTGCGGCGCTCGCGGCACCCGCCGCAGGCTGTGTCGCGCCGACGGTGAAGGCCTCGGAGCTCACCCTGCACGGCCTCGCGACCAGCGGTACGAAGCGCTACGCCCTGCTCGTCGACGCCAAGGGCGCGCCCTATATCGTGACCGCCAGTGCGTGTCTCGGGCTCGAGAAGGTGAAGGTCGCGCAGGTCGGCGACGGTTACGTCGACCTCGACGCGGCCGGGGCGAAATCGACGCTCGCGCTGTACCCGGTCTCGATGCCCTGAGACCCGCCGACGATCACCGGCTCATCGCCTCGCTCGCAGCGCGTGCCACCACGGCTCACTCACCGAGGTGATGCCGTGCGAGCCGCTTGAGTTGTGCGATCGGGGGGACTCGAACCCCCACGCGGTAAAGCGCTGCCACCTAAAGACAGTGTGTCTACCAATTCCACCACGATCGCAGGCACTTCGAGTACCACACTCGGCGCCTGTCCGCCTGCGGATGTCGTCGGCAACACATCATGGCCGAGCTGCGGGCGAAGGCCGGAGCTGACGCACCTTGTAGAACCTCTCCGTCGCCACGGACCCCGGCTTCGGGATCATCTGGCGATAGCAGGCGTGGATCCGCGACAGGTCCATGCCCTTGAAGAACGGATGGGGGTGGAACTTGCCCGCATTGCCCCGCTGCATGTGCTCGCACTTCACGCCGTCCCATTGCCACACGCCGAAGTGCAGGCCGTGGGTGGCGTTGTAGTGCTGGCCCCACATCTCGTCCGAGGTGTAGACCGGGTTCGGATTCGTGCTCTGGAACGAGATGATCGGGCCATCGTCGTCGTAGGCCTCGACGCCATCCCAGTTCTCTGCGAAGTTCATCTTGAGAGATGGATCGAAGCAGGTCGGCGTGAACAGCTTCTCCGCCTCCTGCGCAATGAAGTCCGGCGAGTCCGAGTAGACCGAGATCGCGTGCATCGCGAACCGCGTCATCGGCATCTTCACGGAGAGGTCGGCCTGCACGTGAGCGACCGAGACCAGCTCCAGGAACGGCGGCGATCCGGGCCGGAACTGATTCGGCTGGTAGAGCAACGTAGCGACCGAGAACAAGCCGATGCCTGGTCGGACCTCGACGACGGTCAGGTCATCGGGGACGAGCGGCTCGAGCGCTTCGACATCGATCTCCCACGTGAACATGATGTGCTTCTGGAGGTGCCACTCGATCACGAGTGGGTCGTCACCGACGCGGGCAAAGCGGTCTTCAGCGGTGCTCATGGTTGCCTTTCCGGGAGTGTGAAGCCGAGCTCGACGGCCGAGCGGCGGACGATGTCTGCGCAGCGGGCGATCTGTGCCTCGGAGTGTTCCGACGTCACGAACAAGCGGATGCGCGCCTCGTTGACGGGCACCGCGGGAAACGACATCACGCTGCCGTCGAGGCCGGCGCGCTGGATGCCGTCCGCGAGCGGGATGGTCAGGTTCTCGGGCCCGTAGATCACGGGCACGATCCAGCTCGCACTGCGCCCGAGATTCACGTGCGGCGCGAGCGCTGCACGGAGTCGCGTGGCGTTCTCGCGAAGACGTGCACGGCGCGCCGCGCCGTCGGGGCTCGCGACGAGCTCGAGCGCGCGGGTCACACCTGCTGTGACCGCCGGATCGAGTGCGCACGAGAACATCCGGCATCGCGCGTACCAGTTGACGTAGCGCGCGACTTCTCGGTGGGTGATCAACGCGCCACCGATGCCGCCGAGCGCCTTCGAGAACGTCAGCACGAAGTAGTCGACCTGGTCGAGCACGCCCTGTGCCTCGGCGGCGCCACGCCCGCCCGCGCCGCACAGCCCGAAGGAGTGCGCCTCGTCGACGAGGACCTTCGCGCCGAACGACTTGGCGAGCGGTACGATCTCGGAGAGGCGTCCGAAGTCGCCGTCCGCGCTGAACACGCCCTCGGTGCAGACCAGGATCCGGGACGCCGTCGGAGCGATCTCCTCGAGAATCGTCCTCAGATGATCGACGTCGTTGTGCTCGAAGTAGTGGACCTTGGATCGAGCGAGCTGGGCACCCTCCAGGATCGACATGTGCGCAGACTTGTCGATCACGATGTGATGCTTGCGCTTCATCACCGCGGAGATCGTTCCGGTGTTGACGGCATAGCCGGAGGAGAACAGCGACACGCCGCGTCCGGGCAAGCCCATGAACTCGAGCAGCCGTTGCTCGAGCAGCCCATGCAGCTCGCTCTTGCCGGCCTGGACGGGTGAGCTCGCTGCACCAAGACCGTATCGATCGAGAGCGGCCTTCGCGGCCTCGATCACCGACGGGTGGGTGCTGTAGCCCAGGTAGTTGTACGAGCTGAAATTGAGCAGCTCCAGCTCGGTGCCATCGCTCCGGCGCGCACGGACAAGAGGCGTCTGGCCGCCGAGCCGCGGCACCTCGAAGGCATAGACACCGTCGTGTTCCGCGGCATCGATCCACTCCGAGAACCTGGCGGCCTCGCTCTGCTCGCCGTCGATGCTCGCGATGAACATGTCGTAGGTGTAGTCGTAGTACTCGGGTCGCTGACTCACGGGGTGCTCCAGTCGATGATGTCGAGCCGCGGAGGCACGCTGCCGTCGAAGGCAACCGCCGCGCGGTGACGCGCCGCGACCGCGACGTCGCGGACCGCAAAGCCAGGTGGGATCGCCGGATCGATGGGCATGGTCAGGCCCGCGCCCGAGGCCTTGCACAGCGCCTCGATGCGGACCCACCAGCAGGTGAACCGCGCAGCGCGTCGCTTCGGCGCGAGCGTCGATAGCTCGAACGCGGCGTCCGGGCCCAGCGCGGCCTCGGCGATGGCGGCGACATCGCGCCGCGCCGAGATCGGTTCGACATCGACGCCGACGTTTCGGCCGCGTGCGAGCGCGACGAGCACGAGGTCGCCGCCGTGCGAGACGTTGAAGTCGAGGTCGGAATCGCAGTGGGCGAGCCGCGGCTTCTCGTCGGGCCTCTCGTCGAGCTCGATCGGGCGTGGATCACGATCGAGCCACCGCCCGAGAAGACGGCGCAACAGGCTTCGTCCGGCGACGTACGCGAGCGCCGCCGTGCGCGGCAACCCCGCGGCGTGCCGCTCCTCGCGGGGGGCGAGGAGTGGCGCGCATACGACGTCCGTGATGAGACCGCGGACGACGAGGATGTCGGGTTCGGGGCTCACGCCGGCTTCGCCGGGGCCTGAGTCGCGATCTGATGGAGCAGGTCGACCAAGCCGCCGATGTTCGTGAGCTTCGATAGCTCCGAACGCGGCACCTTGATCTTGAGCTCGCGCATCGAGACCGACACGATCTCGACGATGTCGAGCGAGTTCGCGCCGAGCTCCTTCATCGACCTGGAGAGGTCGATCTGGGCCTCGGTCAGGCCGTCGACCGTCTGCATCAAGTGCTTCTTCACCACCGCAAAGATCTGATCCTTCGTCATGACTCCTGCTTTCTCGTCTGGTTTGAGAGGTGCGCGAACGCGGCGGCGTGCATGAGGGCCTCCTGCGTGCGTGCAGCCTCGAAGGCTTGGCGGCGCGGGATCGAGAGCGCTCGCTTGAGGGCGATCACCGCCTCGCGCGGTTTCTCGGCGATCCGTGCGGCGAGATCGTGAGCCCGGGCGTCCACCTCGTGGCGCGGGACGACGTGGTTGAAGCCCGTGCGTGCGAGATCTCGGCCGCGGCGCGCCTCGCACGTGAACATCAGCTCGTGGGCGATCGCCGGGGAGAGCACGTGTTCGAACAGCGCCGTGGTGCCCATCCCCGGCGTGAACCCGAGATCGAGGAAGTTGATCGAATAGCGGCTCTCGGCGCCGAGCACGATGATGTCGGCGGCGACGCCGAGTGCGAAGCCGCCGCCGATCGCATAGCCGGCCATCGCCGAGATACACGGGACCGGGCAGTCGAGCAACGCGCGTGGGAGGACGAGCTCGCCGCTGTCCCGGCGTGCGCTCGCGAGGTCATCGATCACCTCCCGGCTCGCTCCGCTCGAGAACACCTCCGGCAGTCCGGCGAACACGATCGCGTGGACACGGCGGTCCCGTCCGAGGTCGGTGAACGTCGCCGTGATCGCTTCGACGATCTCGTGGGTCAGCGCGTTCGCGGTCGCAGCGTCGGTCATCCTCACCGTCGCCACGCCGTCGTCGCGGGTCACGGTCAGCCCCATCGCAGCTCCTCTGCGGCGATCGCGGCGCGAACCGACGGGCGCTCGATCGCCGTGCTGGTCTCCTCGACACCGGCGGACAGCCTCCGCTCGAGATCCGCCGCCTCCCAGGCGCGCAGGGTGACGACCGAGTCGGCGCGCGCACGGCGAAGCTGCCGGATCGCGCGAGCCCGCGCGGTAGCGATCTCACCCTCGTGGACCAGCTCATCCACGAGTCCGAGGGCCAGAGCTTCACGTGCGGAGCGCGAGTGACAGGTAACCACCAGCATGCGCAGGCGCTGCGGCGTCAGTCGGCCGAGCAGGGCCGGGCGAATGATCGCGGGGGCGAGCCCGTACAGGGCCTCCGGGAGGCCGAACGTCGCGCGCTCGGAGGCGAGCACGTAGTCGCACGCGGCGGCGATGCCCAGCCCGCCACCAAGCGCGGGGCCGTCGATCACCGCGAGGGTCGGCATCGGAGCGAGGAGCAGCGCGCGGACCATGGCGGCGAACGTGCGCAGCTCGTCGCGTTCGGGGAGCCGCGTGAAGTCCATGCCGAGGCAGAACCGGCCGGGGGCGCCATCGATCACGAGCACGCGCGCCTGCGCCGCCGTCGCGGCGGTGATGCCGTCGCAGAGCGTCCGAACACACGCTCGGTCGAGACGTTCGGCGATCGGGATGGTCGCGATCGTCATCGGGCGACGCTCCAGCTGTAACGCCGGTAGTGCTCCGCCGTGCCGTCGAACACGAGGTGTGGCGCGGTGGTGTAGTAGCGCTGGTACCAGTCGCCGAGCAGTGATCGATCGGTCGTGTGGTCGCCAGCATCGATCGCGGAGATCCGTGCTCGCTCGACCATCTCGTACTCTGCGACGGTGACCTGGCGGCGGCGATCGAGCAGCGCGGACAAGCCCGCGGTACGGACGTGGTCGCGCGCGCCGGCGACGAAGCGACCGCTCCACAGCTCGGCGCACGATCCGGAGCCGTACGAGTACACGCCGACGCGGCTCCCTGCCTCGAGCGCGGGATCGTTCTCGATCAGTGACATCAGCCCGAGAAACGTGCTCGCGCCATAGGTCCCGCCCATGCGGCGGGCGTTGACCAGCGAAGGCGCACAACGCGTCGCGAAGTCCGCGGCGGCTGCGGTCCTGCTGGTGTGGCCGTGCCGGCGCAGGAGCGTGCGATGCGCGACGAGGCCCATCCCGGCGAACGGCAAGTGATAGACGATGCGCGCGAAGTAGCGATCGAAGTCCGCGGCCTCGGGGCGGCGGCGCACGTAGTCGTCATACGCGCCTTCGAGGGCGTCGAGGTACGACAGGAGGCTGGTCTCGCTGTTTCCGGTCTCGACGAGCGCGGTCGGCCGTGTCAGGTCGGAGACCTCGTTCGTGTAGATGCCCGACGCGCCGAGCTCGAGCTCGAACACCCGGGGCTTCGCCGAGACGATCATCGCGACGGCGGCGGCACCCATCACGAACTCCCACGGCTGTCCAAAGTGGGTGCGGCTCTGATCTGTGTTGATCACGAGCGCGACCTCGCCGGGGGCCGCGTTCGAAGCGACCCAGCTCGCCGCGAGCTGGAGCGACGCGGTGGCGCCGTAGCACGCGTGCTTGACCTCGATGTTGCGCACGCGGGAAGACAGCCCGAGATAGCGCTGCACCCAGGTGCTCATCGGCTTCTCCTGATCGACGCCGCTCTCGCTCGCGACGATGACGAGCCCGATGTTCTCGCGATCCTGCTCCGTCAACATGGGCAGCGCCGCGTTGACGGCCATCGTGACCGGGTCTTCCCACGGCACGTTGAGCGACCGCTCGTCGATCATCATGGTGTCGCGGATCTCGCTGGGCTCGCGGCCGCGCGCCTCGCACAGCGCGGTCATCGACAGCGCGAGGCTGCCCGGATACGCGCGGATCCGGTCGATGCCGACGCTCGTCATGGCGCCCACCCGAGGCCACCGTCGACGCAGATCTCCTGTCCGTTGATGTAGTCCGCGCCCGGAGAAGCTAGGAAGGCGACGAGCTTCGCGAGCTCCGGCAGCTCACCGAGCCGGCCGAGCGGACAGTGCGTGATCCAGAACTCGCGGTTGGCGTCTGACATCCCGGCGCGGGTCATATCGGTCTCGAAGAAGCCGGGCGAGACGACGTTCGAGGTGATGCCCCGGCGTCCGTACTCCTTCGCGAGCGTGGCCGACAGGCCGAGCAGACCGGCCTTGCTCGCGCAGTAGTTCGCCTGCCCCGAGACGCCGGTCGCGCCGAGCGATCCGACGAGAAGGATCCTCCCGAACCGTTGGGCGAGGAACGACGGCAGGAAGTGCCGGGCGACGTAGAACGCCCCCGACAGGTTCGTCTCGATCACCGCGCGCCACTCCTCGTCGGTCATCGAGACCACGAGGTTGTTAAGATTGATCCCGGCGTTTGCGACCACGACGTCCATGGATCCGAGATCGTCGAGAGCACGGTCGCCGACCGCCTCGACCTCCGACGAGCTCCGCACGTCGAGCTGGTACGCGCGATACGTGCCCGTTGGCGAGATCTCCGTGCAGGCCCGCAGTACATCGAATGCGGCGGACTCCTCGCGGCGATACGTGAACGCCACGTCGTGCCCGGCGCGGGCTGCCTCGAGGACGATCGCGGCGCCGATCCCACGCGACCCCCCGGTGACGAAGAACTTCACGTGCCCTCGTAGCGCGCGATCAGGCTCACGCAGTTGATGCCGCCGAACCCGAACGAGTTCTTGAGGAGGATGCGGACCGGCCAATCCACGGGCGTGGTGCCACGGCAGATGTCCAGATCGACCTCGGGATCGAGCTCGTCGATGTTGATCGAGGGATGCAGCTTGCCGGCGCGCATCTGCAGCACGGCGGCGACGGTCTCGACGATCGGCGCAGCCCAGCACGTGTGGCCGAGCATCGACTTGGGGGCGTTGATCTTGAGCTTCTTCGCGTGGTCGCCGAACACGCGCTTGATCGAGCGCACCTCTGTCAGATCTCCGAGCGGCGTCGAGGTCGCGTGCGCGCTGATGTAGTCGACCTGCTCGGGGGCCACGCCGCAGCGGGCGAGGAGCTTCGTCATCACGCGGGCCTGGCCGTCCTCGGACGGCTGCGGCAGATGGTTCGCATCCGATCCGGACTCGACGCCAAGGATCTCTGCGTAGATCCGTGCGCCGCGGCGCAGCGCGGATGAGAGCGTCTCGATCACGAGCGCGCCGCCTCCGTGCGCCGGGACGAAGCCTTCGCGCCGCGTGTCCCACGGGCGACAGGCGCGCGTCGGCTCGTCGTTGAAGCTGGTGAACGTGATCGCGCCCATCAGCGCCATCGCATGGAGCTCCACGGGGGAGAAGTCGAGCACGGCGCCAACCACGATCGCCGCGTCGATGTCGTGATGGCGGACCTCGTCGATCGCGCATCGCAGCGCTGCGTTGCCACTCGCGCACGCGGCGCCGACCGTGTAGATCGGCCCTCGCAGGCCGAGGACTTCGGAGATCGAGCCGGCGTGATCGGTGTCGAGCCCGGTCAGCGCGAGCAGCGAGTCCATGAAGTCGGGCTCCTCGGCGTACTGCAGGCGGTTCTCGTACTGGTGGTTGAAGTTGATGTTGTGGCCCGCGACGATCGCCGCCACGCGATCGAAGTCGAACGCGCCCGCCATCGAGGCGTC
>JAYVRN010000006.1:0-9358 GCA_043776275.1 Myxococcales bacterium | reverse complement strand
TCACGGGGACCAGCGGATCGTACTCGCCGAGGGTGATCGCCTGCTGCCCGATCACGATCCGCGCGATCTGGGTCTTGTCCTCCGACAGCTGCAGATCGTCGACGCGCTGGAAGAACTCGAACTTCACGCCGCGCTGCTTCAGCACCAGGTACAGCGGGGCGAAGATCGTGTCGCCCATGCCGGCCTGCATCTTCCACATCACCGCGCCCTTGTAGGTCCAGCACAGCCGCAGGATCCCGTTGATCGCGGTGCCCGCGCCGACCTGCCCGGGCAACGAGAAGCCGAGGTCGTACATGCCGCTGATGTACGCGCTGTTCACGGCCACGGGATGCGCGCCGTACTTGGTCAGCCAGGCGCGGAAGTCGAGGCTGTCGAGCTTGAACCAGTCGTACGGCGGGAGGATCACGCCGCTCTCGATCGTGCCCTTGATCGCGGCCACGCCGAGATCGACGGTGCAGAACAGCCGGCGCCAGTCGAGATCGGTGTCGAGGTTGTCGGCGCGGTCGTGCAGCCAGGTGTGCAGCTCGTGCAGCTCGCGGTACACGGCGATCGCGTCCTTGGCCACCGCACCGCCGTGCGCGGCCTCGAGGCTGTCGTGGCGATCGGGGAGCTGCGCCGCCGTCACGAACAGCTGCTTCAGCCAGCCAAGGATCATCTCGATCAGCTCCCATGGCGTGGGCAACACCCCGCCGTCACCGGGCAGGCCGCTGTTGGGTGGAAAGTCCATGGCCCACGGCACGTACTTGCTCCCGATCTGCTCCATCAAGACGACGTAGCTGTGCGGCTTGAAGGCGTCCCAGGTGGTCGCCAGCGGCGTCCCCGGTGGGCGATTCAGCTCGTCGTACGCGGCGCGCAGGACCCGGAACGCGTTCTCGTAGAACCCGAGCAGGATGTGGAGCCCGTGCTCCTCGATCCGCTGGAACCGCTCTGCGTTGCGCCCGGAGGCCCCCTTGCCCCCCAGGCGCCAGCCCAGCTGGTAGACGGTCAGGTCGTAGCTGTCCTGCCAGCCGGGGGCGTTCGTGATCTCGAACGCCGCCGTCAGGGCCCCCATCCCACCACCCAGGATCGCGATCTGCTGCTTCGCCATGATGCTCGGCGCGCAGCATACCGTGGGGAGCCTGCCGCAGAGTGTTGCCGGCCCGCCTGGCCAGCCGGTCGGCTGTGGTAGCGTGCGCGCCGTGAGCGGCTGGCACCAGGCGATGTTCGTGAAGTGCCGGGACACCGGAGTGATCCAGCGTGCGATCACCAAGGTTCTCGATGACGAGGGCTTCACCTCGCGCTCGCGCCGGCTCGATCTCGGCACCGTGACGGTGTCGAAGAAGGGCTTCGCGATGGTGATCCCCGCGATCCCGAGCTTCTTCCTCGCCCGCGGCACGGCGAAGGCGGCACGGCTCGCGCGGCTCGCGCGGACGCTGTGTGCCCCGATCTACGATGTCGAGGTTCGAGACTCCGTGGCCGTGACGTTGTTCGAGGCCGATGCCCTCGGCCGCCTCCGGATCTCCGGCTCCTCGATCTATGACCTCGATCCCGAGACCGGCGATGCCGGCCCCGAGAAGGTCGCGAGCAAGCAGGTGGGGTTCGGCCTGCTCCCCGTCCCCAAGGCGGTCCATGCGCGCCTCGCCGAGTACGAGGATGACGCCGGCGTTCAGCTCGCGGAGTACCTCGGGAGCCTCGCGGGGTTCCCGAGCTGGATCCGCACGCAGGACGGGCTCACCGCCGAGGATCTCGTGTTCGTTCGCGCCAGCACCCGCTAACGGCGGCCGCGGCCGCGTGCGAGAGCGTTCTCGACGAGCGGGCGCAGCTCGTCCGCGAGCTCCGGCGCATAGACCAGCCGGATCGCCGCCATCGGCTGCCCGAGCGGCATGTCCTCGAGGAGCCGCGACAGCGTGACCGCACCGTACTTGGGGTGATCGATGACGTGCAGCTCCTCGTGATCCGCTGCGAGATAGCCGACCTGGCGCGCGGTATCGAGGTGGAGATAGCTCGTGGCGTGTGCACCGAACCGGCGGGTCGCGACCTCGAGCGCGGCCGGCCACAGGAAGTCGGCGGCGCTCTTGTCGTCACCCAGATCGAAGGTCTTGAACAGCCGGCGATCGGTGAGACGGGCGGCGAGATCGGCGAGCACCGGATCGTCGGCCGCGGGGCCGTCGCGGCCGGCCCAGCGATCCATTGCCGTCGACAGCGAGATGTCGTGGAGGCGTAGGTAGTCGTCGACGTCCACGGTCTTGCCGCGGGCCATCGCGCCGGCGATCGGGAGCCCGGGCGGCTCTTGATCTTGCCGCGCGAGCTGCGCGAACCGCTCGAGGGTCTTGATGAACATCCACTCCGCCGCGCGCACGGTCTTGTGGTGATAGACCTGCGCGTACATGTACGAGCGGGCGAACAGGTACTGCTCGACGGCGTACATGCCACGCCGATAATCGATCACGAGATCGGATGGGTCGTCGTCGCCGGTGTGGACGTTCGCGATCTGGATCGCGTGGATGATCCAGTCGAGATCGTAGGTGGCGTAGCCGGCGCCGGAGTAGTGGCCATCGCGGAGCAGATAGTCGAGACGATCGACGTCGAGCTGCGAGCTGACCAGCTTGCGCGCGAACGCGGGCTTGTAGCCCTTGCCCCAGAACGCGCGCAGCGTCTCGGGCAGCCCGGGCTCGAGCGTCTCGAGGGCCGCCCGCAGCTCCGGGTTCTCGGCGACGATGCGACCGCCCCAGCCCTCGTGATCGAAGCCGGGAAACACGTGCTCCCACGCATGCGAGAACGGGCCGTGACCGATGTCGTGGAGCAGCGCCGCGACCTTGACGTGGCGGGCGAGGGCGGGCGCTAGCTCGAGGCGCTGGGTCACGCGCTGTGCGATGTGAAACGTCCCGAGCGCATGGCCGAACCGCGAGTGCTCCGCGCCTGGATAGACCAGCCACGCGAACCCCATCTGCTTGATCCGGCGCAGCCGCTGGACCGCACGGGTGTCGAGCAGGTCCGCGATCGGGCGGTCCTCGCCTTTGAATTCGATCAGGCCATGGACCGGATCGCGGAACACGCGGTCTTTCATCGCGGTTGGCACGGCGGCGGGCACGTCGCGGACTGTACCCCGGGGATTTCGAGATCCCGCACCGGGACCTCTCAGAAATCCACGGCGGGGCGCCGCGTAACCCGCATCGATCACGAGCAAATCGCGCTGGCACCCCGGCTGCAAAGGCCGTGACCCATGATCAGCCGCCGCCTCGCCTCACTCCTCCTCGTCCTCCCTGTCCTCCCCACCGCCGCTGCCTGCAGTGATGGCGGTGTCACCACCAAGGACAGCGCCCGGCTGATCGCCGCGAGCGGCTCGCACGTGGTGGTCGCCGCGTCGAGCGAGACCGAGACCCCGAGCCTCGGCTGCGGTGGTGGTGGCGATCCGCAACTCGGGCCGTCGGTGCTGTTCGTCTCGGACGATAGCGGTGTGCACTTCGATCGCGTGATGCCCGATGACGCGCGGCCGCTCACCCGGATCGGCGTCAAGGACGGCATCTTCTACGGCCTCGCGCAGGACGCGGGCTCGTTCGCGATCGTGACCTCGGCCGATGGCCGGACCTGGACCCAGGTCGCCACGCACGAGGGCGAGTCCCACGATCTCTCGATCACCGCGAGCGGCATCGCCGTGGCCCACGCCACCGGCGTCATGACCTCGACCGATGGGATCACCTGGCTCGATCACGCGATCGCGCAGGGGCTGTATTCGCCGAGCGTGGCGCAGGTCGGCGACCAGGTCGTGGTCTCGATGGCGCTCAGCAGTACGCTCCACATTCGTAGCCACGGCGAGTGGGTCTCGCGCACGGTCCCGTCGATGACGTCGATCTGGGAGCTGATCCCGGTCGAGGGCGCGGTGCTCGCCACCGGCACGGCGAGCTACGACGGCGGCCCCACGGTGTTCACGATCGCGCGCATCGATCTCGCGCACGACACCGCGCCGACCTACGTCGAGGGCTACACCACGCGCTCCGTGGTCACGCCCGCCGGTCTCCTCGACTACACCGGCTTTCTCGCTCCGATCGACGGCACGGTGGTCGGCACGCTCGAGCAGTTCATCGAGCCGTTCCAGTCCGCGATGGTCGATGGCCAGCGCGTGCAGCTGCTCCGCGACGGCAAGGTCGCGATCTCGGTCGACGGCGGCCACACCTACGGCGCGCCCGTCGCGCTGCCGATCTCGGCGATCGAAGAGTAGACTCCGCGGGTGAAGCCCACCCGCGTGGTGTCCGTCGAGCGTCTGGATCTGGAAGCGGGTCCGGACGCTGGCCTCGCAGGTCGCGCAGTGCGGACCGCGGACCGCGATCGGGTGGTGCTCGAGGCGCCGCTGCAGCTGCGCGCACGGGGCACCCCGGTGGCGACCCTGATGCGGACGCCCGGCCACGACCTCGAGCTGATCGCGGGCCTGTGCCACGCCGAGTCCGTGCCCCCGGCGATCTGCGTGCAGGTCGATGAGGATGCCGTCGATCTCGACGTCGACCCGCAGGCGTTCGCGGGGCGCGGCCTCCTGTCCTCGGCCGCGTGCGGGGTGTGCGGTCGCGTGGCGATCGCGGATCTCGAGCTCCGCGCCAAGACCGTCTCCGCGGACACCAAGGTCGCGCACGCAGTGATCGCGCGGCTGCCCGACACCCTGCGCGCCGCACAGCAGGTGTTCGAGGCCACCGGCGGCCTCCACGCTGCGGGCCTGTTCACGCTCGCCGGGGA
The DNA here is from genome assembly GCA_043776275.1 of Myxococcales bacterium. Classification (GTDB taxonomy): domain Bacteria; phylum Myxococcota_A; class Polyangia; order Haliangiales; family Haliangiaceae; genus JABFXX01. The sequence continues at coordinate 4,654 of JAYVRN010000006.1, read as the reverse complement.
GCTGGTGTGCGCTCGCGAGGACGTCGGCCGCCACAATGCGGTGGACAAGGTGGTGGGCTGGACGCGCTCCGAGCCGATCGATCCTGCGCGCCACCTCCTGTTCCTCTCGGGGCGCCTCGGCTACGAGCTGGTCCAGAAGGCGATCATGCTCGGCGTGCCCGTGGTCGCGGCGGTGTCCGCGCCGAGCTCGCTCGCGATCGAGCTGGCCGAGCGGTTCAACGTCGCCCTGGTCGGCTTCGTCCGCGGCCCCCGCGCGAACGTCTACGCGCACGGCTGGCGGATCACCAGTTAGCGCGCTCCGGGGCACGTTAGGAGATCGTCGCACTCGCGACGGTGCTTGACGGCGAGGCCGGATCGGAATACCGACGGTGGTTGACGCGTTCGCCCCCGCCCGGGGCGGCGCTTTCTTGCCACCGATCCCTCCCAGCCATAGGGTCACCCGACGATGCTTCACCGCCTGTCTGCCGTCTCTCTCGCACTCGCGCTCTTCGCGTGTGGCAAGAGCACCAAGGAACCCAGCACCACGGCCGAGGCGAAGGTCGCCGAGGGTGGCACCGCGACCGCGCCCGCCGGAGGCGGCGGTGGTGGTGGCGGTGGGGGCACGCAGGTCGCGAAGGTCGATCCACCGGCGACGCCGCCCGCGAAGGCCACGGCTCGGGGGCCCGAGCGCGCGGTGTACTCGCTGGTCGACAACCGGCTGTCGGCCCACCTCACGCGTGGCGGCGGTCTGTTGGTCCCCGCCGGATCCGCGGGGTTCGCGAAGTACATCCGGTTCGGAAATCTGATGAAGGGCGGCAAGAAGGGCTGGGAGCTCCGGCAGACCGAGGGGACCGTCAAGGTCGCGCGGATGACCGGCAAGAGCGCCAGCGTGTTCGTGCCGCTGTCGGCGGCCGAGGCCGGGCGGAACATGGTGCGGATGCGCGTGTTCTCGAAGGGCGACGGCGCGATCAGCCTCAAGGTCAACGAGAACAAGGACCTCAACGCCAAGCTGGTCTCCGGCTGGTCGACCCTCGAGGTCGGCGTGCCGGCGGGACAGCTCAAGGAAGGCGAGAACTCGATCTCGTTGTTCGCCAAGCCCTCCGAGGCCGCGGTCGCGTGGATCCAGATCGGTGGCAGCGTGGCGCCCGCAGAGGATGGCAGCGTCACATTCTACGATCCGGCGCAGAAGGCGCTGCAGCTGCCGAAGGACTCGACCCTCTCGTACTACGTGGCGATCCCCGACAAGGCGAAGCTCACCGGTGATCTCAGCGACGGCACCTGCCAGATCGGCGTGCTCGCGACCGCGGAGGATGGCTCCACCGCCGAGGGAAAGCTCGTCGGCACCGGGTCGGCGGTTGACCTGGCGGCGCTCGCCGGCAAGGCGGTCCGCCTCGACCTCGACGGCGTCGGCTGTGCAAAGTCCGCGCTGTCCAACGCCGCGCTGGTGGTCCCAGGCGCCGTGCCCGTGGCCAAGCGCGGCGCGCCGCCGAAGTACGTGGTCTACGTGGTGATGGATTCGCTGCGCGCGGATCGCGTCCGCCCGTTCAATCCCAAGGCGCGCCCCGAGGCGCCAAACTTCGAGAAGCTCGCCGAGAGCTCCACGCTGTTCATGCAGAACTACGTGCAGGGCAACGAGAGCCAGGTCTCGCACGCGGCGATGTGGACCTCGATGTACCTCGCGAAGCACAAGGCGATCGAGATGCGGGACATCCTCCCCGACAAGTTCGTCACCATCGACGAGGTCGCGAAGAAGTCCGGCAAGTTCACCGCCGGCGCCTCGGCGAACGGCTACATCCGGCCCAAGCGGGGCTATGGCTCGTCGTGGGACAAGTACGCGAACCACATCGAAGCGAGCCTCGGTCTCAAGGGCGCTGATGTGATGGAGAAGGGGCTCGGGTTCGTCACCCCGAAGAAGGACCAGCCGTGGTTCCTCTACCTCGGCCTGATCGACACGCACGTCACCTGGCGCGCCAAGCAGCCGTGGATGAACAAGTACGACGGCGGCTACAAGGGCCGGTTCACCAGCGAGTACGGCGACGACGGCCCGAATGGCTCGAACGGCAAAGACCTCACCGATCGCGAGAAGGAGCACGTCCGCGCGCTCTACGACTCCAACGTCAGCTACCAGGACGAGTTGCTCGGACAGCTGGTGGCCAAGCTCGAGGCGTGGGGCATCTGGGATCAGACGATGCTGATCGTCACGGCCGATCACGGCGACGAGCAGTGGGAGGATGGCCGCGTGGGGCACGGCGGGAGCTCGCGCGAGACGCTCGTGCACGTGCCGCTCTTGATCCACTACCCGGCGATGTTCCCGGCTGCCAAGATCTCCGAGGGCACCGAAGGCATCGACATCGTCCCGACCCTCGCCGACGCGCTCGGTGTGGCCACCGATCCCGAGTGGCAGGGCCAGTCGCTGATCGGCCTCGCGAACGGTGGCGGTGGCTACCCGCTGATGTCGTTCTCGTCGCGCTACGAGCTCGGTCACGCGGCCCGTATCGGCCACTGGAAGGCGCACCTGATGGCGACGGGCTCGCCGAAGATCTTCGATCTCGCGAAGGACAAGGGCGAGAAGAGCGACCTGTGGGGCAAGTCCGCGATCGGCACCCGCCTCGTGCTCGATCCCGCGTGGATCCTCCGCACCTGGAACTTCGAGTGGAAGAAGTCCCAGTGGGGCAACGCCGCCGATGTCTCGAGCCGGTTCGCAGCAGACCTCGGTGAGTAGAAACCTCCATCCCACCGAGGGGGCGCGCTTCCTGCTCGAGCGCGCGGCCCTCTCGGACGAGGGCGTGCGCGCGACCTACAAGGTCTCGATCTACACGCCCGACGCGGTGTTCTCGTCCACGGCGGCGCTCGCCGAGGATGGCACCGCGACGCTCACCGGCCCGACCTCGGCACCCGGCGATCTCGACGATCGGCTGACCAACCTCGCGAAGCTGGTCGCGCGCGATGCGCCGCGTCGCCGAGACGAGGGGCTCGTGGTGTGGCCCGCGCGGATCATGCGCTGGCGAAAGTAGCCGGCAGCGCGACGACGAGCTCGCTGCCTCCGCCGCGCCCCTCGGAGATCGTCAGCTCGCCGCCCACGCGCGCCACCAGCACCTCCACGGTCCGCAGATCGAACGGCAGTGCCTCGTGGTACGGCGGCAGATCGGCGCCGCGCAGGATCTCGACCCACGGCCCGCCTTCGATCGTTCGCTGGCGCACGTGAAGCTCGATCCGCGGGGCGCTCGCGGCCTCGAGGGCGAGCCCGAGGATCAGGTGCGCGAGCTCCTCGGCCGATAGCGCAGTCGTGGTGTCGGGGGCGAGCGCGAGGTGCAGATCGATCGGGATCGCGGGCCGTAGCTCGTCGACGATCCGCGTGATCGCCGCGCCCGCCGAGGCGCCTGCCGGAACGGCGCTGGAGACGGCGTGGGACGGCCGCGCCATCGCCATCAGCTGCTTCAGCGAGACCGCGGCATCGCTCGCGGCGCGGGTCAGATCGTCGATGAACTCGAGCCCCGTCGGATCGCAGCGCCTGGCGAGCTGCGCCGTGGCGAGCTGGACGATCTGGACGAGGTTCAAGAGATCGTGGGTCTTGCCCGCGATCAGCCGCGCCGCGGCCCGCGTCTGCTCGTCGCGCGCGAGGTCCCACTCGAACCGCCGCTGCCGCTCGATCAAGCGGATCAGATGGCTCAGGTCAGTCTTCGTCATCTTCGTAGTACTCGACGGGTTCGTACCGGATGTCCTTGCTCGCGGGACACACGGTCCGGTAGCTGCAGCGATCACACCACGAGCCGGCATTCGGGCGGGGGCCATCATCCACGGCGAGGGCGGCCGCCTCGATGTTGTCGAGCAGGTCGGGGACCAGCTGGTCGTGGACCATCTCCGGCGCGACCGGCGTGCTCCACTCGACCGCGCGCTCGGCGATCCAGTGGATCCCGAGCCAGTACTTGCGCACGTGCCGGAACGCGGCCGCCGCGAGCACCGCGTAGCCTTCGAGCTGATCGGTGATCGAGGAGCCAGGGATCCGGACGCCGGTCTTGTGATCGACCAGGGCGAGCGAATCGTCCTCGAACAGGTAGCCGAGGTCGAGCACGCCCCGATAGTAGGCATCCCCGGCGTAGAACTGCGTGGTGGTCAGATCCTCGCGGACGGCCAGCGAATACTCGACCAGCTGGCGGGCGACCCGGCGGCGGCGGCGGAACTGGCCGATCCGGCTGATGAAGGCCGGGATGCCTGGGGTGAGGTTATCGAACCGCATCTGCTCGATCTCATTCGGCAGCTCGGCGCGGATCGCCGCGGTCGACTCGGCCTGCGGGGTGCCCATCAGGATCTGCTCGAGCGCCTTGTGGATCGCCTTGCCGATCCGGGCCTCCGGCATGACCTCGGGCTCCTTCAGCTTACGGATGTACTTGAAGTGAAACAGCTGCGGGCAGCGGAGGGCCGTCGACACCTTGCTGGCCGACCATGGAGCGTGGATGAGCGCGCGCGTCGACGGCACGAGGGGACCTACCGTAGCCGAAAACTTGTCCCCGGGAGGCCGCTGCCGTAGCACCGATGGGTGAGCCTCTTTGCATGCGACGTTTGCAAGGCCCGGGTTGGCGAGCTTCGCCGCGGCCGCTGCTGGGGCTGCTACGCGCGCTGGGTCGATGCCCGGCCCGTGGGCAAGGGCGCCAAGTGCGTCACCTGCCCAGAGAAG
>JAYVRN010000005.1:0-2800 GCA_043776275.1 Myxococcales bacterium | reverse complement strand
GTCTCCGCACCTCGCCGTGGTCGGGCACTCGCTCGGCTCGATGCTCGCCGGCACGCTCGTCGATCGTCCCGAGCTCGAGGTCCGGATCGCGATGGCGGGCTTCCTCACCCTCGACGGCAGCGGCTCGACCTTGATCCTCGGCGGCGATCATGACGCGATCGCTCCACCGGGCGAGCTCCGCGGTCGGCTCGCGGGCGCGCCCGCACGCACGCGGATGATGGTGGTGCACAAGGCGGGGCACCTCGCGTTCACCGATCTGTGCACGCTCGGCGCCGACCGTGGCGGTGCACTCGCGATCGCGCGCGCTCACGGCGTGGCGATCCCCGAGATCCTCGCCACGCTCGCGATGGATGGCTGCCGGCCGACCGATGCGCCGTTCGCGACGACCGCGCCCGTGATCCGCGCGGTCACCGCGGGCGTCCTCGAGGAGACCTTGCGCTGCGATCCGGCGGCGACCCGCGCGCTGTCGGCGCTGCCAGAGACCTACGACGCGGAGCTCGCCGAGCAGCTTACGCGCTGACGGCGCTACCGGCTGTTGACGAGGATCGTGCCGAAGTACCCGTACGAGTTCGACGTCGACGTCGCGGCGGCGCCGAACAGCTTGATCTCGTACTGGCCGTGCTCGAGGTTGCAGTGGACGGAGACGTGGGTCCCGATCGTCTTTAGGACGGTGCAGCGGCCCTCGTGGTCCTTGCTCCCGCCGTGGGTGGCGTACGCCATGATCTTCGCGCCGTACGGATTGTCGAGGAGGAGCTCGGCGGCCCCATCGGAGACCGTGATCTGGGAGCGGGTGGGCGCCTCGAGCGTGATCCCGAGCTCGCCGACGGAGGGCGAGAGCAGCGGTTGGCGCGCGAACTCGCCCGCGCTCAGCGGCACGGCCACGAGCTGCCACGCCGTCTCCTCCGGGAGGTGATCGAAGCGGAACAGCTTCGGCGGCGTGAACAGGTACGTCGTCGGCACCACCGTGGTGCTGTCGCTGGTGTCATCCCAGGTGGCGTCGACGAGGTACCAGACGCCATCGACCTTCGCCGCGTTCCACGCATGGCCGTAGCCCTCGAGGGTGGCCTTGACCACGTCCTCGCTCGCCGCCGGATCGACGTCGCGCTCGGTGTCGCGGATGTACCCCGTGATGTACGCGATCTCGACGCCGGCGGCCTTGCCGAGGGCGACCATCAATCGCGCATAGCCCTCGCACACGCCGGTCTTGGCGCGCCACACGTCCTCGCCTTCCTGCGACGGCCGCTTCGTGTACCGGTCCTCCCCGCGGAGCTGCGAGGTCGGCGTGTCATAGGTCAGGCGGAGCACGGTGTAGTCGTGCAGCGCCTTGATCAGGCGGCGCTTGTCGGTGATCCGCGCGGCGAGATATTTGCCCACGGCGTCGACGCTGGTCTGCACGCTCTCGGGCATCTCGGTGACCTGCAGCTCCGGGGCGGTGCTCATCGGCCAGCCCGGGTACGGCTCGCCCGGCTTCGGCGCGCCGGTGTCCTCGGTGGGCGCGAGATCCTCGGGTGGGCGATCGCTCGTGCCGTAGGTGTCGCCATCGGACTTGTGCCAGCGCTGCTCGAAGTGATCGGCGAAGCTGAGGATCGCGCCGCGGAGCTTGGTCGCGATCGGGCCGTCGTAGCCATCGAGGATCCAGTCACCGCGCACGGCGATCGCGCGGAACGCGGTCTGCGGCGCTTGCCACATCATGATGCCGAGGAACACGCCGTTGATCAGCAGCGTGCGGAGCACGAGCCGATCGATGCGGGTGAGGATCTGATTCTGCGGCGGCTTCCGGCTCCGCCGCCACACGAAGAACAGCTCCCAGCCGACCGGCAGGATCGGAAACAGCGCGAGGCCGACCAGGAGGGCGAGCCACTGCGATGCGTTCTCGTACGCCGCGAGGCTCGATGCCAGCCAGAACCCGAACAGCGGGGTCAGGATCATCAGGCTGATCCAGACCACCCGCAGGATGTGCTTCAACGCCCAGCCAGCCACCCGCCAAGGCCGAGATGCCATGATGGGTGGTAGCGCGCGGCGTTGCATTCCGCAACGTTGGCCCGTCGAGGCCACCGGCTGTGACCATTAACATGTTGATCCCCGACGGCTCGGTGGGGCACGAATCGTGCTCCACGATGCCCAGGATGTTGCGCTCCACTCGTTCGACCCTCCTGGGTGCCGTCGTTGGTCCCCGTGTCGGTGCCCTGGTCGCCCTGATCGCCGTGCTCGCCGCGTGCGGTGGCGCGACGGACTTCGACCACCCGGCCGATGCGCCGCACCAGAGCAACGTCGGGCTCGACTGGCGCGATCAGGTCATCTATCAGATCGTGGTCGACCGGTTCGACAACGGCGATCCCAACAACGACATCAACGTCGAGCCGAGCATCCCGGGCCGCTATCACGGTGGCGACTGGCAGGGCGTGATCGATCGCCTCGACTATCTCGAGGATCTCGGCGTGACCGCGCTGTGGATCTCGCCCGTGGTCAAGAACACCGAAGAGGACGCCGGGTTCGCGAGCTATCACGGCTACTGGACGCAGGACTTCCTGCGCCCGAACGCTCACTTCGGGGATCTCACCAAGCTGCGCGAGCTGGTCGACAAGGCGCACGAGCGCGGGATGCTCGTGATCCTCGATGTGGTCACGAACCACATGGGGCAGCTGTTCTACTACGACATCAACGGCAACGGGCAGCCCGACGACACCGTCAGCGGCGGCGGGTTCTCGCACTCGTGCCTGCAGATCTGCATGAACAACCCGGCGAGCTGCTCCGCCGACGAGCTGACCTACTGCAATGACGGCAAGAGCTACCTCGAGCG
>JAYVRN010000004.1:0-36389 GCA_043776275.1 Myxococcales bacterium | reverse complement strand
AGGTTGTGCAGGGTTGCGAGGCGCGAGTACAGGATCTCTTTCGCCTGGTAGAGATGTCGCAGGTAGGCCCGGGAGTGGGTGCGACAGGTCGAGCACGGGCAGGTCGGGTCGATAGGGCCGAGATCGGTCCGGTTGGCGGCGTTCGGGATGTTGACCCGCCCACCCGCGGCGAACAGGTACCCGTTGCGCGCATTGCGGGTCGGCATGACGCAATCGAACATGTCGATGCCGGCCATGATCCCGTGTTCGAGGTCGGCGGGTGTGCCCACCCCCATGAGGTACCGTGGACGATCGGCCGGCAGCGTGTGGGCCACCTCGTCCAGCACGCGGTAGGTGTCCTCCACGCTCTCGCCGACCGCGAGCCCGCCCAGGGCGTGACCATCGAAGTCGAGCTTCGTGATCTCGCCGGCGTGGCGCAGTCTGCGAGATGTGTCGATGCCACCTTGGACGATTCCGAACAGCGCCTGACCCTGAACGCGCGCGAATGCGCGACATCGCGCCGCCCATCGCGTGGTGCGCGCCAGCGCGATCTCCTGGACGTCCGCTGGGGCGTCGCCCGGAGGGCACTGGTCGAAGCACATCGCGATGTCGGAACCGAGTACCGACTGGATGTGCATCGACACCTCGGGTGTCAAGCGGTGCTTCGAGCCGTCGATGTGTGAGCGGAACGTCACGCCCTCGTCGTCGATCTCGTTGATCGCCGCGAGCGAGAACACCTGGTACCCGCCGGAGTCCGTGAGGATCGGGCGATCCCATGCCGCGAACTTGTGGAGCCCACCCACCAGCTCCATGACCTCGAGGCCCGGACGCAGGTAGAGGTGGTAGGTGTTCCCGAGGATGATCCGCGCGTCGATCGGCTCTGCGCGCAGCTCGTCGGCGGTCATCGCCTTGACGGTGCCCGCCGTGCCGACGGGCATGAACACCGGCGTCGGGATGTCCCCCCGCGGCGTGTGCAGGATGCCCGCACGCGCGTTGCCGAGCGTGGCGAGCAGTTCGAACGAGAAGCCCGGGGTGGGCAGCTGGGTCAGCATCGATGCACCAGGGTCGCGTCGCCGTAGCTGAAGAACCGATAGCGCGCCGCCACCGCATGGCGATAGGCCGAGAGCACGCGATCCGTGCCCGCAAACGCGCAGACCAGCATCAGGAGCGTGGACTCGGGCAGGTGGAAGTTCGTGACGAGATGATCGACAGCGCGGAACACGTGTCCGGACCCCGGATAGATGAACAGCTGCGTGACTCCGGGCCCCGGCGTCACCACACGAGGGGCAACCGCGGCGGCCTCGAGTGCGCGCAGCGCGGTGGTCCCGAGGGCGACCACGGGACGTCCCGACGCGACCAGGGCCGCTGTGGTTTCGGGGATCACGAAGCGCTCGCGGTGCATCACGTGCGCCCGTAGATCGTCCTCGCGGATCGGGGCGAACGTGCCCCAGCCAACGTGAAGGGTCAGGGTCGCGATCGTGATCCCACGCGCCGCGAGACGCGCCGCGATCGCCGGGGTCATGTGGAGGCCCGCGGTCGGCGCGGCGACGGCACCGGGATGCGCCGCGAACATGGTCTGGTAGCTCTCGAGGTCCGCCGCGGTGGCATCGCGCCCCAGGTAGTGCGGCAGCGGGATCTGGCCGTGTGCGTCGAGGAACGCGAGCGCATCGCCGGGCGCCGCGATCACGAGCGAGCCATCGACCGCGCGCTCGGACACGACGGTCAACGCGACCTCGGACCCTGTGACGTTGATCCGCTGGCCCACCCGGAGCGGCCGTCGCGCCCTCGCGAGACAGCGCCACGCCGACTGCCCCGGCGGAGCGTCGCCCTCCGGTTCGAGGAACAGCACCTCGACATTTCCGCCGGTGTCCTTGGTGCCGAGCACGCGCGCCGGGATCACCCGCGTATCGTTCGCGATCAGGACGGCATCGGCGGGAAGCAGGTCGACCAGATCGGGGAACTGGAGGTCCGCGAGCGGCCCCCCCGGCGGTACGTGGAGCAGGCGCGAGGCATCGCGCGTGGCGGCCGGCGCGGTGGCGACAAGCTCCGGCGGCAACTCGAAGGTGAAATCCCAAGGCGCGAACAAGGCGCGGGACGCTAGCACGCGGTTATCGTCGCGGGATGGACGAGGATGCGTTGATCGAGCGAGCGCGCGGAGGAGACCCGGAGGCCCGCACGACGATCTCGCAGCGTGCATCGCTGCGCACCGCGCGCGTGATCCTGGGCGACAGCGCCGCCGACAGGTTCTCCGCCCTGCGCGATCTCGCCCGGGCGGACGGCCCTGCCCCAGGGCTCGGCGTGCTCCTGGCGGCGATCGGTCGCGATGGCGAGGCCGCGCTCCGGCAGGCCGCGGAGATCGCGTATCGCGCCAGCACGGATCGCTGGGGCGTCGACGAGCGCGATGCGATCGAGCGGTTCGCGGCGGCGCATGGCACCTCGCTCGGAGCGGAGCTCGCCGTCGAGCTCGTCGAGTGGGCCGCGCGCCATCCGGGCGAGCATGCGGGCGTACGCGCAGGGGCCGCCGCCGCGCTCGCGGCCGCGGAGCCAGCCGGGCTCGAGCAGGTGCGGTGGCGTACGGGCTTCGAGCTGTTCGTCGCCGGGGGCGGCGAGCTCGTGGAGCGGTGGTCCGCGTCACCGATGCTCGGGCCTCTGATCGCACGTGCGCTGCTGTCCGTGCACGCACGACGACGCACGCCGGGCGCAGGCTCCGTGGTCCCGGTCCTCGACGCGATCTGGACGCGCACGTCCAACCGGTCGACGTGGGCTGCGAGCCTCGCCGAGGCCACCGCGCAACAGCGTGGGATGTCGGGTCGCGACGAGGTCGCCACCTGGGGATGGGACCGGTTCTGCGCGCAGCCGTCGGAGCGCATCGATCTCTACGCGGCATTCCGCCCGTGGCGCGATCAGTTCATCGAGCTGCGCAACGCGATGCCCGGCGCGACCCGGCCCGCCGGGGCGAGTGCGATCGAGCACCTCGCGCTGTGGGGCGGGCTCGACCCCGAGCAGCTCTCGAGCTCGGTCGACGAGGCCACGCGGCTGGCGGGGGACCGCGACTGGGCCGAGCTGGTCGACGTCACGTTCGATCTCGCAGCCCGGGCGCCTCTCGCACTGCGCTGGCACGCCCTCGCCGGGGCCTGCAGGATCGCCCACGCGGTGACCAACGCAGCGCGTGAGGACCAGCCGAGCCCGGGGATCGAGGCCGCGGCGGATCGGATGATCGCGCGCTCGGAGGCGGTGTGCACGGCACTGCGTGGGGAGGGCGCGCTGCTCGATCAGATCGTCGCGAACCGGGTCGAGGATCTCGAGACCGACGTGCGCCTGATCCGGGAGGCGCGCGAGCGCGTGCGCGAACGTACCGACGACGCCGCACGCCGTGCGGACGATCAGCGCCGACAGCTCGAATCCGCGAACGCCGCACGCCGGCAGGCCGAGGAGGCCCAGCGCCGAGCCGAGGAGGCCCGGCAGCTCGCCGAGGCCCAGCTCCGCGCGCACCTGGCGACCCAACCCGCGCTCCTCGCAGATCCGATCGATGACGAGCTGTTCTTCAGCGCACTGCCGGCGGGCCGGACGCTCGGCGAGTACGCGCGGCTGTTCCGCCGGCTGACTCAGGAGCCGAATGCGGTGCAATCGCTCGCTGCCGAGGGTGTCCCGCTGGAGATGATCGGTGTGATCAACCAGACCTGGAGTCAGCTGTTCGCGCAGCGCCCCCAGCTCGCCCTGCGGTTCTCGGCGCTGATCTCGGCGCCCTCGGCATGAGCAACCACGGTGGTAGGCTGCGCGCGATGAGCGCCGTACGCAGGACCGGGACGATCGTCGCGACGCTGGTCTTCGGTACGGGTGTGTTGCACGCCGCGCCGATCGCGTCCACGAGTGCGGATCTCGATGGCGATGGGACGGCCGAGACCATCGAGCTCGGCGCCGATGGGATCGTGCGGGTCGCCGGCAAGCTCGCAGGCACCGTCACCGTGGCGCCGACGGCGAGCCAGGGCAGAATCCTCGTGGGCCGGCGAGACGGAAAGCCGGTGATCGTCGTCGATGTCGGCCCGCCGAGTGCGCGGCAAGGCGTGGTGATCGTGCGGACCGGAGCGGCGTGGCGCGAGGCCGCGCGATTCCCCCTCGGTGGGATCGGGCTCGACGCCGACTACTCGGTCGAGATCGATGCCCAGGCCGGCGACGTGTTCCGCTACCAGGCGCGCGCCGGGCTCCGTCGCTGTGACGGCAAGCCTGCGCTGCTGTTCGCCGAGAAGTTCGATGGTGCAAAGTTCCAGCGCGCGGGTCGGCTCCCCACCGGGGTCCCGGAGCTGGCGCCCGTGATCGCGGCGAAGCTCGACGGGGCCGCGGCACCTCCGCCCGTGCTGTATCGCGCCCGGCTCGCCAGCCATCAGATCGGCGCCGGAGATGCCGGCGGCCTCGGCACCCCAGGTGAGCTCGATGATGCGCAGCCACAGACGATGTGGCGCGAGGAGCTCACGGGCTTCGGCGAGGGTCAGTTCTTCACGTTCGAGGCGCGCGTCCCCAGCGCGAAGGCACGCCAGCTCCGCATCGTCCCCGGAAATCCGACATCGGTCGCGGCGCTGAAGGGCTCCAATCGCCCACGCCGGATCGGCATCGTCAGCGGCCAGGGTGCATGGCACGTCGACCTCCCCGATGCCGCGGGCGATCCGCTCGGCAGCGCCTACGTCGCCGACCTGCCGGAGCCGATCACCGGTTGCGTGACCGTGGTGCTCGAGACCACCTATGGAACGCCAACCGGCCAGACCACGATCGGCGAGCTCGAAGTGTTCGCCGACGGCGAGCGCGCGGGCGGCGGCGATGTCGTCCTGGTCAAGGCGATCGCCGATGGCGGCGATGGTGCCAAGGGCGCCGCGCAGGCCCTCGCGCAACGGGGCGCCGCTGGCGCGCAGGCCCTCGACGCCGAGATCGCGAGGATCCAGGATCCGGCCACGCGACGTCGGTTGATCCAGGCGCTCGTGAAGATCCAGGATCCCGCGGCTGGACCTGCACTGACCCGAGCCGCGCTCGAAGGCTGGGTCCGCGATCAGGAGCTGCTCGACGTCATCGAGGCGCTCGCGAGCCATGGCCTCGGTGCGGAGCTCGCCGAGCTCGCTGGCAAGGCCAGCGTCGAGACCTCAGCGCGGATCGCGGCGGTTCGTCGCGTCGGCGCTGGGCCCAAGGAGCTGCCGCTCCTCGTCGAGCTCGCTGGCAAGGGGCCACGGGACCTCCGCCGCGCCGTGATCGATCGGCTGAGCCTGGCGCCGATCGATGCGCTGATCGAGCGGGCGATCGCTCAGAGCCGCGCCACCGCCGCGGGAGATCTCTGGAAGGCGATCACGCGGCACGCGCGCGCGACCGCGGCCGACCGTGCCCCTGCCCTCGCCGCGCTCACCGCGGCGCTGTCCACGGCCACCGACTACGAGCGGCGCTATCGGCTGGTCGATGGCGTGGCGACGTTGGGCGATACCGCGGCGGTCGCCGCCCTCCAGAAGCAGCTCCGCGCGCTGGCGCCTGGCGCCGAGACCTCGGCGCTCCGCCAGGTCGCGATCCGGGCCATCGGCCTGTCGCCACGAAGCGAGGCGCTTGGCCTGGTCCTCGACTACGCGACCGATCCGGACCCGGGCGTTCGCCTCGCTGTGCTGTCCTCGCTCGCAGGTGCGACCTCGGATCCGGCATCGCCGTGGCACACCTCGGGCGGCCCCGACGGGATCGATCGCGTGATCATCTCAGTCCTGTCCACGGATACGTGGCCCGAGATCAGGCGTCGGGCCGCGACCGCCCTCGGCTCGAGGTGTCAGCGCCTGGGCCCAGCACACGCGCTGAGCGAGGCCGTCAAGCAGGACCACGCGGTCGATGTCCGTCGCGATGCGCTGATCGCGCTCGTCGACTGTCGCGCGGCGGGGATCTCCGAGCTCCTCACCAGGATCTGGGACGATGCCAAGGCGCCGATCGAGGTCCGCACGCAGGCTGTGAATCTCGCCGTCACGCTCGGTGATCCGCAGCTCGGTGCGCTCCTCGTCGCGAACTTCACTCGCTGGCGCGGCGAGGCCCTCGAGAGCGCTCCTGCCCTCGCGCTCGCGCAGAGCGCCGCCGCCTCGATCGCACGCCTCGGCGCGCCCGGCGCGGCCCAGGCGCTGATCGCCGCCCTCGACGACTCGGCGTTCCCGGAGATCGTGTCCGCTGCAGCGCTCGCGCTCGGCGCGCTCGGCCCGGCCTGTCCTCCAGCCGCGAAGGCGAAGCTCGAAGCGATCGGCAAGAGTGACGAGCAAGCGGCGCCGCAGGCCAAGCTCGCCGCGCGCCAGTGCGGCCGCTGACCGCCGCGACGACACCACGTGCGAGGTCGGCAGCTGACCGCCGCTAGACGAGAGCCTGCAGCGCGTCCTTGAGCTTCTGATTCTGCGGCTCGATCTCGAGACCGCGCTGGAACATGCTCTTGGCCTTCGGCGGCTGCCCGAGCTCGAGGTGGATCTTGCCGAGCGCCCAGTACACCTCGCCCTTGGTGACCCCGGCGTCCGCGTCGATGTTCTGCAGGACCAGCGACTGGTAGATCTTGCGCGCCTTCTCCCAATCGGAGCCCGCGAGGTAGAGGCGCCCGAGGCCGGTCATCGTCGAGATATCGGTCGGGTTGACGCGGAGCGCCTCCTCGTACGCGGCGAGCGCTCCCGGCCGATCGTTGCGGGCCTCGAGGATGCCACCTTGACGCTGGCGATAGCGCGCCACGTCCTTCATCCTGCGCTGGCTCTTCGCTTCCTCGGCGAGCTTGTCGTAGATCGGCGCTGCCTCATCGAGGCGATTGGTGGCGAAGTACAGGTCAGCGAGAGGCCCGAGCACCCGCGCATCCGTCGGCGCATCCTCCGCCGCACGCGCCAGCGCAGTGAGTGCGGCCTCGTTCCGGTTGGCCTTGCGCTCGAGCTCCGCGAGCTCCACGAGCAGCGCGACCCGCTCCGCCGGCACCGTGATCGTGTTGACCCGGCGCTGGAGGAGATCCGCGAGCAGGCTCGGGTCACGGCGCTCGCGCGCCAGCTTCTCGAGCGCGGTCATCGCCGCGGCATGTGTCGCCTCGTGCTTGAGAGCCTGCTGGTAGTGGAGGATCGCCGTCTCGGCGTCCGAGTCCCCGACCCGCGCGACCTCGCCGAGCCGGAAGAACAGGTCCGCGGCGTCGCGTCCGGTGGGCGCGAGCTTGAGAGCCTGCTCGAGGGTCGCCTTGCACTTGTCCCAATCGCCCGAGCGCTCGTAGATCTTCGAGAGCCGGGTGAGGGCCGCCACCGAACCGGGTTCGCGACGCAGGATCTTCTCGAGGATCTCGCCCGCGGCGTCCGGGTTGTCGAGCTGGCCTTCCCACACATCCGCCGCGCGCGCGAGTGCGGCGATCTCGCCGGGACCGTCGCCGATCGCCGCCAGCAGCTCCGCCTTCTTCTCGAGCAGTTCCACGAGATCGTGCGACCGACCAGCCGCGCTCAGCAGGCGATCGAGCTCCGCGTACGCAGGCTGGTGCGTCTTGTCGACATCGAGCACCGCGTACCAGCTCGCGATCGCATCGTCGACGGACTGGCGCTTGTCCTCGGCCGTCCGCGCCATCTCGGCGTGGATCGCGACCTTGTCCCAGGTCGACGTCGCGAGCGCGAGGCGACGGGTCTGGAGATCGGAGACCGCCATCCAGTCACCTGCGCGGCCATAGGCCGCCTCGAGGGCTCCGAGTGCGGACAGATCGTCGGGCTCGAGATCGAGCACGGACTGCCAGGCCGCCACGGCCCGTGCGCCATCGGTCTCGAGTTGCGCGATCTCGACGCGCAGGGCCTTCTCATCGGCGGCCGAGGTCGAGAGCCGCGACGCACGGCCGAGCACGTCGATCAGCTCAGCCTTCATGCCGGAGGCACGATAGATCCGCGCAAGCTCGTCGAACCCCGGGCGATCGCTGTCGTCGTGGTCGGTGATCTCGCGCAGCGCTGCGATTGCGCCATCGCGATCACCCGCGCGTTCGCACAGCTGGGCGACCTCGGCGAATGCAGCGCGCCGATCGACCACATCCGTCAGGATCGCGCCGCGCTGGCGGAGCGCCGCGGCGAGCGCGGACTGATCACCACGCTGCCGCAGGATCGTGATCAGATCATCGAGGGCACCGAGCGATTCGGGCTCGATCGCGAGCGCGGCGCGGTAGGAGGCCGCGGCCTCGTCGAGCTGGCCGAGGCGCTCGCGCTGGACTCGCCCGAGGAAGATCAGCAGCTCGACCTGAACGTCAGGATTGCGCGTGGAGGCATCTGCCGCGTGGACGATCGCTGCGACCCGCACCGCGACCTCGGGCCACTGGCCCAGGCGCTCCGCGAGCCGGTTGGTCTCGGACAGCGCCTGTTCGGACGCGGGATCCACCGCGAGCCAGCGCAGCGCTGCGTCGAGAGCGCGACCGCGATCACCGAGCTTGCCCTCCGCGAGCTCGACGATCCTGGCGAGCAGGATCGCCTTGTCGATCGAATCGGGCGTGATCTCGATCCGCGCTTCGAGCACGCCCACGAGCCGAGCCGAATCGTCGTCCTGCTCGAACAGCGGCTCGAGGATCTCGACGATCTCGGAGCGTTGCTCGGGAACCGAGACCAGCATGCGCTCGAGCGCCGACCGCGCCTGCGGATGAGTCGGCACGAGCTGGATCACCTCGCGGTAGGCACCGACCGCGCCGACGGTGTCGTGGAGCGTGGTCTCCTGAAGGTCGCCAAGGCGGAACAGGTACTCGGCGGTGTGGGTATCGTTCTCGGAGGCATCGGCCTGTCGCCGCAGGACGCCCGCGAGCTCGGGCCACCGGCTCGATCTCGCCAGCACACGCTCGAGCGCGGTCAGGGCCGGGCGAGGCTCCGGGCCGTGGGAGGCGCGCTCGAAGGCCGCCGCCGCGCGCGTGAGATCCCCGAGCTTGTCCTCGGTGACCTGGCCCAGGCGGGTCGCGTACGTCTGCTCCACATCGGGCGGCAGGGATTGTTCGAGGAGGGCATCGAGCCTGCTGGCAAGATCGCCCCACAGGTTCTGCGCGTCGGCGAGCCGGAGCAGCGGTGCGAGCAGCTCGGCATCATCCGGGTCCTCCTGGATCGCCCGCGACCACACGCCGAACGCCTCGATCGGCTGGTGCGCCAGGGACTCATGCACCTCGGCGAGCGCTGCCCAATCGGTGCGGCGCGCCACGAGATCGTCCGAACCGATCGCCAGGCGGCGCTCGTAGATCCGGACCAGCCCCGCAGCCTCGCGATCGGCGCGGTAGACCCGCTCGAGGATCGCGGTGGCCGTCGGGACGTGATCGTCCCGGAGCATCAACGACTCGAGGGCCGCGCGCGCGCCCGCGTGCGACGGCAAGACCTGAAGGACCGCGCCGTATCGCGGGATCGCGGACTCGGGATCGATCAGCTCGACCTCGACGAGGTGAGCGGCGCGATACGCGAGGTCCGCGCGATCAGCGCTGTTGATCGCGAGCAGCGCCCGCCGGTCGACCACGTCGAGCAGCTCGGGCCACAGCTTCTGCTTCCCATAGATCCGATCGAGCTCCGCCAGCGCGGCCAGCTCGCCCGCGTCGTCATCGAGGATCGCCGTGAGCTGCCCGATCGCCTGATGCACATCATCGAGCTGCTGCTCGTAGACCTGCGCGGCGGCGTGCCGCAACGCCTGGCGTGCCGTGACATCGGTCGTCAGCTCGATCTTCCGCTCGAGCGTGATCACCAGCTCGCGCCCATCGCCGCTCTCGCGGTACAGGCGCTCCAGCGCGTCGAGCGCCGAGAGATCGGTGTCGTCGACCCCGAGGACATTCTTGTAGGCGTTGATCGCCTGCGGCTTGTCGTTCAGGACCTCCTCGTACAGCGCCGCAACTCGATGCAGGAGCACCAGGCGCACGCCGGCATCCTCCGTGAGCTCGGCGCGCCGGGCGACCACGGTCACCAGCTCGTGGACCCGGCCCTGGACGGCGAGCAGGCGATCGAGGGCGGCGAGCGCCACCAGATCATCCGGTCGGGTCTCCTCGACCTTGCGCCAGGCACGGATCGCCTGCGGCAGATCGTTGCGTTGCGTCTCGTGGATCTCCGCGGCGCGAGCCCACAGCCCGCCTCCGAGATCCTGATTCGGAGCGGCGGCGGCGCCTTCCTCGATCGTCGCGACGGCATCGTCCCAGGCCTCGAGCTTGCCGGCGAGGGCGAGCAGCTTGACGAGGCTCTCGTCCTCGGAGACGTCGATCCTCCACGCTCGCGCAAGGGCGTGGAGTGCGAGATCGAGCGCCCCTCCCCGCTCCTCGTGGATCTTGGCGATCTCGTGGAGGACGAGGATCTGATCGAGCGGATCGCGGACGTAGTCCAGCTTCGCGTCGAGAATGACGACGAGCTTCTGCCACCAGTCCTGCTCGCGATAGACCGGCTCGAGCAGCTCGGTGATTCGCTCGCGATGCTCCTCGTGAACGACCAGGCGCTCGAGAGAGCCGACCGCGCGCTCCCACAGCTTGCCCTCGGCGATCACGTGCTCATGCTGATCGATCGCGGCCGCGAGGTCCCCGACCTGGAGCTCGAGCAGCTCGGCGAGCCGGAGTCGCAGCTCCGCGGTCTCGCTCGGATTCTGGGAGCGCGAGAGGCGCGCCTCGAGCAGATCCACCAGCTCGCGCCACTGGCTGCGTGAGCGGTAGAGCCGCTCGAGCTCACCCACGGCCTCGCGGTACGCGTGCTCGACCATCGGCGTCCCGCCGCCCTCGGTGGCCTGTACCACCTCGCGCCAGCCCTCGATCGCACGAGCCGGATCGGCGAGCCCGTCCTCGAGCAACCGCGCGCGCTTGACCAGCGCCTCGCGCCGGAGGTCGTCGTCGCCACGCCCGATCACGTCGTCATAGATCGTGACCAGCTCGGGCCACTTCTGGGCACGACCGAGGAGCTCCTCGAGCCGACGCACGAGCTCGCGCTCGTTCGGAACTGCGTCATCGATCTGGACCGCGAGCGCACGCCGGTACGCCAGGAACGCCTTGTCGGCGTCATTCAGGCGACGGTCATAGATCGTCGCGGCCGCGATCGCCACGTCGCGGAGATCCTGCGATTCGCCTTCTTCCTCGTCGAGATACGCCTGATACGTCTGGCCGACAAACGCCCAGTTATCGACCACGGAGGCCAGGCGCTGCAGCTGATCGCGGATCGTGGTGTCGCTCGGCGCCTCGCGAAACAGCTTCGCGTACCAGTGGCTCGCGCGCTCGAAGTCCTCGAGCTGCTCCTCGTAGAGCCGCGCGACGAAGCGGGTCAGCCGCAATCGCTCGCGCGGATCGCTCGCGCTCTCGAGCTTGGCCTCGTACACCCGGATCAGGTCCTGCCAGCGCTGCTGCGCGACGTAGATCGGCTCGAGGACCTCCGCCGCCATCGCCCGCAGATCCGGATCAACGAGGAACCGCTCCACGGCCGTCAACGCCTGCTGATTGCGTGGATCGCCGCCCAGCGCCGCCGAATAGTTATCGATCGCCGTCTCGATGTCGTGGAGGTGCTTCTCGTGAATCTCGCCGAGCTGCACGCGCAGCCCCACGGCCTCGTCGATCGAGGTCGCGAACCCGAGCCGGCGCTCGTACAGATCGACGACATCGGGCCACCTGCCCTGCTCGCGATACAGGGTCTCGAGCGCGTCGACCGCATCCTTGCGCTCGGGCGCGACGGCGAGCACCTGTTCCCAGGTCGTGATCGCGTCATCGGGGCGCTTGAGCGTGAGGTACAGCCCAGCCGCCTCGACGAGGGCACCGACGCGATCATCGATGTCTGCGGTCACGACGTCGGCCTGCCGCAGCAGCACCTCGGTGAGCTGCGCGTCGTCGTTGGTCTCGCGGTAGATGCTCTCGAGCGCGGCGAGCGCGCGACCATCATCAGGCTGGCCGTCGAGGACCTTCTGGTAGTACTCGCGCGCGAGCACCAGATCGCGCCGCACGGCGCGCGAGAGATCGGCGACGTCGAGATAGAGCCGGCGCTGGATCTCCGCATCGAGAACGTTGGGCGCGACCTCGCGGTACGCATCGATCAGGTCCGCCTCGCGACCGAGCTCACCCGCGAGCCGCTCGACCTCGGCGACCACGCGCGCGAGCTCCGGCTCGGTCGCCGCATGGCGGAGCGCCAGGAGCTGCGCATCGAGAGCGCCGGCCTTGTCGGAGAGCTGGAACTCGCGCAGCCGCACGACCTCGCCGAGGTGGCGAAGCTTGGCCGTGGGGTCATCGGTCCACTCCACCGCACGGAGGGACAGAGCGGCGAGCCGCGCGTGCTGCGCGGAGCCGTCGTAGACCGGACGCAGGATGTCTGCCGCGGTCGCGCGCAGATCCACATCACCGAGTGCACTTTCGACCGCGGCGAGCGCCTCCGCGTTGTCTGAGTGTGTGTCGAGGACCGTCGACCAGCGCTCGAGCGACTCGACAGGACGTGACAGCGGCCCCGCCAGGAGCTTCGCGATCTCGATGTCGATCGGCGTGCGGTGGGCCGCATCCAGCGAGGCCTGCCGTTCGAGGACGTCGAGCAGGTCCGCGTGGCGGTTGCCCTCGCGATACAGCCGCGCGAGCTCGCGTAGCGCGGCGGCGTCGTTGGCGTCGCGGTCGAGGATCTCGAGGTGGGCGGCGATCGCCTCCTCGGGCTCCTCTAGCATCACCTCATGGATCTCGGCCACGCGCGCGAGATAGCGCTTCGCCTCATCGGGCGAGGCGTGATCGAGCTTGCGGTGCAGGACATCGATCAGCTCGCGCCACTTCTCGGCCGCCTGATAGAGGCGCTCGAGGGCGTTGAGCGCGCCCGCGTCCGCCGGCTGATCCGCGAGCAGCTCCTGCCACGTGGAGATCGCGGCATCGCGCGCACTCAGCTTCTCCTCCTCGAGCGCGGCGACCCGCGCCAGGAGCGCCCGGCGTTCGCCGGCATCCTCGGCCCACTCGGCCTGCTTGCGCGTCACGTCGCGCAGCTCGGGCCAGGCCTTGCCCTCCTCGTACAGCCGCGCGAGCGCCGACGTCGCCTTCCGGATCGCGAGCGGATTCGTGGGATCGACCTCGAGGAGCCGTCGATAGGCGGCGATCGCGCGCGGCGCGTCGCCGAGCTGCGAGTCGTAGTAGCCCGCGAGCTCGCCGAGGAGCGCACCACGGGTCGTGACATCGCCCGCGGGCGCGGCGGCTGCAGCAGCCTCGAGCGCCGCGGTGGCCTCGGGCCAACGGCTGAGCTGCTGCGCCAACCTCGACAGCTCGACGCGAGCGCGCTCATGGGTGGGATCGAGCTTGAGCACCTCGAGCCACGCATCGAACGCATTTCGGAGGCTCTTCAGCTCCGTCTCTTCGATGGTGGCGACGCGGGACAACAGCTCCACGGCCTCGGTGCCGGCGGTCAGCGTGCGCTGCGCGAGGAGCACATCGACGAGGTCCCTCCACAGCTTGTCCTGCTCGTACAGCGGCTCGAGCATGCGGGCCACGCGCATCGTGACCTCGGGCTGAGGCATCAGCTCCTCGAGGAGCTCGCGCGCATCCTCGTGCGAGCGGCGCTTGGCGACCACGTCTTCGAGAAGGTCCACGGACCGCGACGGATCGCCGAGCCGATGGGCGAACAGCTCGGCGCGACGGAACAGGAGCTCGAGCGCCTCGCCCCCCGTGACCACGCCGCTGCCCGCGCGCGGGACCATGTGGTCGATCTGGCGCGATAGCAGCTCCTCGAGCTCCTTCCACTGCTCGGCCGCCTGGTACAGGCGATCGAGCGCCTGGTACGAGCCGAGGTGCGAAGGATCGAGCTCGAGCACGCGGCGATGCGCGGCGGCGGACCTCGTGGGTTGGCCGAGCACGTCCTCTTCGAGGGCAGCCAGCTCGAGCAGTGACGCGAGGCGGACGCGATCGTCCACGGTCACTTCGGTGCGACGCTCGAGCAACGCGCGGAGGTCATTCCAGCGCTCTTCGATGCGGTAGCTCGCGACGAGCGCCTCGAAGGCGTCATCGGCATCGGGCTCGACCTCGAGGACGGCGAGCCACGCACGTTCGGCGGTCGCGCGATCGCCCAGACGCGTCCCTGCGACGATCGCGAGATCGGTGGCCACCGAGCGAATCTCCGACGGCGGGCCCTTCTTTGCGCGCAGCGTGGCGAGCGCACTGCCGAGCTGCTGTGCCCACTCCCCATCCCGGCCGAGCTGACCGGCGAGTGCACCGAGCGCCGTGCGGACATCCGGATCGCCAGGCTCCACAGCAAGGACGCGGAGGCCAGCGAGCCAGGCCGATCCCGGGTCTCCGAGATCGACGCCATAGATCCGCATGAGCGCGCGATCGAGCTCGAGCTTCTCGACGGCCGTGGTGGCCTCGCCGGCGCGGATCACCTCGATCGCGAGCGCCTGCATGCCGATGTTTCGGGCCGTCTCGAGGTGCGGAAGGATCAGCCGCGCCGCCGCGACCTTCTCAGCGGGTTCGATCTTGGCGCCGGGGCCATCGGCCAGGAGGAACCGGACGATCGCGCCGACCGCCTGGGGACGAACGCCGCCACCGGGCGCCGGAACGCCGAGCGCATCCTGGTAGTAGCGGAGCGCGCGCGACGGCCGCTCGATGCTGGACTCCTCGAGGTTACCGAGCCGCATCAGCAGCTCGAACCGAGGCTGCCCGTCCTGGGTGTGCTGCAGCTCCATCGCGAGGACGTCGGACAGCGACTCCCAGTCCCCTCGAGCTTCCTCGATCCGCGCCAGCGCGCGCATCGCACGGACCTGGTTCGGCAGGGTGGCGAGTGCCTCGTGGTACGTCGCGGCAGCGCCGTCGAGATCGACGAGCTTCTCCTCCTGCAGCGACGCGATCTCGATCAGCAGCGACGCGCGCTCGGTGGGATCCTTCTCGCGAACCGCGCGGCGCCGATACGACGACAGCAGCTCGGGCCAATCGTGGAGCTGGATCGCGAGCTCCTCGAGGTGCTGTTCCGCCTCGCGATCATCCGCCGCGAGGGCGAGCACCTGCCGGTGGTAAGCGCGGGCACGTTCCGGATCGACCAGGCGACGGCTCGCGATCTTCGCGAGCTCGCGGAACAGCTTCAGACGGGTGACCTCGTCGAGGGCCGGCAACAGGAGCGCTCGATCGAACGCGCTCGCGGCGTCCTTCCACTGCTCGGGTTCGCTGGCGAGGCGGAGGACATCCGCATACAGGGCCGCGCTGGTCGGCTCGAGATCGAACGCCCGCAACGTCCAGGTGAACGCGAGGGTCCGAGAGGCGAGCTTCTGCTCGCACAGCGCGCGGATCTCCGCGATCTTCGCGAGGCGCGCCGGCAAATCGGGTGCCGCTGCGAGCTCGATCTCGAGGACCGTGATCAGCCGCGCCCACTTCTCCTGCTTCGCGTAGATCGGGGCGAGCGCCGTGGCCGCACCCACATGCGTGGCCTCGACGGCGAGCACGCGCTCCCACACCTGGCGCGCACGCTCGAGCGACTGGATCTGGGCCGGCCCTTCCTTGGCTTGCTCCGCGCGAAGCTGTGCGAGCTGAGCCGCGCGCTCCACGAGCGGGAGGCGCTTGTCCTTCGCGTCGAGGCGATCCGCGATCCCGAGCAACGCATCGACCAGCTCATCTTCCTGGCCGAGCCGCGCATAGAGCTTCTCGAGCCCCGCGAAGTCCCCGGCGGAGGCGTAGAGCTCGCGCAGCGTGCGCAGCGCCTTCGCGTGGCCGGGCTCGATATCGAGCACCTCCTGCCAGGCTGTCGCCGCAGCAGCCGGCGAGCCGATCCGATCGGCGTACACCTGCCCGAGCTTCTCGAGCAGCGTGATCGCGTCTTTCCCCTGGAGCACCGCGCGCTGGCGGTGGAGGATCTCCGCGAGGGCGACGTAGCGCTTCTCGCGCTCGTACAGCGCGGCGAGCGCGACCAGCGTCTCCGGATGCTCGGGACCTGCCTCGCCGAGGATGGTGTTGTAGATCTCGATCGCGAGCCGCGAATCCCCCAGGCGCTCGGCAGCGAGGCGCGCCATCTCGGCCTGCTTCGCGCGCTTCTCGGACGGCGGCAGCACGCTCGCCTCGCGTCCGAGGACATCGATCAGCGCGCGCCACTGGCGCCGCTTCGTATAGATCTCCTTGAGCTTGGTCAGCGACTCGGCCTCGGCGGGCGCGAGCTCGAGGATCCGCTCGAGCGGGCGGATCGCATTGGCGAAGTTGCCGAACCGCTCCGACCACAGATCGGCGATCTCGCGCAGCAACACGACGCGCTCGGCATCGGGCACATCCGGCGCCTCGGACTTCCGGGTCAGCACCGCGATCAGATCGTTCCAGCGACCGAGCGTGCGGAACTTGGCAGCGAGCTCGTCGCCCGCTCGCTTGTTGTCAGGATCGATCTTGAGGATCGCGTTGTAGGTGTTGATCACCATCACGTCGAGCCGCAGCCGATCGCGATAGATCTCGACGACATCATGCAGGCGTGCGACGCGCCCGGCGACATCGGCCTCGGGGAGGCGATCGATCTCTTCCTTCATGAGATCGAGCAGCGCGTTCCACTTCTCGGTCTTCCGGTAGAGCCGCGTGAGCGCGGTCCGCGCCTGCGTCGACGCGGGATCGTGCCGGAGGTGCTGTTTCCAGGCCTCGATCGCCTTCTCCGGGTTGTTCTGCGATTCGGCCAGCTCGGCGATCTCGATGCCGATCGGGCGCGACTGATCACCACTCTCGCTGTGGGGCCGCGGCACGCCCTTGTCGACCTGCCGGAGCATCGCGAGGAGCTTCTGGTTCTCGCCCTTGCTCGGGTAGTAGACCCGGTAGAAGTCGAGCGCGGCCGGGTGACCGGGATCGATCTTGCGGACGCGGCGGAAGTACTCCTCGGCCTGATCGAGATCGTTCAGATGCCGCCACAGCACCATCGCGATCTGCAGCAGCATGCCGAGATCGTCGCCGTCGCGCTTCGCCTTCAGGGCGGCCTGATAGGTCGCGACCAGGGCCGGCCAGTTCTGCGACGCCATCAGCACGTCGGTCACCGCACGCAAGGCCTGCGACTGCGTCGGATCGAGCACGAGCACGCGCTTCACCGCAGCGTCCGCACGCTCGGGCGCTGGCATCCGGGTCCGGTACAGCTCGGCCAGCGCGAGCAGCGACGCGACCTTCTCCTCGATCGCTGGCGCCGTATCGGCGCGATCCTCGAGGAGCTTGGCGAGATCGGCCCAGCGCTCGACGCGGCGGAGCAGTCGCGTGAGGTGGAACGCCGCCTTCGTGTTCTTGGCATCGACCTCGAGCGCTTTGCGCAGGTACGCCTCGGCCTCCGCGCTCTCCGGTGCGAACCGCACGTACGCCTCGGCTGCCGACACGTACAGCCCGGTGGCGAGACCGCGATCGGTGGACGCGCTCGCCTCCTTGACGTACTTCTCCGCGAACTTCTTCCAGTTCTTGGCGGCGACGTCGAGCTCCTCGAGTGCCTCCTTGGCCATCGTGTCATTCGCGCGGAGGGCGAGCACCTGATCAAACGCCGCCCGCGCATCGGCGACATCGAGCAACTCGCCGTCGAGGATCATCCCCTTCTCGAGCAGCAGGTCGATCTTCTTGTCCAGCTCGCCCGTGTTCGCCAGCTCGCAATCGATCAGCGCGACGACCGCATCGGGACGACCGCGACCCGCGAGGACCTTGCGTGCGGCGGCGAACCGCGCGGCGCGGACATCAGGCGCTGTGTGGCGCGCCGCGCCGGAGAGCGCTGCGAGCGCTTGTGTATCGTCGGGATCGTGTTCGAGGACGGCGAGGAGGGATGATAGGTCTGCCATGGCGGTCGGGGACGGCTAGCCGACGATACGCGCGCCCCCCTATCGACACAACGGCCTCCCGCCAGTTGATTCGCGCGGTTAGGTCACGAGCTTCGAGGGTCCCACGTCGCGGGTCCGCTCCACCTTGTCGAGCTCTCGTTCGTACTCGTCGCGTTGTGCGGCGTCATCAAACCGCTGCCAGGCCCGGGGCCAGGCCGCGAGCTGTTCGACGACCTTGGCGTTGACGAGCAGCGTGTAGCGCCGGGCCGGCAAGGCGTTGACCTTGATCTGCCAGCGCGC
Source organism: Myxococcales bacterium (assembly GCA_043776275.1). Classification (GTDB taxonomy): domain Bacteria; phylum Myxococcota_A; class Polyangia; order Haliangiales; family Haliangiaceae; genus JABFXX01. Next base: position 18,458 of record JAYVRN010000004.1, on the reverse strand, counting down.
CCCATCGACGTCGGCCTGGTAGCGCACCGGGCCCTGGTCGACCTCCTCGAACGTGACCTCCTGGTAGGCGGGGCTCGACGCGCTGCGCGCGAAGCCGTGACTCCGGAGCGCCGCGAGGAGCCCCTGCGCCGACGGGCGGGCGCCGGGTGCAGCGGAGAGGCCGGCACGGATCAAGGCCGCGAGGGGCGCTGGCACCGAGGCCGGGATCTCCGCGGTCCCTTGCATCATCGCCATCACCTGCTCCATCGGGTTGCCACCAGCCCCGAACGGCGCACGGCGGGTGAGCGCGTACAGGAACACCGCGCAGGCGGAGAACACGTCGCCGGCCGCGCTGTACGTGCCCTGGGTGATCGCTTCCGGCGCGGCATAGAGGGCCGCGAATGGGAACGTCGGCTGCAAGTCGCGCGACTCGGTCATCGTGCGTGCGAACGGCTCGGCGCGCGGCGCGATCCCGGTGACCTCCAGATCGGGACCGACGTACACCAGCTCCGGCCGGATCCCGCCGAGGATCTCCCCGGCTGCGGATGCACGCTCGAGGATCTCCACGAGGCCCCCGAGCACGCCCAGGGCGACCTCGGGCGGGATCGGGAACATCGGGGTCGACAACGCGATCCCCGGCGGCTCCCACTCCCGCATCACCACGCGGTCGCCAAGCTCCTCGATCGAGAGCAGCGGCGCCACGCCGGTGGTGCTGCGCTCGAGCTTGGTCGCGAGGGCTGCCGCGGGGATCGACTGCGCACGCGTGAACGTGACGAGCGCGGCCGTCCCATCTCGACGCGTGTAGCGACCCTGGCCAAAGCCGGTCGAGCCACGCAGCCACGTGACGAGCTGCCAGGTTGGGCCCGCCGAAATTCCGGACGTGTCGGTGCGGGCACCTCCCCAGCGCTGCTCCTCGTCGCTACCGTACTCCGGCCACCCCTTCACCACGTACGGCGCGATCGCTTCGATCGTCCTCGGGTCGTAGGGACGCACCATCGTGAGCCGCCGCTCGATGTCCTCAGACAGTGGGAGGTAAACCGTCCGATCGGCTCCGCACTTCGCGCAGGTCTGGTAGCGGAGCGCGTGCCCGCCCTCGTGGACCACCAGCTCCGCCTCGCGCACGAAGCGGGTGGTGCCACAGGTCGTGCAACCCTGTTGCTCAAGGATGCGGCGTGCCTCGTCGGCGCTGGTGACGCGAGCCATCGGCGAAGTCTACTTCAGACGTCCTCGATCGTCGGCGGATACGCCATCAACCGTGAGGGCGCGTGCAACCACGGAAGTTCGCCGTGCTTCGCCTCGAGCGCCTGGCCGAGCGGGGGCAGCGCGGCGGTCCCCGGCACCATCTGCCCCGTCATGCCATCGACGCCGTAGGTCTCCGCCGGATCTCCGCACGGATTTCCGACCAGGTTCACGAACACGAGCCGGCGAAGCTGCTGTGACGCCGCGAGGGCCTCGAGGCCGGGCTCGGTGATCGCGTTGAACGAGAGGTCGAGCAGCTGGAGGTTGGCGAGCTGCGTCGACCGCGCGAGCGTCTGAGCCGCCGCATCGCCGAGGCCGTTCTTCTGCAGGCCGAGGTGCGCGAGCTGGCGGACGAGGGGCGAGCCGACCACCTCGGCGACCACGGCCCCCGCGTTGACGAGGTGCACCGAACGGATCGGCGCGAGTGCATACAGCCGCGGGCCGTTGGTGAGAAAGGCCTGCGCATCCATCGTCACGCTCTCGACGAAGCCACGGTGATAGCGCGCTTCCTTGACCAGCGGGGCGATCTGGCTCGTCCACTCCGCCCGGTGCTTGTCGAGGAGCGCGTCCGCGAGGCTATCGAGGTTCCAGTACTCGCGCGTCGCCCCGTTGAGCTTGCGCTCGACCGAGGCATCGAGCTGCAGCGTGATCAGGCGACCGCGAGGGTCGTTCGCCGCCTCGAGCGTGGCGGCGAGCGCCCGGCGCGGCCCATCTTCGGATGGCGCCGCCAGGACCGCAGAGAGATCGATCGTCACGGCGCGTCCAGATCTTCTTCGCTCGTCGTGTCTTTGTTCGCATCCGCGATCTGTTGACCGACGTTGTGCACGAGCACGTTCGCCGGCGAGTCACGCGGGGCGGTATCGGCCTGCGACTGCAGCGCCTTGTTGAACACCTTCTTGTCGGCCTCGTTCGTCATCGCGTTGGCCCACGCACCGTTCCACATCGCGGCGCCGATCACGCGCACCGCGCCCGGCGGATCGACGCTCTCGAGCGCGACGACCTTGCCGTTGACCACCTTGGGCTTCATCTCGATCTGCGGCCCCACGTCGCGGCCGTTGCCCGGGTTGGCGAGGCCCATCGCGCCCTTGCTGCGGCCCTCGGGGCCGTTCGGATCGGTGCCGTGCGAGACCACGACCTGGTTGTAGATCTTGGCTGCGGGATTGCCGCCCTTGAACGTGACGAGCACGCGTCCATCGTCGGTCGGGGTCACAGATTCGATCACCGCCACGGAGCGCGGGATGTTCGGGTTCTTGAACGAGGCGTGCGACGGCTCCAGGTTGCTCGGGAGCATCGCGTCGCCGAACGCGCGCAGCTCGGACATCCGGGCGTGCGCCTTGACCGCTTCGTCGCCGGTCAACGTTCCGGACGCGAGGTCCTTCTGCAGCTTCCGGTACTCCATCTGCGGCGTGATCATCCGCGGCGCACCCTTGTTGAAGTCGGGGGCGACCCAGTCGACGTTCGCGCCGTTCATCTGAGCGAACCGGGCGTTCCAGCTCGCGGTCGCACTGCCACCCGAGACCAGGATGTCGCCATCGGACTTCTGGAGGTTGGGATCCTCGCCGTAGACGATCAGGCCCGCCTGCTCGAGCTTCTGGAGGGTCTTCTTCGCCTCGACCTGATCACCGTTCGCATTGACCTGCGAGAGGTCGAGCTGCCGCGGGGCACCGAGGCCGACCGCGAGGTCGGTGTGCATCGCGTACAGGTACACCGGGCCGGAGTTGGTCATCACCTGGATGCGAACGTTGGCGTTCTGCACCTTCCACGAGGCGTCCTTCTTGACGGACACCGACATGATCTCGAACGGCACCACCGGTACGCCGGAGTGACGCTGGGTGAGCTGCGTGGCGTCCGCGAGGTTCTTGCCCGAGGTGTAGTCCTCGTGGTTGTCGGTGAAGTCGCGGGGCTGCACGGACCAGTTCGGCGAGTCGTACTCGACGACCTTCTGGCCGATCGGGATGTCGCCGAGCTTCTCGAAGGTGTCCTCGCCGGTGCCGATGCCGATCGTCTTCGGGATGCCCTGCTGGTGCTCCGAGTTATCGCCCTTCGTGAGCGAGTGCGCGTCCTGCGCCGCCGCGAGCCCGGTGCCCGCGATCACGCGATCGAGCAGGATCTCGAGGTGGCCGTCCGTGGCGAGCCGCTCGATGTCGGAGGCCGTCCGCAGGCCCTCGGTCTTGTTGGTCTGGCGCGCCATCTCGGCCGCCATCTTGTTCGCCGCGATCGTCTCCGGCGACGACTTGGCCTTCGAGTCGACGTGCGCGTCGAACTCGATCACGTACTTCACGCGCTTGGTCTTCGGATCGAGGATCTCGTACGCGCGCCCCGTGGGGCTGAACACCTCTCGCTGCTGCTCGCCGTTGTCGTGGGCCTTCTTCAGCGCGGCCTCGGCCTCGGCCTCGGTCATCTTGATCTTCTTGCCGTTGCCGACCTCCATGTCGTACGCGGCGAGGGCTGCGTTGGCCTTGGTGTGCGCATCCTTCAGGATCTCGATCCGCTTGGCCTCGAGCTCGGCGGCATCGAGGCTGGCGAACGAGCCCTGCTTGGCATCGAGCGCCTTGATCAGTTGCTCCGAGTGGTGCAGCTCGGCGCGGGCTGCCCGGATGATCGCGATCGCCTCGTGGTCCGAGGTGTGCGCGAGGATCGAGTCCATCTGCGAGATCTGCGAATGCAGCGGCGCGCGCTTGGCGAGCTCCACCGGCCCGAGCTGGTGGAGGCCGTCGTTCTCGGACATCGCGAGGTTCTGCTGCGCCTTCCGCTTCTCGGCGTCGCGATCGACCTCGTTGCCCGCCGCGACCTTGGTCGGACCCGCGTCCGGGTGCGCCGTCGGAGCCTGGCCAACGTCGATGAACTTGCTCGACAGCGTCGGCGAATCCATCGAGAAGCCCTGCCCGGCCAGCCGCGTGATCTGCATCGGCCCGGTCCACAACACGTTGCCCGCGCCATCGCGGATCACGATCTGGGCCTCGTACGCCGTCTGGTGCGGCTGGAGCGCGGAGCGACCGATCGCCTTGGCGCCGAGCACCTCGATCTCGATCCGCTGCTTCGGATCCACGTTCGGGCCGGTAGGGTTGCCGACCTGACCGTTGCCGAGGTGCACGTACGGTGTGAATACCGTGTGCTGGCCGATGCCCTTGTCGACGAAGTACGCGAGGTCGCCCGTCGAGGGCAGGAACTTCACGAGGTCGGTCGCATGGGCGTCGTTCATCAGGTCGCCGATCGCGATCCCGTTGGCGGTGCCAGCGGCCTTGAGGTCGCGCGACTTGCCGTCGAGCACCGCCGGGTGGCTGTGCGCGAGCGCCTTGACGTTGCCGGGCAGCTTGTCGAAGTCGACCGCGCCAGACTCGCCGCGCACCAGGATGATCTTGCCATCCGACGTCTGACCGAGGCCCCACTCGATATGATCGGTCGCGCCGTCGTGCTGAAAGCCGAGTTGCGCGAGCACCGTCTTGTCGCCGGCGACGAGCCGCCGCATCAACTCCTGGCCCGCTTCCACGGTCGCGACGGTGGTGACCACCTCCACCGCCGGTCCCTTGGTCTTCGGGCCGGTGTTCCCCGCCTCGACACCCGACGCCAGGCCGGGCTTGCTCGTGACCGCCTCATCGGCCTTCTGATCGGAGGTCTGATCGGCCTTCTGATCAGTCTTCGGATCCGCCTTGGAGTCGGTCTGGGTCTCGGACTTCGGCCGGCCGTGCTCGTCGAGCTCCGCCGCCGGTCCCCACACCTGCTCGCCGATCTTGTTGCCGCCCTCGACGACGTGCTTCGGCAGGGTGTCGGCCTTGCTGTCGAGGAACGCCACATTGCGGGCGTGGACCTCGGCCGCATCGAGCTCGAGCGCGCTCTTCGGCAGCGCATCGATCTGCTGGGCCTGGCCCTCGCCGGTCGCGTCGAGCACCACGAACTTCACGCTCGCGTCCGCGCCCATCGACTTCTGGATCGCGTCGAAGTTGCGGGCGCCTTCGGCGTAGCTGTCCGCGTGCAGACGCGCATCGACCATGCGGCCAGACTTCGCGGCGCGCGGGATCACGCCGAACTTCATGTTCTCCCACGACTGCTCGGGCCGCTTGTGGACGTAGACCACCGCGACCTCGATGCCGCGCTTCTTCGCCTCGGCGATCACCCACGGGAGCTCCGTCGAGTTCTGCTCGCCAGCCGCATCCCACACCGCCGACGACGACGCCTTGAGCGCCGCCGCCTGAGGGTTGTTGTCGATCGAGTAGCTCTTGCCGGCACCGACACCACCCGCGGTCACGAGGATGGTCTTCGCCGCGCCCGGATCCGCCGCGATCTGATCGAGCCGCATCGTGAACGCCATCTTGGCCACAGCGTTCGCCGTCTGATGCGTGGCGATGTTCATCATGCCGCGCGCAGCGAGCGCGTCGGCCTTCTGCTGATCGGTCGCATTCGCGTCGAGCGTCGGGTTGTAGTCGGGCGAGAGCAGCTTCGCGTCGTCGGTCGCGAAGTTCTTCATCTCGGCATCGGTCTTTCCCGCCATCACCATGGCGAGATATTCCTTGGCCATCGCCTGCGGGTCGCGCTCGTAGGCCGCGGCGAACTTCGCCTCGGCGGCCGCCTGGGCGGGCGGCAGGCCCTCCATCCGCGGAATCGTCGTCGGGATCTCCATGCCGTCGACGCCGACCCGTGCGCGGTCCTGGACGCCGTCGTGGTTCTGGTCGAGCCGGTGGGTCTCGACCTTCTGATCGGAGGACTGACCAGCCTCGAGCTTCGCGCCCGGCTTGCCATCGCGGTTGGTGTCTGCGGGCAGCTCGCCCCGCTTGGCATCGTCCTGGGCCTGCTTCTGGTCCCAGGCAGCCTTCTCCTGCGCTGCCTTCTGCTCGGCGTCAGCGGCTCGCTTGATCTCCCAGGCCTTGGCCTCCTCGACCTTCTGCTGCGCCTTGCGATCAGCCTCGACGCGGGCCTTCTCGGCCTCGACCTCGGCCCACGCCTTCTCCTGGTCGTCGACCTTCCGCTTGTCGGCGGCTTCCTTGAGCTTGTGCGCGGCTTCTTCGGCCTGCGCCTTCTGATCGGCGTCGAGCTTGGCCTTCTGGGCCTCCGCTTCGGCAGCGCGATGCTTGGCCTCGGCGTCGACCGCCGGATCGATCTTGGTGTCGACCGCCGGGTTCGCGTTCGGATCGGTCTTGGTGTCGACCGCCGGGTTCGCGTTGGTGTCGGTCTTGGTGTCGACCGCCGGGTTCGCGTGCGTCTCGGTCTTGGTGTCGACCGCCGTGCTCGTGGTGGTGTCGGTCTTGGTGTCGACCGCCGTGCTCGTGTGCGTATCGACCTTGCCGTGCGTGTCGACCTTGCCGTGCGTGTCGACCTTGCCGTGTGTGTCCGTACCGCCGTGCACGTCCGCATGACCCTCGCCGTGGTGGCCACCATGGCTGCCCATGCTGTCGCGTGCGCCCTTCAGCGACGCCTCGCCCACGCCCTGGCCGAACCGCTTCCACTTGTCTTCCTGTGATCCCTCGTACGACGACGGATCGATCGCCGAGGTCGCCACTGCACCGACCGCCTGCGACGCGGCGCCCTTCAACGCGCGGCCCTTCCAGGTCTTGCCATCGGGCATGTACTCGCCCGCGCCACCTGCGATCCCGCCCGCGAACGCGCCCGTGAACATCGCCTTGCCGGTCTTCTGCGAGACGCCCTTCGCGAAGTCCACGAAGTCGCCCTTGTAGAGCTCGGGATCCATCAGCGAGTTCATCAGCTCCTCGGAGCCGGACTCGATCGCCTCTTCCATCGCCTCCTCGAGCATCTTCGCGATCAGCTTGTTGCCCGCGCCGAGCTTGCCGACGTTCTTCACGAACGCCTCGACAGCCTCGATCTTCACGATGCCAGCGGCGCACGCCTCGGCGATCACGGCCGCCGTCTTCTGCACGATCTCCTCGTTGGACATCGCACCGCCCTTGATCATCATCTGCGCGCCGACGCCGGACAGACCGGAGAGCAACGCGACCAGCGCGGGCGCAGCCGTGCCGCCCGAGGCCACGGTGATCACTGCACCGACAGCGAGCGCGACCGCGGTCCCAGCGGCATCCGCGGTGGCGTCCTTGGCCTCCTGGAAGCCCTTGAGGTCACCAGACTGCCAGTCCGCCGTGCCCTGGAGCTCGGCCATCATGGCCTTGTCCATCGCGGCCCGCTCTGGCGAACCCACCGGAAGCTTGTCGTAGCCGGCGTACTTTGGATCCTGCTTGATCGCGAGGAACTTCGCCTCGACGTCCGCGTGCGTCTTGTCGAGCGTCTTGCCCGAGCCGCTCCACATGTCCGTCAGGCCGTTGGCGATGTCCGTGGGCTGGATGCCCATCGACTTCGCGCCCATGTAGCCGAACGGGCCCATGACCACGGCCATCCCGACCTCGCCGACCCAGCTCGACTCGGTGCGTTCGAAGGCGTAGTCCTCCGCAGCGCGCTGGCGCATCTCGTCGATCGTCGTCGGGTTGCCCTTCAGCGACTGATCGAGCTCATGTCCCACGCGTCCGGACGTCTCGCCCTGGACGTCCTTGGTCAGATCGGCCTTGTCGACGTTGCCGAACTTCTTCGCCGCCGCGGCGTAGTCCTTCTTCAGCTGCTCGATCTCTTCCTTGCTCTTGCCCTTCAGCTTCTCCTTGAGCAGATCGTCGTCGGTACCGATCCCGAGGAAGCCCTCGTTCATCGCGTAGTAGAGGGCGAAGCCGTCCTCCATCCGACCCTGCTTCTCGAGCTGCTTGGCCTTGGCGTAGTCGAGATCGCTCAGCTCGTTCGACAACATCTTGTCGAAGTCCTCGCCGTTCTTGCCGTAGAGCTCGTTGTACTTCTTGATCAGCGCCTCGCGCTCTTCCTTGCTCTCGGCCTTCTCGAGCGCGGCGTAGATCGCCTTCTTGTCGGTGCCCAGGCCCTCGGCGGCCGAGGCCATCTTCGCGGCCTCCGCGCCGGCCTTGTCGCCGGCCATGATGTACTTGGCGACGTCCTTCTCCTTGCCCTCGAGATCGGCGTCGACGTCCTTCAGCAGGTCACGCCCGTGCGTGCGATCCTTGTAGGCCGCGATCAGCTCGTCGCGTTCCTTCTGGTCCTTGCACGACTCGAGCGCCTCGTAGAGCGCCTTGTTGTCGGTCCCGAAGTCCGTGCCGTGGGCCGCACCGAGGATCGGTCCGGCGAGCGGCGCAAACGGGCCGAGCACCGCGCCACCGACCGCCCCACCCACCGCCGCACGCATCGTGTCGCGCTCGACGCCCATGGTGTCAGCCATGCCGTCGGCGATGTTCGTGAGGAAGCCACCGTGCATCGCTTCGTCGGCGTTGACCGCGGCGATCTGCGCCTTGTTCCCGCCGAGGTAGGCCTTCGCCTTGTCCTTGTCGAAGCCCGACAGCTCCTCCTCGAGCATCGTGTCGAGCTTGTCTCCGGTCTGCTTCTCGTACTCCTCGGTCACCTGCTTGCGCAGCGCCGGGTCGGTGATGTCCTTCAGGACGGCGTGGATCTTGTCCTTGTCCGTGCCCCAGCCGTCGGCGGCGTTGTGGAGCTGCGCGACCGCGGCCTGAACCGGATCGCCGGACATCAGCGCCTTGGCTTCCTTCAGCTCGGTGCCCGAGAGCTCGTCCTCGAGAACGTCGTCGAGATCCTTGCCGCTGTGCTCCTTGAACGCGGCCTTGATCGCCTCGACCTCGGCGGGCGACTTGCCCTTCAGCGCGTTGGAGATCGCGGCCTCATCGGTGCCCCAGCGATCCGTCGCGGCCATGATCGCGCTGGCGGCGAGCTTGACGTCCTTGGACTGCGCGAGCTCGGCGACCTTCTTGGGATCGACGTTCGGGTTCGACTTGTCCTTCTTGAAGTCGTCCGGGTTGACGCCCTCGCTCGCCATGCCCTCGGAGGCGAGCGCACTCGACAACTTCTCGCCGGTGGCCTTCTCGTACTCGGCGACGACCTTCTTCTTGAGGTCCGGATCGGTGATCGACGCGAGCGTGTCCTTGACCTTCTGCTCGTCGGTGCCCCAGCCCTCCATCGCGTTCTGGAGCGCAGCGACCTTCGACTGAACCGGATCTTGCGCGAGCAGCGCCTTGGCTTCCTTGAGCTCGGAGCCACTCATCTCATCGGTGAGGTCGTGATCGAGCGAGCGACCAGAGCGCTCCTGATACGCGGCCTTGATCGCCTGGATCTCCTCGGGCGTCTTGCCCTGGAGGGCCTTGAAGATCGCCTTCTCGTCGGTCCCCCAGCGGTCCATCGCCTTGAACAGATCCTCGGCGGCGCCCTTGGTCTTGTTCTTGAAGTCGATCTGCTTCTGCGCCTCGGCCTTCTTCGCGTCCTCGGCCTGCTTGGCCTCAGCGGCCTGCTTCGCGATCTCGTCGTCCGCCTTCTTCTTCGCCGCCGCTGCGTCCTTGGCCGCGGTCGCCGCCTTGTCGGCCTCGTACTCGGCGGAGCTCTTGTCGAACTTCTTCTCGGCATCGGTCGCGAACGACATGCCGATGACCAGTGTGTCGTTCGCACCTACGGCGTGGTCCTTCACGACCTGGTCGCTCGTGGCTCTCGCGGCCGTCGCCGCATCGTCGATCTTCGCGCTGGTCGCGGCGTGTTTCGCGGCGATCTTGTCGTCGGCCTTCTTGCCCTCGGCCTGGACAGCGGCCACGCGCTCCGCGGTCTGCCGTGCGGCGTCGGCCTGCGCGCTCTTGATCTCCTCGCGCACGGCCATCTGAGCCTGCGTGGTGTTCTGCGCGATCTGCTCGCACACCTTGTTCGCTTCTTCGTCGAGAGCCGCGAGGTTGGCCCCGGGAGCTTCGAGCTTGATCAGGAGGTCGTCGTGCGCCTGCTGGTTTTTCTTCTTGGCAGACGTCTCGGCAGCATCGATCTTCGCGAGGGTGTCCTTCTCGAGCTGATTGATCCGGACGGTCTGCGCATCGGTCTGCTTCGTGATCTCGGTGTTGCTCGCCGCGATCAGCTTCTGGATCTCGGCCTGCTGATCCTTGCGATCCGCCTCCATCTTGGTCAGCGCCGATGCGTTCGCCTGCGCCAGCTTGGCCTTCGTCGCGACCAGCTGCGCCTGGAGCGTTACGACGCTCTTGTCCTCGTTCGCCTTCAGCTCCGCGACGACTTCCTTCGCGATGCCGCCACGCTTCACGGCCTCGGCGGCCGCGCGGTCGCGCGTCGCCTGGCTGTTGACGACGCCGTCGCTGACCGCCTTCGCGGCCTCGGTCTTTGCGTGGGCGCGCGCCAGGTTCGCCTGGACCTCGCCCGCATGCTTGGCCGTGGCTTGTTGATCCTCGGGCAGCCCGGCGGCCTTCGCGTTGGCCTGCTGAATAGCGGCCTGCGCCTTCATCTCGCCCGCCTGCTTCTGAGCGTGCCCGGCGCCCTGAGCGACCTTGCGGATCGCCTCGCCGTCCTTCGCCCCCTGGAGGAGGATCTTGTCGGTCTCCACCTTCATCTTCCCGAGGACCGAATTGGTCTTCCCGGTCGTGACGATGTGGAGCGCGTTGATCTCCCGCGCGGTCGTTTCTTCGGCAGCCTTGACCGCGACCTGTTCCTGCTTGTCGAGCTCGACCTTCTTCGCCGCGATCTTGGTCTCGAGCTCGGTGTTCTTGGCCGCGACGTCCTTGGCCTGCTTGTCCTGCAGCCCCTTGGTCTGGTCCGCGAGCTTCAGCTTCTCGGCGTCGAGCTGCTTCGTCAGCTCCGCGCGCTGCTTCTCGGTGTCGGCCTTGAGGCCTTCGGACTGGGTCTTGAACGTCGCCTCGAGCTTGGCTTTGACCTCGTCGATGCTCTTGGCCTTCGCGACCTTCTTCTTCGCGGCATCGGTCTTGGCGGCCTGCTGCTGGGAAGCACCCTTGTTGGCGAGCGCGCCTGCCTTCTGCTCTCCCTTGGCGTGGAGCTTTCCGGCGTGATGCGCGCCGGCGGTGCTCACATGCCCGACCTTCCCGGTGGTCTTGGCCTGCGCCGCCTGGCGCTTGCGCAACGCCGCGGCCTGCGCCTGCTCCTTGAGCTTCGCCGCGGCCTGGGGATCGTTCTTCGCTTGATCCGCGAGCTGATCGAGCTCGCCGCCCTCGCCGTTCTGTTCCTCGTCGGCGCCGAGCTCCTCGTCCGCACCACCGCCACGCATCACCTGATCGGCGAGCTGATCCGCCTCATGCGCATAGGGATCAACGGGCTGGCCGACGGTCAGCTTCTGGTTCTGGTTGCCATCGACGATCTTCGCGTTGTCGTTGGAGGCGTGCTTGCCCTCGTGCGCGTGCGCAGGATCGACGCCACGAAGCTCGTCCTTCGCGTGCTTCTGGTGAACCCCCGCGAGGTCCTTGGCGTGCGCGTGATCGACGCTCTGCTTGCCGTCGACCGGCATCGGTCCCTTGGCATGCACGTTCTCGTGGCCGAGCAGCTCGCGCTGGTCGATCTTGATCTGCAGCTTCTCGTCGACGGATCCCGCGAACTTCTGGTTGGTGTCGACCACGCCCTTGGTGTGCTCGGCATCCTTCGAATGTTGCGCGTCGCTCCCACTCTTCTCATCACCGCCGCCCTTGGCGTTGGTCGTCCAGCGCTCGTCGGCGGTCTTGCTGTCCTGACCGCCGTCCACGAGCTTCACGTCAGCGTCGGACTTGCTCGAGTTCCACCGCGCGTCGTCGTTGGCGTTGATCTCCGAGTCGCTCTTCATGTCGCCCTGGCTCTTCACGTCGCCCTGGCTCTTCACGTCGCCCTGCGATCGCTCGTCACGCATCCAGCGCGCGTCGTCGCTCGCCTTGTCGTTGGTCTCGGACTCCACGCTGCCGGCCGACTTCACGTCGCCGATGTCCGACTTCACGCTGCCCGCCAACTTCACGTCGCCGATGTCCGACTTCACGCTGCCGGCCGACTTCACGTCGCCGATGTCCGACTTCACGCTGCCCGCCGACTTCACGTCGCCGATGTCCGACTTCACGTCGCCGGCCGACTTCACGTCGCCAGTATTCGTCCCGCGATCCCAGCGCGTCGGTGATCGGAGGAACTCCTTCGCAGGCGAACCACCGTCGGCGTCGTCGCGGATCTCCTGCGCGCGCTCTGCCGTGACGACGGGAGCCTTGCCCTGCCCCTTGAAGTCGAGGCCTGACAGGTTCTCCTGGGTCTGGCTGCTCGACAGCTTTCGGGTACCGTTCGGATTGCGCTCCTCGTTGCCGAGCAGCTGCTTCGAATCGACCTGGTTCGGGACAACCTGCGACGAGCCCTGAAACGAGGTCTGGGTATCGCTCCGCTTGTTGCTGGTGTCGCCGAAATCGAGGCCGTCGCGGAGCTCCTTCTGCTCGGTCGTGGAGAGCTGCGGTGGCTTGAACCGGGCCTGGCCGTGCTCGGCCTTCGCGCCGTTCTTGGCGTTCGGGGCCTTCGGGGCCTCGTGCTCGGTCTCCTTCTGCTCCTGCTCGTGGTCGCCCGTCGGGCTGCCGCCATCGGCGTCCTCGCGGATTTCCTTGGCGCGCTCGGGCGTGACCTTCGGTGCATTGCCACGGCCCGCGGACCAGTAGCTCTCGTTGTTGAGCTCGGAGCGCTGCTCCGCCGACATCACCGGCGGCTTGCCCTGCCCGTTCGAGGTCTTGTCGTGCTGGGCCTCGGTCTCGGTCGCGTTCTGCTCGTGCTCGCCGCTCGCCTTCGGCTTGTAGCTCGGATTGTTCGCGTAGATCTTCGCGCGATCCGCGTCGTTCTCGGCGGTGTCGAGCAGCGCGTCGACATCGACGGACTTCTTGCTCGCCTTGTTGTTGACCGACAGCGCAGCCATGCGCTTGGCCGCCTGCTGATCGGTGGCCTCGTCGGCCACATGATCGCTGGCGTCGACCTGCTTCTTGTTCTCGACATCCTGTCCGGACGCGATGTCAGGACGGAACGCGAGGTCCCGGTCATTGCGGTGCAGCTTCTCGGGGATGTTTTCGCCGCTCACCTAGGATCCTCTGCAGGTCTTCAGTTATACGTACTTGGAGGGCGGGGCCCCCCCTCCTTCCTCGGCGGAAATCGCACCGGCGGAAGATTCCGTACGTGACCAGTCTGCACCCTGGGCCACCCGACCTGTCAAGCCGCGTAACCAGCAAGGACCATGGCTGAAACTCCGGACCCCACGCACGGAACGATCGACGTCCTGACCCGGCTCGCAGTGGCCGCGGACCGACTCGGGATCGACAGGTCGTTCCTGGAACCACGACTCCCGGAGCTCGGCAATGCCCCCGCCAGCTATGCCCGGATCAGCCTCGACACCAGCGACCGACTGGCCCTCCGTGTCCCCGACGCGATGCCGACGCTGGCTCGTTTCGGCGTGGCGGAAGGCGTGGCGCAGATCGAGCTCGGATCAGATGGGGTGGACGTTGCCTACTCGTTCGGGCGCCGACCGTTCGCGGCGGATCTGGCGCTGCTGTCGGGTGTCTCGGCAGATACACGCACCTCGCTCGCGCAGCGGCTCGGGAGTCTGGCTGGTGGCCGGTGCGATGCGATCGCGCGTCGGTCCGACAGACGATGGCGCGTCGCGGTGACTCACGAGCTTTCGGATCTCGGTCCGTCGCCAGCCCAGGAGCTGGTCGCGGTGACCTCGGTGCTGTTCACGATCACCGCTGCTCTCGGCGTACCGCCCGATCAGCGCGCGTTGTTGCAACAGGCCCACGTCGTCCTGGCTGCCGGCAAGGGCTACACGCTGTGGCTGTCATGCGACGATGACCACGTGATTCCCGAACTGACGATCGAGTATCGCGACGTCGAGTGGAAACACGTCGTCGGCCTCACCGATTCGCTCCGCCCCCAGACGTCGTCGGGGCCGCGGCTCGGCGTGTTCGCCGGCGCGTTCGACGCAAAGGCCGCAACGGCGTTCGCGATCACGTACCGGAGCGGGGACGTGGCCGAGGTCGAGATCGCGATCGCGATCGAGCGCATGACGCAGGTCGCGTCGTGAGTACGGTGTTTGGCGACGAGCTCCGTCGGGTACGGCTCGCCACGCAGCTCGCGGTCGCGCGCAGCGGCGTCGAGATGCCACCCGAGGCGATCGAAGCGGCGCGCACCGAGCTGACCTCGGTCGTCGCGTCGCTCCGCAAGGCCCGTGGTGATCACGCGTCGCCCGGAGCGCAGCTCGCGGCCGCGCTCCAGCTGTCGCCCGACGAGCTCGAGTTCGTGTGGGCGATCGTCGCCCGTGCTGCAGATCCGCTCCTGCTCGGGCTCCTCCAGGTGCTGTGCGGCACCGACGCGCGCAAGGGGCTCTCCCTCGCCCACTACGCCACGATCATGGACCTCGATGACGATCGAGCACAGGCGATCGCGGCGGTCCTCTCCCCTTCGCATCCACTCCGGCGATATCAGTTCATCCTCGGCGGCGAAGATCAGACGATCGATGCCTGTACCCCGCTGACGACGCCGCCACGGCTGTGGTCGTTCCTCCGCGGCGAACTGGAGCTCGACGATGTGATCGTGTCCGCGGGCGGTCGCGTCGTGGTCCCTCACGATCCCCAGCTCGACGAGGGTCAACGGCAGTCGGTGCAGCGGATCGTGCAAGGCCTCGGCACTCTCGAGCCAGTGGTCGTGATCGTCGAAGGCCCCACGGGCGCCGGCCGGCGCACCGCGATCGCGCTCGCTGCGCGGGCTTCCAAGCGTGCGGTGATCTCGCTCGATCTCACCCGGATCGCCCCGTCGTACGCCGCGCTCGAGGCGGCGCTCACCGCGCTGATGCGCGATTGCTTGTTGACCGACGCGATCCCCGTGATCGCCGAGCTCGACGAGCTCACGGGCGGTGAGGCCGATCCCGGCGCGCGCCAACATCTCCTCGCGCGGATCCTCGAGAACGCCGCAGGTCCGGTGGCCCTGACCTCCAAGGTCGCCGGCCTCGACGTGAAGGTCCGTGGGCGACGGATCCTCCGGGTCGCGTGGCCCGTGCCTGAGACCGCGGCCCGCCGGCTCCTGTGGGAGCGCGCGCTCGGCGAGGACATCGCAGGGCTCGAGAGCGGGCTCGACGAGCTCGCGCTGCGATATCGGATGGGCGCAGGAGGCATCAACGCCGGCGCCACCGCGGCGCGATCGATCCGCGATGCGCGCGGCGGATCGGCGGCGCTCGAGGCCCACGATCTTCAGGAGGGGATCCGCAACAACATCGCCGAGCAGATGGGTGAGCTCGCACAGCGGACCGAGGTCAAGCAGCGCTGGGAGGACCTCGTGCTGCCTCCGGACACGCACGAGGACGTCAAGAACCTCGTGGCGCGCGTCCGGTTCGCGCACCAGGTCTACGAGAAGTGGGGCTTCAAGCAGAAGATGCCGCGCGGCATCGGCGTCGCCGCGCTGTTCAGCGGTCCGCCCGGCACCGGCAAGACGATGGTCGCGGGTCTCCTCGCGCGCGAGCTCGATCTCGAGCTGTACCAGGTGGATCTCTCCAAGGTCGTCTCGAAGTGGGTCGGAGAGACCGAGAAGCAGCTGTCCCGGATCTTCGAGGCCGCAGATGCGGGCCACGCGCTGCTCCTGTTCGACGAGGCCGACTCGCTGTTCGCGAAGCGGACCGAGGTCAAGTCCGCCGTCGATCGGTACGCGAACCTCGAGGTCAACTACCTCCTCCAGCGGATCGAGAGCTTTGGCGGCGTGACGATCCTGACCACCAACCTCGATTCGAGCATCGATCCGGCGCTCCGGCGCCGCCTCGCCGCGCACATCATGTTCCAGTCCCCGGAGCACGCCGAGAGCGTCAAGCTCTGGCAGCGGATGCTCTCGACCGGCGCACCGATCAAGCAGCCGCTGGCGCTCGAGCAGCTCGCCAAGAGCTTCTCCGCGATGGTCGGCGCGAACATCCGCAACGCGGTGCTCGCCGCGGCGTTCATGGCCGCGTCCGAAGGCATGCCGATCTCGCAAGCGCATCTCGAGCGCGCCGCCCGCGGCGAATACCGCGCGATGGGCCGCGCCCTCTAAGCTGGATCCGGTCGCGAGATCCGGCCGCTGCGTCGATCCCTCGCCTCCCGCTCCACCGCCAACGGTGGTACGTAAGCGTCGGTGTCGGCCGGCAGTATGCGCAGCTCTCTCGGCTACTTGAAGCCGTACAAGAAGCAGCTCGCGCTCGGCGTGCTGATGCTCGGCCTCACGAACGTGTTCTATCTCGGCGTCCCCGAGATGCTGGGCAAGTCCGTGGACGCGCTCGGCATCGAAGGGTCCGGCGTGATCGGCACGTTCGTGATGTGGATGGTGGTGTTCGCGGCGCTCACCGCGGTCACGCGGATCGCATCGCGGATCCTGATCTTCAACTCCGGCCGCGCCGCCGAGTACGACCTTCGATCGGATCTGTTCGGCCACCTCATGACGCTGTCGCCGGCCTACTACCGCGACCATCCCACCGGCGATGTGATGTCGCGCCTGACCAACGACGTGCAGACGGTCCGTGCGATGTGGGGCGCGGGCCTGTTGAACCTGGCGAACGCCGTGATCGCGTTCGTCACGGTGCTCGGGCGCATGCTGTGGGCCGATCCGATCGTCACGATGTGGGCGATCCTGCCGTTCCCGATGATCTACGTCGTGGGTCAGGCGATGAGCCGCCGGATCTACGGGACGATGCGCTCGGTCCAGGCCGAGCTCGGCGCGCTGAGCTCTCGGATCCAGGAGGATCTCGGCGCGATCCAGGTGATCAAGACCTACGGGCTCGAGGGCGTGCGTCGCAAGGGCTTCATCGAGCGCTCCGAGAAGCTCCTGAAGGAGAACATGGAGGCGGCCAAGGTCCGCATCCAGCTCGGGCCGATGCTGAACACCCTCGCCGCCATGGGGATGGCGATCCTGATCCTGTTCGGTGGCCGTGCGCTGATCCACGGCGACATGTCGAAGGGCGAGCTGGTGGCGTTCTCGGGCTACCTCGCACGGCTGGTGTGGCCGACGCTGACGCTCGGCTTCATGCTGGCGCTGGTCCAGCGCGGCCGCGCCTCGTGGTCGCGCCTCGTGGTGCTTCAGGACACCCAGCCCGACATCCCCGAAGGCACCGGGCCAGCGCTCGCGGAGTCCACGGCCCCCGCGAAGGTCGAGGTCAAGGATCTCACGATCAAGATCGGCGAGCGCACGATCCTCGAGAACATCCACCTGACCCTCGAGCCGGGCACGGTCACCGCGATCGTGGGACGCACGGGCGCGGGCAAGAGCACCCTGGTCGATGCGCTGTGCCGGCTGATCGACGTCCCCGCCGACACCGTGTTCATCGATGGCCGCGACGTGACGACGCTGCCGCTCGAGTCGCTCCGCGCACAGATCGGCTACGCACCTCAGGAGGCGTTCCTGTTCTCGACCACGATCGCCGACAACGTCGCGATGGGCTACGGCGGCGGCACCGCGATCCCGGCGGCGCGGGCGAGAGAGCTCGAGCGTGTGATCGGCATGGCGGCCGCCGCGGATCTCCGGGAGGAGCCGAAGGTGAAGGCCGCGGCCACCGCGGCGGGGCTCGCACGTGACCTCGCGGCGATGCCCGAGGGGCTCGGCACGATCGTCGGCGAGCGCGGCATCACGCTGTCGGGCGGGCAACGGCAGCGCGTCGCGCTCGCCCGGGCCCTCGCGGCGACCCCGCGGTTGCTCGTGCTCGATGATTCCCTGTCCTCGGTGGACGCCGAGACCGAGCGGACGATCCTCAAGCACCTGCGCGACGTGATGAGCGGCCGCACGGCCGTCCTGATCTCGCACCGGGTCGCGGCGATCAAAGATGCCGATCAGATCATCGTGCTCGATCAGGGCAAGGTCGTCGCGCGAGGCACGCACGAGCAGCTGCTCGCGGAGCCGGGCACCTATAGCGACCTGTACCGCTCTCAGCTGGACACCGATGTCGCGAAGCGGGAGGCGGTCTGATGGCCACCGCGGTCGCGAGCCAGCCGTCGGGTGGGCGTGCCGGGGGCGCCGAGGAGGTGGTGCTCGGCAAGGCGTACGACCTCGCGCTGATGCGCCGGCTGTGGCCGTTCATCCGACCGCACTGGAAGCTCCTGATCGCGTGGGCGCTGTTCATGCCGTTCACGATCGCGCTCGAGCTCGCGCAGCCGGCCCTGTTTCGCTACGCGCTGACCACGCACATCCTCACGGGCGACATCGGCCCGCTGCCGATCGATGCGGCCGCCTACATGGGGCTCGTCCTCACGCAGGGCGCGTCGGGGTTCTGTGAGACCTGGTACCTCCAGCTCGCAGGCCAGCGCACGATGCACGCGCTCCGGATCGCGATCTTCGACAAGGTGCTGTCCCAGCGCGCCGCGTTCTTCGACCGGATCCCCGTGGGCCGGCTGATGACGCGCATGACCAACGACATCGAGAGCCTCAACGAGATGTTCGCGCAGGGGGCGATCACCCTGATCGCGGACTTCGTGAAGATG
>JAYVRN010000003.1:0-9371 GCA_043776275.1 Myxococcales bacterium | reverse complement strand
GCGCGATGGTACATGGGCCGCGCGACCCGGCCAGCTCGGTTGCCAGCGTCGGGACACCCGAGCGGAACTCATCGAGATCGCTCGGTTCGACGTGGTCCAAGGCGTGCACGAGCAGAGGTCAGCCCATCCGCGCAGCACCGTCGGAGTACCCCATGCCGAAGTACCAGCCCGCCACCGACTACGTCGACGACGCCGCGACCGAGATCGACCACGCGCCTCACTGGTCGTTCAATCGCGCCTCGCTCCAGCGGATGCGTGCCGATGTACCGAGCCTCGCGTCTTCGCCAACCCTGCCGGTGCGGATGCCGCCCGCGGTACAGATGTCGAGCGTGCGCCGTGCACCGCTGCCGCCACCCGCGCGCCCGTTCTATTCGTATGCCGAGACGCAGGCCGCGCAGCACCTCGACACCGAGCGCGTCGCGCCGCTGCCGATGTCTGCGCTGCGACCGACCTGGCTCGAGTGGCTCGCCACCTCGTGGACCCGGTTCGCCGCGCCGGCGTGTGGCGCGATCGCCGGCCTGATCTTCGTGGTCGGATATCTCGCGTACTCGAGCCAGCGTGGCGCCGGGATCGCGACCGCCGCGGCGACCGCTGGGCCGATCGTGATGCCCGCCGAGATCGCGATGACGGCACCGGCGCCGAGCGAGGACATCGACGCGCCGAGCGAGGTCCCCGCCCGCGAGCCCACCGTGTCGCCGATCGCGCCGGTCGCCAAGGCGATCGCCCAGACCAAGCGCGGCGGCGGCAAGCGGATCGCATCGACCAAGCGACCGAGCGCGAGCAAGCGCCGCCCGATCCGCCTCAACGACTCGACGCCGCTCGGCGACCTGCGCCCGAGCCGCTCGCGCTGACCTGGACTTGCGTGGACCGAAGCGGACCGAAGCGGACCGAAGTGGACCGAAGCGGACCGAAGCGGACCGAAGCGGACCGAAGCGGACCGAAAATGAGATGAGCCGCCAGGTCTCCCTGACGGCTCACTCAGCTAGACGTTGGAACTAGATGGGGCGGACGTTCTCGGCGCGCGGACCCTTGGGGCCGCGGCCCTCCTCGTAAGCCACCTTCTGGCCCTCGCGGAGCTCCTCGTAGCGGACACCCTGGACCGCCGACATGTGGAAGAACAAATCGGTACCCGAGCCGTTCTCGATGAAACCGAAACCCTTATCCGTCAAACGCTTGATCGTACCTTCAGACATCATAAACCTCAGTTCGTAGAAACCTCGGAGGGGATGGGACCGACACAGCGTCGAATCCACGAAGTCACCCCGACCTTGGTCGTAGCGAATTTGTGCCCTTGATTCGGCCGTGCGTCGAGAACAATCGGCGAGAAATCAGCGCTGCTTGTTTGGTTTCTCGGCAGAGCCGCCTGCAGCGGCCTTGGACGGCTTCTCGGGCAGGAACGCGACCACCGCGTTCGGGACCAGTGCCCACAGCACGGCCGGCCAGATCGGCATCTTGAGGATGTTGATGAGCAGCAACGCGGCGACCAGGCCGAGCATCGCCACCCGGCCCTGCGCGTACTTCTTCCGCTTCGCCGCGGGCAGGAACAACAGGAGCAAGTCGAACGGCATCAGCGCAAGACAGGTCTCGTTCCACCGCACGTACGGGAGCGGGCTGATGATCGCGAGGGCCCAGAGCACGAGGCCCAGGAACGCCGCCGGGCCCACCGCCACGGCCAGGCCCGTGCGCTGAAACCGGCCCCACAGGCGCGTGGCCCACGCCGGCGCCGTGAGCACGAGGATCAAGAGGCAGAACAGGATGCGGCCCGAGGGAGAGTTCTTGAGCTCCTCCATGTGCAGCTCGAGATCCGCGCGCTCGGCGCTGGTGAGGTTCGGGTTCAACAGACGCCGCTCGATCTCCTTGAGTGCGGGCGGTCCCTTGCGCTCGTAGAGCGTGATCGGCTCGATGTGCCACAGCGCGATCGCTGCCTCGCGGAGGTAGTCGGGCAGGAACATCCGCTCGTAGTAGCTGGGCACGCGATCGGTCACGCGCCCCATCGCGAGATCCGTGATCAGGGAGAACATGCGCATCCCGTAGAAGCCCTCGCGCGCGAGATCACGATAGGTCTTGCCGTCGGTCTCGACGACCATCTTCGACAGCGAGTGGTCGGTGGCATCGTCGAGGATGTCGCGCACGCGCGTGGTGCAGTTGTCCCAGAAGTGATCGTAGGAGTAGTACTTGTGATCGTCGAGGATGTCGTACTCGAGCTTGTCGATGATCTGCTTCTTCTGCGCCTGGGTCAGCGGCAGGGGCTGCACCCAGATCGTGCGATCGGCGTACTGATAGATCCCGAGCATCTCCCGCGGGTTCATCTTGCCGACCCAGAAGCTCCCGTTGCCGCGGAAGAACCCCCATGCCATCTGCAGCGGATGGCGAAAATCGCCGATCCCGTAGTTGTAGCAAGCGTCCTCGCGCGGATCGGCGTACCGCACGCAGAGCGCGATGTGACCGTGGCGCTCCCACGCGAGCGAACCCACGCCCATCGTGACGAGCTCGACGACCGGCTTGTCGTCGTACAGCTTCAGGATCTCCGGCGGCAGCTGCCGGCGCACCCCCTGGGCGGACGCACCTGCCGTGAGCCCCAGGAGGAGGAAGCACGTCAGCACCACGATTCGACGGGTCACCCTCTGGAGTGTGTTGTGGGGCCCAGGTTTGCGCAAGGGGGAGACCTTCGCGCTACAACGCCGCCGTGACGTTCCAGCTCCGCGCGACGGCGACCGGCTCACGCGCGCGCCGCGGGACCCTGACCACGCTCCACTCCGTGGTCGAGACTCCGGTGTTCATGCCGGTCGGCACGCGGGGCGCCGTGCGCACCCAGACGCTCGGTCAGCTCGAGCAGCTCGGGCCGGCGTTGATCCTCGCGAACACGTATCACCTGATGGTGCGCCCGGGCGCGGACGTGTTCGAGCGGTTCGGCGGTCTGCATCCGTGGATGGGCTGGAAGCGCGGGATCCTGACCGACTCCGGCGGCTTCCAGGTGTTCTCGCTCGCGAAGGGCCGCACGCTGACCGAAGAGGGCGCCGCGTTCCGTCCGCTGAGCAGTGGCTCGACGATCCTGCTCACGCCCGAGCGATCGATCCACATGCAGCGCTCGATCGGCTCCGACATCATGATGGTGCTCGATCAGTGCATCGATTCCACCAGCTCGCTCGCCGATGCGACGGCCGCGATGGAGCTGACGCACCGCTGGGCCAAGCGCTCGCTCGCCGCGCGGGGAGCTTCGCGGCAGCAGCTGTTCGCGATCGTGCAAGGTGCCTGCTACCCGGAGCTCCGGCGAGAGAGCGCCGCCGCGTTGACCGGGATCGCCGGGTTCGATGGCTATGCGATCGGCGGCCTTGCTGTCGGCGAGACCAAGGCCGAGCGCGAGGACATCTGCGAGCTCACCGCGCAGCTGCTCCCCACGGACAAGCCGCGATACCTGATGGGCGTGGGCACCCCGCTCGATCTCCTCGAGGCGGTGCACCGCGGCGTGGACATGTTCGATTGCATCCTGCCCACCGCCTGGGCGCAGCACGGCAAGGCGTTCACCTCGCACGGGCGGATCGATCTGCGGCGCGGCGTGCACAAGCTCGCGGAGCAACCGCTCGATGCCACCTGCGACTGCGAGGCGTGCAAGCTGTACACCCGCTCGTACCTGCACCACCTCGTGAAGTGCGAGGAGCCGCTCGGCTGGCAGCTGCTCTCGTTCCACAACCTGCGGTTCTACCTGCGCCTGATGGCGACGATCCGCCAGGAGATCGAGCGCGATACGTTCGCGCAGTTCTATGCGGCACAGCGCACCGTGCTCGCTCTCGACGATCAGGACAATCCACCGCTACGGCAGCCCCGCACCAAACCCACCCGGCCGACGGACCGTGGCGCGTTTCGCGTGCACACCTCGACCCAGGGCTTCGCGAGCATCCAGCACGGGCCCTCGGGCGAGATCATGCACTCGGTCAATCACCCCGATGCCGAGGCCGAACGCGTGTACGTGGCGCAGTCCGCGCTGATCAAGCAGGCGCTCGCCGGTGCGCGGCCGCTCGTGGTGTGGGACGTGGGCCTGGGCGCGGCTCACAACGCGATGGCGCTGATCCGCGCTCTCGATGCCGCGCCCACGCACGCGCCGATCGAGCTCGTCAGCTTCGAGCACGACCTCGATGCGCTGCGCCTCGCGCTTGAGCACACCGGCCCGTTCGCGCACCTGCGCCACCCCGCGCCGAACATCCTCGCGCATCGCGGACGGTTCGAGCGCGACCGGCTGACCTGGACACTGATCGAAGGCGACTTCCTCACGCATCACGCGAAGGCGCCGCGGCCCGATGTGATGTTCTACGATCCGTTCTCGTCAAAGGTCGACACCGCGCTGTGGTCGCTCGCCACGTTCCGCGCCCTGCGGGAGCGGCTGACCGGGCCGATGGAACTGTTCACCTACACGGCGTCGACGGCCAACCGCTCGGCGCTGCTCGCCGCGGGGTTTCACGTCGCTCGCGGCGTGCCGTCGGGTCCCAAGGAAGAGACGACGATCGCACTGGTCCCCGGCGGCGGCGCAGAGCTCGTCGCGCACAAGCTACTGGGTGCCGAGTGGCTCGCACGCCGCGCTCGTTCCACGGCACCGTTCGGCGCGGACGTTCCCGTCGAGCTCCGTCCCGAGCTGGAGCGCATGATCGCCGCCCATCCGCAGTTTCACGTCGGCGCCGCGGCCCTGTTGCCGTCCTGACACGAAGGAGCAATACGGTTGCCGCTGAATGAGATGGTCAGCGGTTGCAGTTGTCGTGGTTGCGCTGGGTTGGGGCTGCAAGAAGTCGTCGGAGGCGCCGGACCCACCGGCGACCACCGATCGGCCGGCCTCGGCCAAGGCAGCCGTGGAGATCTCGATCCTCTACGGGAGCGAGAAGAAGAGCTGGCTCGAGGAGCAGATCACCGCCTTCAACGCCGCCAACCCGACGATCCACGTCACGGGGAAGCCGACTGGATCGGGCGAGGCGATGACCTCGATCCTCGATGGGACCGAGAAGCCGGTGATCTTCAGCCCGGCCTCCGGGGCCTATGTGACCCTGCTCAATCAGCGCTGGCAGACCCGCGACAACCACACCAAGCCGCTCGCCCCGACGAGCGAACCCCTGGTGCTCTCGCCGATCGTGATCGCGATGTGGAAGCCGATGGCGGAGGCGCTCGGCTGGCCGGCCAAGCCGCTCGGCTGGGCAGACATCCTCAAGGTCGGCGCCGATCCCAAGGGCTGGAGCGCGTATGGCCGGCCCGAGTGGGGCGAGCTCAAGCTCGGTCACACGCACCCCGAGTACTCGAACTCCGGGCTGCTCTCGGTGCTGGCGATCGCCTATGCCGGTGCGCAGACCACGCGGGGCCTCACCGCGGCGGATCTGCCGAAGGTCGAGAACTACATGGCGCAGGTCGAGGATTCGATCGTGCACTACGGCAAGTCCACCGGCTTCTTCGCCGACAAGATGGTCGAGCGCGGCACGAGCTATCTGTCCGCGGCGGTGCTGTACGAGAACCTCGTCATCGAGTCGTACGCGAAGTCACCTTCGCCGCCGCTGGTGGCGATCTACCCCGTGGAAGGCACGTTCTGGTCGGATCACCCCTACAGCGTGCTCGACGCGGACTGGGTCACCGCACCGCAGCGGGAGGCCTCGGCGAAGTTCCTCGCGTTCCTCAAGGCCAAGCCACAGCAGGAACGCGCCCTCGCGCTCGGGTTCCGGCCCGTGGATCCGTCGATCAAGATCGGCGCGCCGATCGATGCCGCGCACGGCGTGGATCCCTTGCAGCCACAGACCCTGCTCGACGTGCCCGACGGCGCGACGCTCGATGCGCTGCTCGTGGCGTGGCGCAAGACCAAGAAGCCCGCCGATGTGATCGTGGTGTTCGACAAGTCCGGCAGCATGAAGGGCGCGGCCCTCGACGAGGCCAAGCGCGGCGCGAAGGCGTTCCTGCACACGCTCGATGCGCGCGACGAGGTCTCCCTCCTGTTCTTCGACAACAACATCTACCCGGCGTTCGGTCCGGTCGAGGTCGGGAAGTCGATGGCCGAGCTCGAGGCCCGGATCGACGGGGTCTCGGCCGGTGGCGAGACCGCGATGCTGTCGGCCACGGCGAAGGCGTATGATCTGCTCGGCTCGCGGGGAAAGTCCTCGGCGCACCGGATCCGCGCCGCGATCGTGATGACCGATGGTGCCGACAACCAATCGAAGATCACGCTCGACGAGCTGACCAGGAAGATCAGTGGAGAGAACCGCACCGCGACGATCTTCACCATCGCCTACGGTGCACAATCGAGCCACGACGTGATGAAGCAGCTCGCCACCGCTGGAGCCGGTTCGTTCTCGGAAGGGAACGTGGATTCGATCATCCAGATCTACCGGGACCTGGCCTCGTTCTTCTGATGTCGAAGCGATCGGGCGTCGGCAAGGTGATGGGGCGCGCAGCGGCGGGCCCGCTGAACCTGTCCATCCTTGGAGGGGCCGTGCTCGGTGCGTTCGCCCTCGCGAGCTGGCCGATCGCGGCGATCGGAGGCGTCGCTTATGCCGCGCTCGTGGCTTCGGACGTCTCGAGCCTGGAGTTCCGCAAGCGGGTCCTGTTCGGCCGAGCGGCGCCGGCGCGCCTGCCCAAACCGGAGACGCTCGAAGATCCGGCGGTCAAACAGGTCGTCCTGGCGATCCTCGCGGCGCGTGTGGAGATCGACGCGGTGGTCAAGGCGACGCCCGAGCGGGTGCAGCGTAACGTGCGCTCGGCGATCGCTTCGCTCGACGAGCTCGAGAGTCACGGCGCCGCCCTCGCCGCGCGTGCGGAGGAGCTCGCCCGCTATCTCCGCAGCGTCGATGTTTCGGCGGTGACGGCCGAGGTCGCACAGCACACCAAGCGGGCACGCGCGGCCACCGATCCGGGCGTGAAGAAGGACTACGAGCTCGCGGCGAACGCGGGCGAGGAGCGCCGCAAGGCGATCGCCGACATCACGGTCGCGCAGGAGCGGACGATCGCGAACCTCGAGAAGATCGCGTCGACGTTCAAGTCGATCCCTTCGAAGCTGGTGCGGCTGCGTGCGCTCGATGACCAGGCGTCGGACACCTTGACGGGTGACGTCGGCGCGGAGCTCGAGCGTATGAATGTCGATCTGCGCTCGTTCGAGCAAACCCTGGAGTCCATCGTGGAGGTGAACCCATGAAACCGAAGATCGCGATCGTGATCGGCTTCCTCGTCGCCGTGGGCGTCATCCTGTTCATCGCCGTGGGCAAGAACAAGGGCGACGGGAAGGGCGACAAGCCCGCGACCGGCTCCGATGGGAGTGGCTCGGCGGCCCGCCCGGCTCCCGCCGATGTGGTGGAGCTCCCGTTCGAGTACTCCACCGAGAAGCGCGAGTGGCTCGAGGCCGCGGTCACCCAGTTCCACGAGACGAACCCGTCGATCCACGTCAAGCTGATCGGCAAGGGCTCGCTCGATTCCGCCGCCGCGATCCTCGATGGCACCGACAAGCCCGTGCTGTGGAGCCCGGCGGACTCGCTCGTCGCGAACCTCCTCGCCTCCGACTGGCAGACCAAGACCTCGAGCGAGCTGTTCCCGATCAGCGGCGAGGATGGACCGCAGCCGCTCCTGCTCACGCCGCTCGTGTTCGCCGTCTGGGAGGACCGCGCCAAGGTGCTGCTCGATGCCTCCGGCGGGCAGCTATCGTGGAAGACGATCCACAAGGCCGTGTCGTCGCCGAAGGGCTGGCCGGCGATCGGTGGCAAGCCCGGCTGGGGCTTCGTCAAGCTCGGACACACCGATCCGACCCGATCGAACTCGGGGCTCCAGGCGATCGTGCTGATGGCGATGGAGTACTTCAACACCACCACCGATCTGACGATCGAGCAGATGCTCGATCCGAAGTTCCAGGAGTTCGTGAAGGAGATCGAGGCAGGCGTGCCCCACTTCGAGACC
The DNA here is from genome assembly GCA_043776275.1 of Myxococcales bacterium. Classification (GTDB taxonomy): domain Bacteria; phylum Myxococcota_A; class Polyangia; order Haliangiales; family Haliangiaceae; genus JABFXX01. The sequence goes on along the minus strand of JAYVRN010000003.1, from coordinate 1,466 downwards.
TCCACCGGCACGTTCATGACCGAGATGATCCGGTTCGGGCCATCGAAGTACGACATCGCCCTGGTCTACGAGAGCCTCGCCGTCTCTCAGCTCGAGAACGCGCAGGGCCGCTGGGGCAGCCTCCACATCTACTACCCGCCGACCACGATCTGGAGCGATCACCCCGTGGTGATGCTGAAGGCGCCGTGGGTCACGCCCGCTCAGCGCGCCGCGGGCGAGAAGCTGATCGCGTTCCTGCGCAGCGTGCCGGTGCAGTCCACCGCCCTGCACTTCGGGTTCCGCCCGGCGGATCCGAGCGTGCCGATGAAGACCAACGAGGGGAACAACCCGTTCATCAAGATGTCCCAGTACGGCCTCTCGCTTGAGCTGCCACCGGCGACCCGCCCGCCGGAGGGCCCCGTGCTGCGCAACCTGATGATGATGTGGTCGCGCGTCGTCAAGCCGAAGTAGATCGCGCGGGCGTCACGGGGTGCCGCGGAGCGAGACGTTCAACGTGCGGCCCTGGTAGGTCGCACGCCATTCACGCAGGAATCCGAGGTTGGACTCGGCCGAGAGCGCCCGGATCAGCCGGCCCACATCATCGTCGCTGAACGCCTTGTGGAACCGAACCTCGATCCTCCCCGGGCCGAGCATCGCGGCAAGTGCATTGCCCTTGTAGTCGTCGGCATACGAGATGCCCTCGGCCTTCAGATCGCGATGCTGGCTAGAGACAGGCCCGAAGACGGCCCCTTGCTCGTTGATGACCACCTTGCTCTCGAAAGCCGTGGCCTCGAGAAGCGCCAGCAAGTGCTCCACCCCGACAACCAGCATGGTCTCGCGAGGGTACCGCGGCCCGGAGCGGCGCAGTGGACGGTTTCCACGCCCCGCGTTGCCAGCAGATGCGAAGGGGACGGTTTCAACTTGAGCAACTTCGGACGGACATGGCGCACCCGCCGTAGCGGCCGATCTCGTGATCTCGCAGAGTTCGCGATCGCAAGTTGCTCAAGTTGAAACCGTCCCCAGGTAAGCTACCCGCGATGGCTCGCACCCTGCCTCTCGGCGTTCTCGCGCTCTCGATCCTCGGCGCCGGAGGGTGTCGGAAGTCGGAGCCCGCGCCGCCCGCCGCGATGCGCTTCCTGCCGGGGAGCGCGGACACCGCGCTGCGCATCGACATGACCCGCGCACGGACATGGTCGGGCTTCGCGAAGGCCGCGCCGATCGCGTTCCGCAGCCTGCAGATCGCCCTCGATGCGGTGAACAAGGGCTGCGGTCTCGATCTTCTCGCCGCCTCCAGCTCGATCGTGCTCGCGCGCCGCGGCGTGGGGAAGGCCGGCGATCTCACGCTCGTGATCGCGGGCCTGCCCGGGGATCAGCTCCGCGCGTGCCCGGTCAAGCTCGGCGCTACGGTGCCGCCGCTCGTGATCGTCCCCGATGGCGATCGCTTCGAGGTCAAGGTCTCGGACAACGGGTTCGCGTCGGGCGCGATC
>JAYVRN010000002.1:0-9373 GCA_043776275.1 Myxococcales bacterium | reverse complement strand
ACCGTCAGGAGCGGTGTCTTCATCAAGTTGACGCTGACCGTGGCGACGTGATCGATGGTGAGGCCGCAGGTCGCGTTGGTCCCCGCGCTCGCGCAGTCACCGCCCCACCCGACGAACCGCGAGCTGACGTCTGGTGCCATCGTGAGCGTGACGTTGGCGTTGTTGTCAAACAGCGCCGTACAGCCGGCGGTGCAGTCGACGCCCGCCGGGGCGGAGGTCACGCGGCCGGTACCAGAGCCGGTGAACGAGAGGTTCAACGGGCGTGCGGTGGTGAACTGCGCACCGAGCGTGACGTCGCCGCCGATCGTCAGCGTGCACGGCCCGGTGCCGCTGCACGCGCCGACCCAGCCGCTGAACCGCGAGCTCGCGTCGGCGGTGGCGCTGAACGTCACCACGGTTCCCTCGTCGATGCTGGCCTCGCAGAGGGGCTGGCAGCCGATGCCGCCGAGGTTGCTCGTCACCTGACCGCCGCCGGTGCCCGACAACGTGACGGCGACGTGGTGCGGCACGGTGCACGCGGTGGCCTCGCCGTCGGCGTGGCAGAAGTTGTCCGCGCCGCACGTCGCGTCATCGGGGCATGGTGAGGCGGCGGCGCAGGACACCGTGCACGGCGCGAGCTCGGGGGAATAGCACCCCGCGAGGCTGGCGAGCCCGGGGAGCACGACCAGCTGGACGGCGATGACGAGGGCAAACGCCCGATTGGTTGGCTTCATCTAGAAGGAGAAGGCGGCAGTGGCGACCGCGCCGCCGTGGGTGGGGGTGAGCGCGACGGTCTCGCTGCGCCTGGTGATCGTGGCGTAGATCAGGAGCCCGGCGCCGACAGCAGCGGCAGCGCCGCCCGCGATGTATAGGATCGTCGCGTTACGCTGGGCGCTCGTGCCACGTGCGTCGATGTCCGCGACCGCGCCGGCATCGCACCCGGTCTTGCACGCCGCTTCGAGATCGCTCGCTGCGTTGGTGGCACGGACCGAGAATGCGATCCCGATCCCGGCGAGCACCGCACCACCCCCGAGCGTCGCGAGACCTGCGATCCGGAGGTTGTTGCGAGGTGCGGGCGGCGGCGGCAACACCACCACCTCACCCGTCGTGACGGGCGCGTCCGTGGGCTGGGGTGGGTCCACGGGCTTGTCCGTGGGGGGAGTCACGGGCGGGGAGGCCGGCTCGACGGGCTTGGCTGCGGCGGCCTTGGCGCATGGCTCGAGCTCGACGATCCAGGTCTCGATCTTGGCGCGATCGGGATCCTTCGGCGCGTCGCGCAGGTACGTCTTGTAGAACGTGTACGCGTTGGCGCAGTCGTTCGACAGCCGGTACGACTGCGCGATGTTGTAGAGGAACAGCGGCTCGCTCATCAGGCGATATGCCTCCTTGAACGCGGCGATCGCCTCGGCGTACTCGCGCAGGTTGTAGTGCTTCGTACCCTCGTTGTAGAGGGCCTGGGCCTGCTTGCGGCCATCCGGTGCGGGCTGCGCCATGACCGGGGTGGCGGTCGCGAGCAGGCCGGCGATGACGAGCACTCTCATGGCAATCCCTTCGGGTGAAACGGATCAGCGAGGCCATCGTTGTCGCTGGGGCCGCCTGATCCGGCACCTGATCCGGCACCATTGGCAGCCTTCACGGCGGTCCCGCTGCGGTGCAGCTTGACCACCAGCGCGCGCGTCTCGCCGGCGACGATATCGAGCTCGGCTTCGAACTTGGCCCGACCCGGCGCGGTGGCGGTCACGGTGTGACGCCCGGGTGCGAGCGAGATCACGATCCGCGGGCGCGCGAGGACCGGCGCCAGACCATCGATCGAGATCGTCGCGGTCTTCGCCCCATCGAGGGTGAGCTCGAGGGAGGCGGGGATCGGTGCAGGCGCGGTCGGCGCAGTCGGCGGTGTGGTCGGAGCCGTCGGCGTCGTGGGAGCCGTCGGCGTCGTGGGAGCCGTCGGCGTGGGGGCGAGCGCGGTCGATGTTGCCGTCGTCGTCGGCGGCGTGGCTGCGGTCGACGTGGTCACCGTCGCTGAAGTCGTCGCCGTCGTCGTCGTCGGTCGCGTGTTCTCGGTCGCGCCGCTGTCGCGCTTCGCCTGCGACACGATCACGTACGCGACGACTGCGACCACCGCCACGCCGCAGCCGAGGGCGATCCACGTTCCGCGCGAGCGCGGCGGTTGGACGATCAACGAGGGCGCGACCACGGGTGCGGGGGTGAGCGCGGGTGTCGAGACCACGGGCACGCCGCTCGGGGGCGTCGCGAACCGGACCGGCCCGTCACTCGCGGCGCGGCGCAGCGGGACGACGACGTCGCGGACCTCGGCGAGCGTGGGGCGATCGGACGCCTGCTTCGCGAGCATGCGCCCGACCAGCGCCGCGATCTCGTCGGGCGCCTCGGGGGCGACGGAGGTCAGCGTAGGCGGCTCCTCGGAGAGGTGCTTCGCGATCAGGTCCATCGCGTTGTCGGCGATGAACGGGAACCGGCCGGCGATCAGCTCGAACATCATCACACCGAGCGCGTAGATGTCGGCGGAGCCGTCGATGGCATAGCCACGGGCCTGCTCCGGCGCGATGTACATCGGGGTGCCGACGATCGCGCCGGTCTGGGTGTGCGAGAGCGGCCCCTCGTCGGAGCGGGTGAGCTTGGCGATCCCGAAATCGAGGAGCTTGACCACCGGCGGTCCGCCGCGGATCTCGGCGAGGAACACGTTGTCGGGCTTGAGATCTCGGTGGACGATCCCGGCCTCGTGTGCGGCCTCGAGGGCTCGTGAGATGTCGTCGATCACCGCGCAGACCTCGTCGATCTCCAGCCGCCCGCGGTCCGCGCGCTGGCCGAGGCTCTCGCCCTTGAGCCACTCCATCGCGAGGAACGCACGGCCATCAGGTGCGGTGCCGAAGCCGAACACGTCGACGATGTTCGGGTGGCCGATCTGGTTGGCGGCGCGCGCTTCCTGGATGAACCGTGCGATCGCCTCGGGGTTCGCGCACAGCTCCTTGCGCAGCAGCTTGATCGCTGCGCGCTTGCCGATCACGGTGTGAACGCCCGCGTAGACACTCCCCATCCCGCCTTCGCCGAGCTTGCGGTCGATCCGGTACTCCCCGATCGTGTCGCCGGGCTGGAAGTCGATCGTGCGCTCGGCCGAAGGGCCGATCGCACTCGTCGAGCCCGACGAACTGGTCCCGGACCCGGAGGCCTCACCCATCCTGACCATCCTATCGCATCTCCCCGATCGGCATGCGGGCAAGCGGCCGATTGGGCGGCCGCGGGTATCTCGGTCGCGCCAGGTGTTCTAAAGTCGTCTGGCTGTGCCTTCCCTCCTGACCTCCGACGATCTGTTCCTGTTCAACCAGGGCACGCACCACCGCCTCTACCAGAAGCTCGGTGCTCACGTGGTGGACGGCGGGACGACGTTCGGCGTGTGGGCTCCAAACGCCCAGCAGGTCAGCGTGATCGGCGACTGGAACGGGTGGCGCGCTGGGGCGGACCCGCTGCAGCCGCGCGAGTCGTCGGGGATCTGGGAAGGCACCCTCGCGGGCATCGGTCACGGTGTGCGCTACAAGTACGCCATCACCGGTCCAGACGGCGTCACCCGCGAGAAGGCCGATCCGTTCGCGAGCCGCGCCGAGCATCCACCGGCCACGGCCTCCGTCGTGTGGCAGGCGCAGCACGCGTGGGGCGACACAACGTGGATGAAGGCGCGCGGCGCGACGCTCGGTCATCGCGCACCGGTCAGCATCTACGAGCTCCACCTCGGATCGTGGCGCCGCGATCACGGCGAGGTCCTCGGCTATCGCGAGCTCGGCGAGCAGATCGGCGTGCACGTGGGCAACCTCGGGTTCACGCACATCGAGCTGATGCCGATCCTCGAGCATCCGTTCTACGGATCATGGGGGTACCAGGTCACCGGGTTCTTCGCGCCGACCACGCGCTATGGCGCACCCGATGATCTGATGGCGATGATCGACGGTCTCCACCAGCGCGGGATCGGCGTGATCATCGACTGGGTCCCGGCGCACTTCCCGACGGACGCGCACGGACTCGGCGTGTTCGACGGCACGCATCTGTTCGAGCACGCGGATCCTCGCCGCGGGTTCCACCCCGATTGGACGAGCTTCATCTTCAACTACGGCCGGCACGAGGTGAAGTCGTTCCTGATCTCGTCTGCCGTGTCGTGGCTGGACCGCTATCACATCGATGGACTGCGCGTGGATGGCGTGGCGTCGATGCTGTACCGGGATTACTCGCGCAAGCCCGGCGAGTGGGTCCCGAACGAGGACGGCTCGAACCACGACCGCGACGCGATCGCCTTCCTCCAGGACCTGAACCGCGCGGTCTACGCGGCGTATCCGGATGTCCAGACGATCGCCGAGGAGTCCACGGCGTGGGGCGGGGTGTCACGTCCGACGGAGCACGGCGGCCTCGGCTTCGGGTACAAGTGGGACCTCGGCTGGATGCACGACACCCTCTCGTTCCTCGAGAAGGATCCGGTGCACCGCCAGCACCACCACGAACAGCTGACGTTCCGCGCGATCTATGCGCACACCGAGAACTACGTCCTGCCGCTCTCGCACGACGAGGTGGTGCACGGAAAGCATTCGCTGATCGGCAAGCTTCCGGGCGATCCGTGGCAGCGCTGCGCCACGCTGCGGCTGCTCTATGGTTATCAGTGGACGCTGCCGGGCAAGAAGCTGCTGTTCATGGGCGGCGAGCTGGGCGTGTGGAGCGAGTGGAATCACGATGTCGAGCTCGACTGGGCGATCGGGAACCACCCCGCGCATGCGGGCATCGCGCGCTGGCTCGGTGATCTCAATCGCGTGTACCGCACGGTGCCCTCGCTCCACGTCGGTGATTGCGAGCAGGCGGGGTTCCAATGGATCGTCGGGGATGATCGCGAGTCCACGGTGCTCGTGTACTCCCGCCATGGCGAGCCCGCGGATCCCGTGGCGGTCGTGATCGTGAACTTCACGCCGGTCCCGCGGGAGGGCTACCGGGTCGGCGTCCCGCGCGGCGGGTTCTGGCGCGAGCTGCTCAACTCCGACGCCGAGATCTACGGCGGCAGCGGGATGGGCAATCGCGGTGGCATGAACGCTGACGCCACGTCCTCGCACGGCCACGATCAATCGTTGGTGATCACCGTGCCGCCACTCGGTGTGGTCGTGTTCGTCGCGGAAGGGTAGGGGCTACGGCGGCGTCGGGTCGCATTCGCACGCGTACTGCTTCATCTGTGCGCAATCGGTGTCGTACCAGGAGATGCTGAGCCGCACGCAGTTCTGCGTGATCGTGTCGGTCGGCTCGAGGAGATCCCACTTGCGATAGGTGCTGGCCGAGCCGTTGACCCAGACGTAGTTACCCTCCGCGGCGAGATCGGACATGCCGATCCACGAGTCACCAACGAACCGGTTGTCGACCGCGATGCTCTCTTCGTCGTCGGCCAGCACCGCGAGGTGTGCCCCGATCGCCGCGCAGTCCGCCTCCGCGTCCGCCCACGTCTTGGTCGCGGTGCGGATGAAGTAGGCGCGGCCATCGAGCTTGGTCGCGCCGCCCATCGTGCGGCACGCGGGCGTCGGCGGTGGCATGAAGCCCACCTCGCACTCGCAGATCGCAGGGATCGACGCTCCGCAGTTCGAGTCGTTCCAGCTGCCGTTCGAGTTGGTGTAGACGCAGTCCTCGACGCCGTTGTCATTCGGCTCGATGCCCGTGAAGCCGACGTACGAGACCGGGGGCCCGGTTTCCCAGCGGAAGGTGCCCTCGACGTCGAGGTCATTCAGGCCGATCCACGTCAGCCCGCCTCCGAAGCTGCCGACGAACTGGCTCTCCGCCTGGGTCTCGAGGGTGGCCAGGTGCGCGCCGTCGGCTCGACACGCGTCCAGCCCATCATCATGGTCGAGGTTCGCCGTCTTGCGGTACCGATGCGTGCCGTTCGTGCCGGTGTACGCGGCGTTCGTCATGCACGCCGGTAGGACCGTCGCGGTGTCTGGTGGTGCGTCGAGCGCGGGTGCATCAGCCACCGTGTCGTCCGCACCCATGCTGCCGCCGGCGCCCACGTGGAAGCCGCAGGCCGTGAACAGCAGTGGCAAGAGCGCCAGCCCGCGCATGCCCCCAGTGTAGTGCGTTTCGCAGTACACTTGGAGCCGACTCGTGACCGACAAGTGGGTCTGCATCCACGGCCACTTCTACCAGCCGCCGCGTGAGAACCCGTGGCTCGAGGCGATCGAGCCACAACCGAGCGCTCACCCGTACCGGGACTGGAACGAGCGGATCACGGCCGAGTGTTATCGGCCCAACGCGGCGGCGCGCGTCGTCGATAGCACGAACCACATCATCGAGATCGTCGACAACTACCAGCGGATGAGCTTCAACGTGGGGCCGACGCTGATGTCGTGGATGGAGGATCACGCTCCGGACGTGCACGCGTCCCTGGTCGAGGCCGATCGGGCGAGCGCCCGCCGGTTCGGTGGGCATGGCTCCGCGATGGCGCAGGCCTATAACCACATGATCTTGCCGCTCGCGTCGGCGCGGGATCTCGCGACGCAGACGCGGTGGGGCATCGCTGACTTCGTCCATCGCTACGGCCGCAAGCCGGAGGGAATGTGGCTCGCGGAGTGCGCCGTGGATACGGCCTCGCTGGAGGCGCTGGCGGCGGAGGGGATCGCCTTCACGGTGCTCGCGCCCTACCAGGCCCGTGCCTGGCGGCCGGCGGGCGGGGACTGGCGGACCGCGCCGATCGATCCGGGTCGTGCTTATCGTTGTGGTTTGCCCTCGGGCCGCTCGATCGATCTGTTCTTCTATGACGGTCAGACCGCGCAGGCCGTGGCGTTCGAGCGCCTGCTCGCCGACGGACACCAGATCATCTCGCGGATGACGGCGCGTGGTCCGATCGAGGGTGGCGCCCCGGCGCTGTGTCACATCGCCACCGACGGCGAGACCTACGGTCACCATCACCGCTATGGCGACATGGCGCTCGCGTGGGCGCTGTCTCAGGTCGAGGCCGGCTGGAACGGCACGCGGCTCACGAACTATGCCGAGTTTCGCGCCGTGGTACCGGCGACCTGGGAGGTGCTGCTCGCCGAGAACACGTCGTGGAGCTGTGCGCACGGTACCGCGCGCTGGCGGGAGGACTGCGGCTGCAACTCCGGTGGCAAGCCGGGCTGGAACCAGGCGTGGCGGCGCCCGCTGCGCGATGCGCTGGACTGGTTGCGCGATCAGAGCGCGGCTGCACTCGAGCATGTGGGCCGGCTGCTGTTCCGCGATCCATGGGGAGCTCGCGATGCGTACATCGATGTGGTCCTGCGCCGGAGCCCCGAGGCGCGCGATCAGTTCCTCGCGGCCCACGCTGCGCACGATCTCGATCCGGCCGAGCGCGTCCGAGCGCTGTCGCTGATGGAGATGAGCCGCCACGCGATGCTCATGTACACGAGCTGCGGCTGGTTCTTCGATGACCTCTCGGGGATCGAGACGGTGCAGTGCATGCAATACGCGGCGCGGGTGGCCGAGCTGGTCGAGGAGATCGGGGGCGGCGCGGTCGAGGCCGAGCTGGTCGATCGGCTCGCGCTGGCGCACTCGAACCTCGCGAGCGAGGGAGATGGTCGCAAGGTCTGGGCGCAGCGGGTGCGGCCCGCGCGGATCGATCCCGCCAAGGTGTGCGCGCACGTGGCCGTCCACACGCTGGTCGAGCACGATGCCGGGAAGAGCGTCGACGTCTACGGCTATCACGTCGACTTCGTCGACCGGATCGAGCGTCGGTCCGGGCGAGCGCGCATGGTCGCCGGTACGGTGCGTGTGCGTTCGCGGCTGACGGAGGCCGCCACGTCGCTGTGCTTCGCGGGGCTCCATCTCGGCGAGCAGCACGTGACGGGAGGTGTCCGCGCGCCGATGGAGGAGCTCGCGTGGGCGCGTGTGATCGACGAGCTTACCGGCGCGTTCAAGACGGCCGACGTGTTCGCCGCGCAGCGGGTGATCGATCACCACTTCCCGGGCGCACAGCTGTCACTCTCGGCGCTGCTGCCGGGTAGCCGTGAGCGGGTGATCGCCGCGGTGCTGGGGGATGCGATCGCCGAGGCCGAGGCGGAGCTCGCCGACGCCTATGACGAACACCTCCCGCTGATCCGCTGGCTGGTCGGGCACGAGCTGCCCGTGCCCGATGTCCTGCGGACCACCGCCGAGTCCGCGCTGCGTCGCCGCGTGCTCGCGAACATGCGCGCGGCCGATCCAAGCTTCCAGCAGCTGCGCGATCATATGGTGGAGGCGGCCGAGGTCCGCGTCAGCCTCGACACGCCGGAGATCGCTCTCGCGGCGAGCGAGGCGCTGGTGGTGCTGCTCGATCGCGTGGTCGGAGCGGGTGAGGAGGTCGATCTCGCGGTGCTCGACACGGTGATCGCGGCGGCCGAGGTGGCGTCGCGGATGCGGAGCGTCGTCGATCTGTGGAACGCTCAGAACGCCACCTGGCGGCTGCTCGCGCGGCTGCCCGGGCTCCAGCAGCGAAGCGCCATGGGCGATGCCGATGCGGCGCGGGCGGCGGCGGGACTCGAGAAGCTCGCGGGCACTCTGCGGCTGGCGGCGAAGCGCTGAGTCGATGGTGGTCCGGTGACGTCTCCGTATCGCGAAGCACCCCAGCTGCTGCTGTGCCCGCGGTGCGGCGAGGTCCTCGATCGAGTGTTCGCCGGGGTCGCGGCATGCCCGCGGTGTCAGGGTGCGTGGATCGGGCAGGCGACGCTCGACACGGCGTTCGGGAACCCGCGGTGGCCGCAAGGCCAGAACATGTGGTGGCACAACGCGCTCGATTGCCCCGAGTGTGCGTGCGAGGGCACCGTGCGCAAGATGGAGGCCCGCTCGTCGAACGAGGTCCTGGTCGATTGCTGTCCCTCGCATGGGCTGTGGCTCGATCACGGCGAGCTCGGACGCCTGATGGGCCTCGACCGCGGGGCCGACGAGCTGCTCGAGCTGCAAAAGCGGGTCACGGCGATCTCTCCCGATCCCGACGATCTCGCTCAACGCCGGCTCGCGTGGCGAAGCGAGCTCGATGTACGGCGGCGCGCGGCGGCGGAGTTCCGCACGTGGCTCGAGGGCGAACAGCGTCGGAAGGCGTCCGAGGCCGCGGTGATCTCCAAGGAGCGCGCGGTCCAGACCGAGGCCGACCGCACGGCACGCAAGTCCCAGGCGATCGAGGCGCAGCGGGCAGCGGAGGAACGGGTGCGCGATCTGGCTGCGCGGCGGATCGTGGTCGAGGAGCTAGGGGACGAGCGCGCGGGGCTCGTGCACGAGCTTGGGCGGCTCGAGGTGGAGCTCGCTGCGCGGCGAGACGAGCTAGCTCGGCTCCAGGAGGAGCTCGAGACGAGGAAGCAGCGGATCCGCGAGATCGATGCACAGCTCGAGACCGACGACCCACCCGCGAAGTAGAGTGATC
>JAYVRN010000001.1:0-9377 GCA_043776275.1 Myxococcales bacterium | reverse complement strand
TGATCTATTCGAGCGCGGGCAACGTGAGCCGCGAGCTCGGCAAGCTCTCGTTCGAGGAGATCAGCCGGCCGCGCACCAAGTTCGCCGCGTGGAAGGCGAGCACAAACCTCGTCGAGGAATCGCCATGGATGGGCGTTGGGCGCGGCGGATTCGAGACCAGCTTCACGCGGGTCTATCCCGATGCCGGCTTCTCGACGTTCTCCCACACCGAGAATGCGTACCTGCAAGCCGTGGTCGACTGGGGGATTCCTGGCGCTGCGCTGATCGGCCTCGCACTCGGATGGTTCTGGGTGGTCGCGCTCCGGCGATGGCGAGATGGGCCACTCAGTGCGGGTGCGCTGGGAGCGCTCGCGGTGGTGGCGATCCAGAGCAACGTCGATTTCGGGATCGAGCTGCTCGCCCTCGCAGGGCCGGCAACCGCGATCGCGGCCACCGTCGCCTACGTGCCTCTCCGCGAGGGCGGCTCGCGCGCGGTCACCTCCGCGCTGCGGATCGCTCACATCGTGGCGCTGCTCGTGGGCGCGCTGTTTCTGCTCTCGAGCGCCACCACGAGCGTGGCCGAGGATCATGCGCAGATCAGCGAGAGCTCCACGCTCGACGAGATCCGCGCCGCGGCACAGCGCCATCCGTTCGACTACTACGTCTATGCGCAGGCCGCACAGCAGCTCGCGCGCAAGGGAGACCGCGGCGCCGTGCCGCTCCTCAACCACGCGCTGCGCCTCCACCCCACGCACCCCGGGCTCCACCGGATCGCCGCGCGCTTCCTGTTGAGGGAGCGCCACCCCGCGCAGGCGGCACTCGAGTATGCGGAGGCGATCCGCGTCGGCGGCTCCGCGCAGCTGCTCGTCAAGGAGCTGGCCGCGAGCCTGTCCCCGACCGACGCGCTCGCCGCGATCCCGCTCGACTATCCCTACGTCGATCAGATGGTGCAGCTCCTCGAGGATCTCGGGCGGCGCGACCTGGCCCTCGGCTGGCTCGCGGCCCTCCACGTGCGTGAGCCCGGCCGGCCCGGGGTGTGTACGGCGCTCTATGATCTCGCGCTCCGCGACAAGAACCTCGTCGCGGTGGCCAGCACCCAACACACCTGTGGTGAGGCCGCGCTCGATCCTCCGTTGCGACTCGCGCTGGTGGCGCTGCTCGCGCCGCGTGGCGCCCATCAAGAGGTGATCCGCGTGATCGGCAACGTCGAGGACTGGTCCGGACGCGTCGAGCTCAAGGTCGCCGGCTGGCTCGCCCTGTGTGATGCGCAGATCGCTCTGGAGGCCTGGGATGATGCCAAGCGCTGCGTTCGCCGGCTCGATGCCGCGGCGCTGCTCCCGCGCAACGCCGGGTCCGAGATCCGCAACCGGCTCGAGCTGATCGAGCGCGGCCGTGCGACGCCGATCCCAGCCCCCGTCCCGCCAGCACCGGCACTCACCCCAACGCCCGCAGCCACGCCAACGCCTGCACCCGGGCCAACGCCGGCAGCCACGCCAACGCCTGCACCCAGGCCGGCGAAGCCCTAGCTCACAGCTTGAGGTTCTCGAGCTGCACGCGTTGCCCCGCCTCGACGTGGTGCGCCGCGGACCAGCCTGCGTTGACCTCGAGCACGTAGAACGACGTGGCACCGACGCGGATCGAGGTCTCGGTCTGGGGCTTGGTGTCGCGCGCGACCCCGGCGACGTGCAGGTCCTTCGTGATGAACACGATATCGAGCGGGATCAGCGTGTCGTGCATCCAGAACGACCAGTCCCGCTCCTTGTTCATGAAGAACAGCATCCCGGCATCCGCGCCGAGTGCCCGCCGGTCCATCAGGCCGCGATCGATCACCGCCTTGGTGTCCGCGACCTCGACGGTCACGGTCGCGTTCCCCGCCGGCGTCGCGATCACCACACGCACCGGCGCCGCTGGATCGACCAGCTCCGCACGATGGCGCTCGGCACATCCCCCGATCGGGAAAACGATCGAGACAGCGAGCGCGACGATCAGCGCCGCGTACCTCAGGGGAGGAAGATCAGCGTGAGCCCGCTGCGGTAGTACGCGAGGTCACCGATCACGTCGAGGCCGCGCAGGTTGTACGTGACCGGGCCCGCCGCCGCGACGGGAAAGTACGAGGTCCGCGTGATCGACGTCGTGATGTTCGGCTGGAGGTACACGAAGTCGTAGTCGGCGACGGGCGCCACGGTGTTGGCGTCGTCGGCGATCCACATGTACGCGGACGCTGCCGGGTTGCCCGCAGGGCACTGCGTCGCGGTGCAGAACAGATCCGAGCTGCCCACCGCGATCACCTTGCCGGCCGCGGGAGCCTGGAGCACCCCGGGGAGGATCGTGATCGGCACACCCGTCGTCGCGTTGACGCCGCCCTGCATGAACGACTTGCTGACGATCGCCTGGCCGGCGCCGCACACGTACTCGGTGGAGGACGCTTCGGTGCCATCGAGCATGCCGTTCTTGTTGGTATCGGTGCCGACCTGGATCTTCACGCCACCGGCCGGGCAGTTCGTGCCGGCAGGCTCGGGGTTGACGTCGGTCATGGTCTGGTTGCCACAGACGTACTTGGTGGTGGCCACCTCGCCGCTGTCCAAGGTCCCGTTTCCATTGTCATCCGGACCGGTCTCGATGCGGACGCCACCGCTCGGACAGTTCGCCCCCGCGGCCTCGTCATTGAGGTTCGTCAGGTAGGACGTTCCGTCCTCGCCCGCACAGCCGACCGTCGAAACCGCGAGCAACAAGGCGAATTGAATGCGCATACGTTCGTCCCCTCTGGTGAAGCTGTGGCGATACTAGCCCAGGACGAGAATAGTTCGCGATTTCCTCACCTAGCGGGTGCGAGAGGTCACGCTATGAAGCTTGCCGGAGGGCCATAAATCGTGGTCGACTGGCGGCACATCGGTGGTTTGAACGTTTGCCGGTCCGCCGGAATCAAACCAGCTGGAAGCGATATGTCGGACAAGAAGCACGCCCAACCCGAAGCTGACGAGCCCGTGAACGAGGGCCGTCGCCGCCTGCTCCGCATGGCGAAGTACGTGCCGCCCGTGGTCCTCGGCGCGATCACGCTGTCGCAAGCTGGCTGCCAGCCCGAGCCGTGCTCCTGCCCGCCGTCGGGTGGTGTGAGCTGTCCGCCGGGTGCGCCCGCGCCGAAGACCGAACCCTCGAAGGCTCAAGAGGTCGATCCGTCGACATGAGCACGGGCGCGAGGGCAAGCACGCCATCGCCACGACGTTCCGCGAGTTGGTTGTTTCCCCAGGTTCAGGGGATGGTTGCGAGGCAGGACGACCGGTACTTGATCCTCAATGGGTCGGGGATGAGGTCGACGATCGAAGGCCCGCTGTGCGCCGAGGTCGAAGCTTCGCTCGAGCGTGGTGCACCCACCGAGCGGCTGCTGAGCCTGACGTCCGCACACGTCTCGCTCGCCGAGCTCGTGCGCTGGCTCGCCACACCCTCGGTCCCGCTGACCCCGCTCGATGCGGTGCGGCTCGATGGCTTCGACACCCTGTTCCTCGAGCTGCTCGGCCGATGCAACGAGCGCTGCATCCACTGCTACGCCGATGCGGATCCCACCGTGACCGCGGCGCTCGATCGCGAGACCGCGCTGTCCGTGATCGCACAGGCTCATCAGCTCGGGTTTCGCAGGATCCAGATCACCGGCGGAGATCCGTTGCTCAGCGACTACCTCCGCGAAGCTGTCGCGCAGGCTCACGCGGTCGGGTTCGAGCACGTCGAGATCTACACGAACGGTCTCGCCCTCACCGACGAGCTCCTCGAGCACCTGGCGCCCGAGCGGCCCGCATTCGCGTTCTCGATCTACAGCGCGAATCCCGAGGAGCACGATCGGATCACCCGGACCCCGGGGAGTCATCGTCGCACGATCGCCGCGATCGATCGTGTGGTGCAGCGCGGCCTCGAGCTGCGCGCGGCGATCATCGTGGTCGATCGCGATGGCGACGTGCAGGGGCTGGTCGATCTGCTCGCCCTCCATGGAGTGACCCAGCTGTCGGTGTCGAAGACCTACGCGGTCGGCCGCGGCGAAGGTCACGGCGAGGCCAGCCAGGCGCTCGAGGTGGTGTCGCGCTCGCCGATGCGCGGCGGCCATCGCGCCACCGATGATCGCTCGAGCGGCAAGCTGTGCGTGACGTATCAGGGTGATCTGGTGCCGTGCATCTTCCAGCGCACCTCGACGCTGGGGAACGTTCGAGACGGCACGCTCCTCGAGCTGCTCTCCCAGCCGCTGCCCGTCAACGAGCGTCGCGGCTTGCCGCTCGCCGAGGATGCCTCGCGACGGCTGCAATGCACGAGCTGCCGCCTCACCGAGGCCGGGCTCGCGATGCTCCGAGGCGCCCGATGACGCGGCTCCGGGTGCGCGCCGGGCTCACGATCCGCGAGCTGCCGGATGGGGATGCCGTGGTCGCGCGCGACGATGGCGCGGAGGCCGTGATCATCAACGCCACGGCGAGCGCGGTGCTCGAGCTGTTCGGCACGGAGTCCTCCTCCGAGGAGGAGGTCGCGCGCGTGTTCTGCGAGAGCTTTCCCGGCGAGGACGTGACGGCGATCCGCCGGGACGTCCACGAGATCGTGCAACGCCTGATGACTTCGGGGATCCTCGAGCCTTGTGGCAGCGCCTCGTCGATTGTCTAGGCATCACGGTCCGGGTCCGGACGGACTCGCCCGAGGTCGCCGGCCTGCTCGCCGGGGTGCTCCGGTCGTATGCCGATGGGCTGGAGCCGATCGCCGTCGACTATCTGCTCGACACGTCCTCGCCAGCGCCGCGCGTGGTCCGCGATGACGCGGTGCTCTCGACGTGGGTGGTCCCGATCGAGCTCGTGCCCGCGTTCGAGATCGATCTCTACAACCGGCTGATCACGCTGACGCCTGGCGTCCCGCTGCACTCGGGGGCGGTCGTCGATGCGCACGGGCGCGCGGTGGTCTTCGCGGGGCGCTCGGGTGCAGGCAAGAGCACGCTGGTCCGGGCGCTCCTGCAGCATGGCTACCGGTATCTCAGCGAGGAGTGCAACGTGCTGCTCGGCGCGGGGCGCTGTCGCGGTCTCTCGCGCGCCCTCAACATCGAGGATCCGAAGATCCAGCTCCCGCCTGGGTATGTCAGCGATGACTACCTGTTCCGGGATCAGACACAGGTACGGTTCCGGATGTTCCATCCACCGGAGCGCGTGATCTGGCGCGGCGACGCGCAGGTGATGGGCGTGGTCGCGATCACGCACGCGCCGGACGCCACGAACGAGAGTGTCTACCTCAGCACCGGCGAGGCGCTGATCGCGCTGTGGCCGGCGATGTTCCGCCACCAGCCCGACGATCTGGCGCGCGTGGGGTCCGCGTTCGAGGGCGTGCCAGCGCTCCGCCTTCACACCTCCAGCCCCACGCTCGCTCTCGAGCGCATGCTATCGATCGCGAGTGAGCTTGGACTCGAAGGCTGACGACGCTGACGTCGAGCGCATGCGTGCGTTCGTGGCCGCCGTGCTGACGGATCGCCCGATCGGTCCCGCGCCATCGTTCGAGCTGTTGCAGACCGGGATGCTCGCGCCGATCGCCTACCGGCGCGGTCACGCCGCGACCCGCAACGACTATGCCGCCACGCTGATCGTCGCCGATCGCCGCCGGCGCACGCTGCTCGAGGTGGTCACGCGGTTCGCCGCCCACGGCATCGAGATCGCGCTGATCAAGGGCTGCGCGTTCGTCGGAACGATCTATCCCGACCCGGCCGAGCGCCCGATGAACGACATGGACGTGCTGGTCCGAAAGGCCCAGCTCCCCGAGGCGATCCGCTGCATGCGCGCGCTCGGGTTTCGGCGCGTGGGCTTCGATCGCAAGCTCTCGAACTACTATCACGCCGTCGTGTTCCTCCGCGGGGACATGATGGTGGAGCTCCATCGCAACATCGTGCAGCCACACCGGACGCGGATCTCGATCGAGGACGTGTGGGCCAGGTCCATGCTCGATCCAGCGATCGGCGCCCGCAGGCTCGAGCGCGTGGACGAGTTGTTGATCTGCGCCACGCACGTCGCACGCCACGAGCTCGCCGTCCCCGCGATCAACTATGTCGATGTCTCGCGCCTCTGGCATCGGCTGACCGAGGCCGAGCGCCACACCGTCCACGCGCGTGCAAGCGAGTGGCGGATCGCGCGTGCGATCCAGGCCGTGCTCGCGATGACCGACAACCTCGCCCACGGCCGTACCGGCTCGCCGAACGTCGGCCTCGGCTCCGCGGTGTTGCCCACCACCGACGACGTGCTGCGCGGCGTGCACCCGGCCCGGCTACGACAGATCGGCCAGAAGCTGCTGCTCGCGCAGGGCCTCCGCGAGCGCGTCGGGCTCGGGTTCACGACGGTCGCCGCGATCGTCGATGGCTGGCGCCTCGCGCGGACGTTCGAGGAAGACACGCGCTGAGCGCACGCCCAGCGGGAAAGTCGACGAGCCCGCCGCACCCGCACCACGCCAGGCCACGCAGCTCAGCGGTAGCGCTTCGCGGCGTCCACGAGCCAGCTGCGGTTCGGCGCCTTCGCCGCCACGCCCTCGAGCAAGGTCGCCGCGCCCGCGCGATCTCCCGCGGCGGCCATGAGTGCCGCGCGCTCGCACACCGCCCAGGTCGCGAAGAACGGGACGTGATACGCGGCGTAGAAATCGAGTGGCGCCGTATACGCCACATCGAGCTTCGGATCGGCCGTGGCCTCCGGGCCGGGAGGCAGCACGCAGCCACCGGCGAAGAACGTCGCCCGCGCACGGACCAGGCCGGCGAGCGAGAGCGGTGCGCCATACGCGGGCTTGATCGGCGTGGCCTCGGCGGCGAGCGCTTCGAGCTGTGCGGCGATCTCGGTGGCGCGGCCGGGCTCGAGGATCCCGGCGACGAACAGGCACGCGCCGCGCTCGCGCGCCTGGGCATCTCCGCCGGTCAGGCACGGGGCGACCGTGGCCTTGGCGGCGTCGAGCTCGCCGTCCATCCACTGCAGGAGAGCGAGGGCCGCGCGACGCACCGGGCGGCGACTCGCACCCGCGCGCTCGAGCGAGCGCTGGTAGAGCTCCTTGGCGCGGGTCCGCTCGCCGGCGAGGGCGAGCACCTTGGCGAGGCCGGCGAGGGTGTCCTCTCCTTCGGCGAGGCGCAGCGCCTCCTCGGCAGCGACGATCGCCTCGGCGGACTTGCCGGCGGCGGCGAGCGTCGTGGCGTAGACGCCCACGGCATCTGCCTCGCCAGGGAACGCCTCGCGATACATCTTGCCGATCCGCAGCGCCTCGACCGGATCATCGAGGTACAGGAGCACGGACGAGTAGTGATCGTAGATCCGACCGCGCAGCGACGGGGCCGCGTCCGCCAGGAGGGTCTTGTACTCGTCGCCGGCTCCCGCGTAGTTGCCCGAGCGGTACGACAGCTCCGCGGCCCAGAACGCGAGCTCGCGCTCGCTCGGAGCACCGGCACCCGTGAGCGCCGCGCGCGCGGCCGGAGCGCCTTGCTGCGTGTACGTGATCGCGGCATCGACGAGCGCGCGATCTTTGCTGTGCTCCTCGGTCGCGGGGAGGGCACGGCGAGCACCGGCGATCGCCGCCTCACGATCAGCCTGCGGTGCGCCTCCGAACAGGATCATGTACGCGTTCGCGCGCGGGTGATCCGGCGCGGTCGCGAGCGCGGCGCGGAGCGAGGACAGCGCCTTGTCGTTGTAGAACACGTCGTATTCGTCGAGCGCACGCTTGACGAGCTCGTCCCCGGGGCCGATCGGCGCTGGGCGATGAGCGCGCCACCACCACACGCCCACACCCGCACCTGCCACCAGCAGGCCCAACGCCACGGCGAGCGGCCAGCGCCGGGCGGGTGGCGCGAACCGGCGCGCACGCTCCGCGGCCACCGCTGTGCGCAGCGCTTCCATCGTGGGGTACCTCGCCTCGGGCGCCTTCGCGAGGGCGCGCCGGACGATGTCCGCGATCGGATCGGGGATGCCGGCCAGCTCGGGTGCCGGGTCCGACTTGATCTGGTGGAACAGCTCCGCCATCGAGGTCGCGGTGTACGGCGGCTTGCCGGTGAGGATCTCGTGCGCGAGCACACCGACGGAGAACACCTCGCTGCGCTCGTCGGGCGAGGCGCCATCGATCTGCTCGGGGGCCATGTACAGCGGGGTCCCGATCAGCTGCCCCGCGTGGGTCTGATAGCTCACGATGTCCATGCTGGCCGCGGCGGTGCGCGCAGACGACGAAACAGGCGACGAAGCAGGCGACGAAACCGCCTGCACCCGGAGCGGGGCAGACTCGCTGGGCATGGTCTCGTCGAGCGCGATCTTCGACGAGGGGACCGCCGGCGTGAGGCTGGTGGTCCCCTCCGCGCCGTCGTCGCCCAGTAGCTTGGCGAGCCCGAAATCGAGGACCTTCACGCCGTCGGGCGTGACCATGATGTTCGCGGCCTTGATGTCGCGATGGAGGATCCCGCGCGCGTGGGCGGCGACCAGCGCATCGGCCACGCCCTCGATCCAGCGCAGCGCGACCTCGAGGGTCGGCGCGCCGTCCTTGCGCAGGGTCTCGGACAGCGTGCGGCCCTCGACGAGCTCCATGACGAGGATGTCGTCGCCCTGGTGGCTCACGACATCGAATAGCGTGACCACGTTGTGATGGCGGATCGCCGCGGCCGCGCGAGCCTCGCGCAGCATCCGTGCGCGCCGCTCCACATCGCCCGCGAGGTCGGCCGGGATCACCTTGAGTGCGACGTAGCGATCGAGGCGCTCGTCGCGGGCGCGCCACACCTCTCCCATCGCTCCCTTGCCGAGCTGGGACACGAGCCGGTAGGGCCCGACCAGGTCACCCGACTCGGGCATCGCGCCAACTCTACTCGATCACTTCGTCGCGGTCAGGAACTCGACGAGCGCCTTGTTGAAGCTCTCGGGGTCCTGCCACATCACGAAGTGGCTCGCGTCCTTGAACACCGTCGCATGGCCGTTCGGGATGAGCTTCGCCATCTCGCGCACCTGATCGAGGACGATGATCTCATCGTGATCGCCCAGCGCGATGATGCTGGGCGCCTGGATCGCCTTCAGCTGCGCCTTGGTGAACCCGGCCGGGTTTCGCCACACCGGGAGCAGCGCATCGATCAACGCTTCGAACGACTTCGGCTTGGCCGACAGCTTGCCGTGATCGGCCTTGCACTTGGCGGCGTACGCCTGGAACGTCGCCGACGACGAGCCACCGCGCGGCTTGCTGCCGTTCGCGTCGTAGTTCGACCCGACGATGAACATCTTGCTGACGCGGGCGGGCTCGTGGATCGCGAGATCGAGCGCGATCTCGCCGCCATCCGACCAGCCCACCATCGCAGCCTTCTTGATCGCGAGCTTGTCCATCACCGCGATCACGTCCTCGGCCATCGAGTGATACGTGAGCTTGACCTTCGACAGCGTGCTGCGCCCCTGCCCGCG